>JALUWJ010000266.1 GCA_027019605.1 Henriciella sp. | reverse complement strand
GCGCTCACAACAGACGGCCCGGGCATGCTAATTGGCGCGCCCTGGCGCGATGGCGACAAGCTGCACAACTCGGTTTTGCTCCTACAGGATGGCGAGATCCGCTTACGCTATGACAAACGCGAACTGCCCAATTATGGCGTGTTCGACGAGAAGCGTATCTTTGACGCTGGCGAAGGCGCGCACGAACTGGTCGAGCTTAACGGGATCAAGGTCGGGATCGCGATCTGTGAGGACATTTGGTATTCGCGCGTGCCTGCAGCTTTGCATGAAGCGGGCGCTGAAGTTTTGCTGGTGCCGAACGCTTCGCCCTGGCGCCGCACAGTAAATGTCGAGCGACATACGACCTTCTCCGCCTGGGCCAAGACGGGCGCGCCATATCTGTTCGCAAACCAAGTCGGCGGACAGGATGAGCTGGTGTTTGACGGCGCCTCTTATGCCGTCGATTTTGACGGCACCGAACATCAATTACTCGGCGACTTCGTGACCGGCACAGCGATCGTCACTTATGACGGAAAAAACCATCGTTTCGTTCCGGCAGACGAGCCCGCCAAACTGACCGCAGGCTGGGAAGCCGAATACCGCGCAGCAACCTTGGCGCTCGGCGATTATGTGAACAAGAACCGGTTCCCGGGCGTCGTGCTCGGCCTTTCGGGCGGGATTGATAGCGCTCTGACCGCCGCTATGGCCGTCGATGCGCTCGGCCCAGACCGCGTCTGGTGTGTGATGATGCCCAGCAAATATACCAGCGATGAGAGTCTCCAAGACGCCAAAGCCTGCGCTGAGGCCCTCGGGGTGCGCTATGACTCGATCAATATCGCCCCTGGCGTTGGCGCGCTTGACGAGATGCTCGGCGAGACCTTTGCGGAGACCCAGCCCGATACGACCGAAGAAAACATCCAATCCCGCCTGCGCGGCCTGACGCTGATGGCCCTGTCGAACAAGTTTGGGCATATGGTGGTGACCACCGGCAACAAGTCGGAAATGGCGGTCGGCTACGCAACCCTATATGGCGATATGTGCGGCGGCTATAATGCGCTGAAGGACTTCTATAAGACTGAAGTCTTCGCCTTGTCCCGCTGGCGCAATACCGCGGTCCCGCTCGGCGCGCTTGGCCCAGGCGGCGAGGTCATTCCGGAGCGGATCATCACCAAGCCGCCAAGCGCGGAGCTGCGTGACGACCAAAAAGACGAAGACTCGCTGCCGCCCTATGATGTGCTCGATGACATATTACGCGGCCTGGTCGATGCCGAGGAAGATGTCGACGACATCCTCGCCCGCGGCCACGACGCCGCAACGGTAAAGCGGATCGAGCACTTGCTCTACATCGCCGAATACAAACGCCGCCAAGCCCCGCCCGGGGTGAAGGTTGGATCAAAGAATTTCGGACGAGATCGCCGCTATCCAATCACGAACAGGTTTCGGGACAGCTGACTGCGTGCGGCGCTGGACGGCTAAGGTCGCGCGTTATGGCTTTTTTGGGTCAGATGCGGACATTGGTCATAAGGCCCTCATCCTGAGCGAAGTCGAAGGATAAAGGGCCGAGGTTCCCAAGAACCAGCCTGATCCTTCGACTTCGCTCAGGATGAGGCTGATAAAACGTGCGACAATCTGAGACGTCTGGACGTGGACACTCAGATATTGCCGGACTAGCCTGTCTTATGGCCAGTATTGTGAGAATATTTCGGGTGCGCGTGCCGGCGGCGTTACACGCTGAATTCGAGCCGCTTTTTCAATCGACTTCAGTCAATGCGGTTCGCGACCAAGATGGCTTCCTGTCCGTTACCATTGGGAAGCCGACCAAACATGCCCCTGACGAATATGTTATGGTGTCCACGTGGAAAGACGAGCGCAGTCTAATCGCCTTTGCTGGCGAGGACTGGAACCAAGCACACATTCCGCCTGGCATGGAGAAATATGTCGAGGCGTGCTGGGTGCACCACTATGAGGCGTTCGACTGATTCAAGCCAGAATTTGAGCTGATCAACCGGGCCGCGCGTCTTCTAAACTTCACGCTTCCATCGCCGCGATGGCGTCGGCGACGGCAACCGTGCGATGCGCTTCTTCGAGGTGCAAAAGCTCAGTCATCTTGCCATTCACCTTTAGCACGCCTTTGCCCGCATTGGCCGGGTCGGCGAACGCCTCGATCACCGCTTTGGCTTGGTCGACATCCGCCTCTGCTGGCGCGAAGACTGTATTGGCCGCTGCGAGCTGGGATGGGTGGATCAGGGTCTTACCGTCAAATCCCATCAGACGGCCTTGCTGACACTCCGCCGCGAGGCCGTCTTCGTCGCCAATCCCATTGAATACACCGTCAATCGCGAGCAGATCATAAGCCCGCGCCGCGGCAACGGTGAGGCCAAGCGAGGTTTGGAAGGCCGTCCGCACGGGCGGGTCATTCACCCCGCGCAACTCTTTGGCGAGATCATTTGTGCCCATGACGAAAGCGGTCAATCGCGTTCGGCCAACCGCTTCAGCGATATCTTGAATGTTGAGAATGGCTTTCGGCATCTCAATCATCACCCACAGGCCCATATCGTCCGGGGCGCCAGCGCGGCTCATCGCATCATCGAGGCGGTCTATGTCGCCGCCATCAATCACTTTCGGCGCGAGGATCGCATCTGGGCCGGCTTCAACTGCGGCTTTGAGGTCTTCCAGTCCCCATTCGGTATCGAGACCATTGATCCGAACAATCACTTCGCGCGCGCCATAACCGCCGGATTTGACCGCGTCGCAGACCGTGCTCCGCGCCTCCAGTTTGGCATCCGGGGCCACAGCATCCTCCAGATCAAAGATCACAGCATCAGCAGCCAGCGTCTTTGCTTTCTCGAGC
This sequence comes from Henriciella sp., assembly GCA_027019605.1. Classification (GTDB taxonomy): domain Bacteria; phylum Pseudomonadota; class Alphaproteobacteria; order Caulobacterales; family Hyphomonadaceae; genus Henriciella. Next base: position 29,992 of record JALUWJ010000266.1, on the reverse strand, counting down.
GCGCGTGAATTGGCGCCGGGCATATAGAGACAGGATCGGCGTGGGCGGTGGGCAGAAACAGTCATTGCGTCTCCTTGACGGACGAAGTGGAACGCGACACGAGTGCCCGCTTGTGCCCCCGAAATCAACCACTTGCGCTACGAGAGCCCCTTAACAGCCATGGCAGAGATTATACTTCGGACCGGTTGCGCCGCTGACTATGATGCGCTTGGCGAGCTGATGTTCGACGCGATCCACAATGGACCTACCAAATACACTGCCGCGCAGTCTGAGGCCTGGGCCCCGAAGGTGCGGTCTGGCAGCGATTGGGCGGACCGTTTGAGCGGAAAAGACGTGATCATGGCTGAGCAGGACGGTGTCGCTCTGGGCTTCATGTCGATTGAGCCCGGCGGCTATATCGATTTCGCCTATATCCGCCCCTCTGCGCAAGGGTCTGGCCTGTTTCGCCGTCTGTATCGTGCGGTCCTCGCGCGGGCAGAAGCCGCCGGCGAGACACAGCTCTCAACCCATGCAAGCCTGATGGCGCAACCCGCCTTCACGGCGATGGGGTTTGACGTCGATTTTCATGAAACGGTCCAGATTGAAGGGCAGCAACTCGCACGTGCGCACATGATCAAAACGCTGTAAGGAAAGGCCATGACTGAGCATCCGATTTCTGGCTTCGCCGCCCCTGGTTTTGAACCTGTCCGAGACGCGTTTGAAGCGAACTTTGCGGAAGAGTCCGAACTTGGCGCCGGGTTCTCCGCCTATCTCGACGGGCAATTGATCGTTGAGCTGTTTGGCGGCTTCGCAGACCGGAGAAAGGCGCGCGCCTGGGATGCGCGGACCGTGGTTCCGATCTATTCGACAACCAAGCCGATCGCTGCGCTGACACTGGCCCATGTGATTGATGCGCTTCCAACCGGATATGAGACTGCGGTCGCAGACCTTTGGCCAGAGTTCGGTGCCAATGGAAAAGGCGATGTGACAATTGCGGAACTGGTCTCGCATCAGGCGGGCTTGCCCGGTTTTGTCGACCCAGTTGATCCAGCGGTGTGGCTTGATCCAGCAGCCTGCAGCGCGGCACTCGCGCCGCTAGCGCCGCTTTGGGAACCCGGCACGCAGCACGGCTACCATCCGCTCACATGGGGTTATCTGATTGGCGAAATCGTGCAGCGCATCGATGGCCGAAGCCTTGGCACCGTGTTGCGCGAAGAGATTACGGGCCCCGCTGGGATCGACTTTCAAATTGGCACACCCGCATCCGACCATGACCGTGTCGCGGAGATTATGCGTCCCCGCGCGCTGCCAGATCTCGGAGAGATTAATGATGCGACGCGCGCTGCGTTCCTGACAAAATGGGCAGCGCCTGACCGCGGCGGCGCCATCTGGCGCGAGATCGAAATTCCGTCCGCCAACGGGATCGGCACCGCAAGTGCGGTGGCTGAGCTCTACGGGCTCTATGCGCATGGCGGCTATCTGTCTGATCGGCGGCTTATCTCTGAGGCAGCGTTTGATGCTTTGACCCAAAGCCGCGTCAAAGGTCAGGATCTCGTCTTGCCGTATGTCACAGAGTTCGCCGCTGGCGTGATGCGCAACAATATCGGTCTCTATGGTCCAAACCCAGACACGCTTTGTCATTCTGGCTGGGGCGGGTCTTTGGCGCTTGGCGATCCGGATCGCGGTCTCAGTTTGGCCTATGTGATGAACCGGCAGTCGAACAGTCTACAAGCTGATCCGCGCGCGACGCGTTTGGTGCAAGCGCTCTACGGTTGTATGTAGCGATATTCGACCGTTAATAGTTTTTTACGATCTGGCACGGCGTTTGCTCCGTGTGTCTCGAGTTTGGAAACTCTAAAATCTCCATTACGCTTTACTTGAACCCGGCTCCTGCCGGGTTTTTCTTTATCTGAGCGACGCGGCCGCCCGCGCCAAGCGCCGGGCCTTCGCCTCTCCCATCAGACTATCGATCGAGAAGACGAGCAGCGCTGTCCAAATAAACGCAAATGCGATGGCATGTGTCAGACCAAAGGCTTCTTTAAAGACCAGGACCGAGATCAAGAACTGCAAGGTTGGCCCAAGGTATTGCATCATCCCGATTGTTGAGAGACGCAGGCGCTTAGCAGCAATCGCGAACAAGATCAGCGGAACTGCGGTGATCGGCCCTGAAGCCAAAAGCAATGGAATATCCCATCCGCCATCGCCGATCAGACGGCCCTCCGGTTGTCCGAAGAACCATCCCATCCAAAGCAAAGCCAGTGGCGCCAACAAGGCGGCCTCGACAACAAACCCGGCGCGGCTATCGACCTGAACCTGTTTCCGAATGACTGAATAGAACGCAAATGTGAAGCAGAGCACGAGCGCGACCCAAGGGATGTATCCGAGCGCACTGGTCATCACCGCCACCCCAATGCCCGCCAACCCAACCGACGCCCATTGTGCCGGGCGCAGGCGTTCCGCGAAAAACACGGCCCCGATGAGAACATTCACAAGGGGATTGATGTAATATCCAAGGCTGGCTTCCATCACGCGTTCTTGGCTGACAGCCCAGATATAGACGAGCCAGTTCATACCGATGAGCAGAGCCGAGATGCTGAGCCACATGACGTGCTGACGCGTCAGAGCGGCGCGCAGCTGCGCCCAGTTTCGCGCAATTAGAATCAGAATCAGGCCGGTTGGAACGCTCCAGACGATCCGGTGCGCGAGCATTTCCATCGGAGAGATATGGTCAAGCACTCGAAAATAGAGCGGCAAACAGCCCCATATGGTGTAGCATCCGAGGCAGCACAGAAATCCGAGGCGAAGATTTGAAGACATTCGCTCCGGTAACGCCGATTGTTCTCAAACGCCACCCGAAAGTTGCGTCTCTAACTAATTTCAGCGCGGCGGCCCAGCAGCCAATGCGGCATCAATCAAATGCACCAATTGATAGGGATAATTTGCATTGAGCTCACCATAGAAATCACGCCCAAATATGCCGGTGAGAGTCGACTCCGAGATCCCATAATAATTGATCGCGCCCAAAATCTGATAGACGAAGGCGAGGATTTGAGCGTCTTCCGCCTGCTGCCATAACGGAATGTCTTTCACTTGGTCGATCAGGTTTTGCAAAAACCCTTTCAAATAGCCGTGTCGGCGCGGCGCGTCTGTCTGGTGCAAATCAAAACGTGCTGTTTGGGCGCTTTGAGGGCGCGCTGGACGCATTCAACCAAACCGTGGAAACTTACTTGGACACACCCGATCGCCAATCCACAATCGCTGAATGACCATGACCTCTGCCGCCATCACCGCACAAGCCAACCTTCACCATCAGTATTTTCTCGGCCTGCAGCTCATGGTCGCCGTCGAAGAGAGTAAGCAGGTTGTCTATAATTGGATGTTCCGACTGTTTCGCCGCCAGCATGAAGACAAGTTCTTATCCAGCTTTGAAAAGCTTGGACTGGATCAGGAGCCGGACGCGGTCGCGTGCGCGAAATATCATGTGCTCTCAAACGGCATTGGCGGGGTCGCGGTGGAGTATATGGCCGAGTCCGAGAGCAAAGCTTGGGTCCGGTTTCGTTACCCGCGCTGGATGTATGCCGGCCCCGCCATTTGCGGCATTCCGGTCGAAGCCAGCCGCGGCTTCTTACACGGCTGGTACGCGCAAAATGGCGTCTCCTTGAACAATCCACGCCTCGGCTTTGTCTGCGTTTCGGAAGATGTGACCGGTCAATTCGGCCTTTGCGGCTATTTCAAAGAATATGATCACGACCTCAGCGAAACAGAGCGCCTGGTCTTTGCGCCGGATGAGCGACCGCCTGCCTTTGTCGCCGGCGACCAACCCGTACCTCCGGCGCGCGATTGGAGCGAGGAGCGACTGGCCAAAGCCAATCGAAACTATGCCATGGAATATGTCCGCAATGGTCTGAGCGCCCTGACGGAGGTCATCGGTGCCGAGCGAACAAAGATGCTCGCAACAAAGGCCGCGTGGCTGACGGGGCTACAAAACTATCAAGACATGCGCGCCGCGTTGGGCATGGCGGAAGGTAACGCCCGTCAATCGGCGGAATTCTTGTCACAGATGATGCAAGGCATGGGCGATGCGTGCGTCATCGATGAGTTCGAGGATGGCAGCGTTTCGATCACCCAAACCGGATTGCGCATCGCGCGAGGCCTCGAAGGTCAGACGCGTCAGTTATTGTTGTCTTGCTGGGTCGAACTCTGGCGCGGCGCCATTCACGCGCAGCGCAGTTTTTTGGACGTCGACTGCAAGATTCAGGCAGACCGATTGCTGTGGCGAATTTCAAGTCGATCATTCCGGCAACCAAAGCTCCAAGTCTGAACCGCAAGATTCAATGGCGGCTTCCATGGTTTCAAAAAACATGTTCGGATTGCCAATCAAGGAATACAATCCGGCTGATTTATCTGACGCCAAAAGCTTAACCGGTGTCGCGCCTTTGACATCATGCCACTCATAATAAAGGTGCTTTCTGAGCGTGTCGAAGACCCTTAGCAGGCTATTTCCCCACTGATATTGCACGTCTCGAAAGTCGATGATTATGCAAATTGCGTCCAGCCTTGCGATCGCCTCAACACATTGCAGCGTTACAAACTCAGCGTGGCTTTTACCTTCAGACCCGTCAGGAATTTTGCCGTGAAAGCTGATGACCGCGATGAAGCCAGCATTCTCAACATGAGCAGACGATACAGCGTGCTGCCGTGCAGAAATTCCTCTCGGGCGTTTGTAAGAATTGAGGCGATGAGTGATTGAGGACATTTGATTTTAAACGCTCCGAGCGAAGGTGGTGAACCGAGGTTCTTGGCTAATCATGTCCTTGTCCAGACAGCTTGCGGCTTTCACCAGCTCATGAATGCCTTACTTTTCGCCAAGTCCCGGCGGCGCGATCATAAGTCCAGCTTTTGAAGGGATTGATGCCTTTGGCGATTTCTCCGGCATGTTTTCCGCGAATGATGGCGTGGGATAGGAACGGACCGTGGATGACTTCTTCGGTTGGGTTCTCGGCGTCAGTTCCAATCTGAACAATATAGTCGCAAAGCATCCGACTGGTTTTTAGCTCATCCTGAAGATGCTCAAATGAGGAGATGTATGCAGCCAAGAAATCATGCGCTAGCTCGCCAGCCCTTCCAAACGTTTTGGCGCGCACCAGTAAGTTGGAATCCTTCGTAGTCTCCAAATCAGGGTTGAGTTCGTCTAGAAAAATGCCCGCTCCGTAGCGGCTTACAAGATAGAGGTTCATACAATCAGTCTGCTTTAGTTGTTGGATTTTTTAGTTACGATAGGAAGTCGTCGGTCAATTGGGTTTCGCGTCAACTAGCGCAAGCAAGTAATCGATTTCGTCGATTTCGGCCTGCCAGTTACCGGTGAGGGTAACGTAGTCTTTTCGCAGTCGTTTTAGGTGAGCACCGGCTTGAGCCGTATGAATGCGATGCTTCTCCATGAGGTCGCTCAAGAGGATCAACTGGGTCCCCAAAGGGTTCTCTGGATCTTGTTCGCACCAGGGATCCAGCTCCGGGATACCGGACATCACCAAATCGATGTTCGTGCTATTTATCGTTTCCAGGACTTCGTTTGTCGCCGTATGAAGCTCCCACTCTCCTTTAGCTTGGTTGTATTCGCGAAGTTTGGAGACCCACGGCGCATCCTCAGTGCACGGAACCAATCGTTGCATTCTCGAGGATGTCGCTACAGTCACTAGCGCGTCGAATATGTCTTCTGCATCAATCAGGCACGGGTCGAGCTCTAAAGCTCTTATCAGCGAGTGATACGCATCGTGGCTGTATGGAGATGGTCGTTTCTCACGAACAGCATGCTTGATGGTAGAGGTCTCGGAAAACCTCTGCGCATCCAAAACCAAATTGAAGACGATGAGCAAGGGATTGCCATCCCGAATTGCCAAATATTCCATTTTGGTCCCGTTCAAGCATACTGGGAGCAGAACCTCATTTGTGGTCTCGAGTGGCTTGGCCTCGAACATCGGGTGTTGGCTGAACAGCTCTTGAAGCGTTTTTATCAAAGAGCTCTCTTTCATCGAAACTCCGGGGCGTGAACTAGGGATTACGCTCAAAGTAGAGGCGAGCGATCTCTTCGTCATGTTCTAAGATCACGTTTATGATGTCGAGTGCATCGGATGATAGGCGGCCGGCTAATCCCTAGGTGCACCGCAATCTGAGCAGATTTCATCTTGCCAGCTGACTTTAGTGAGCTGTCGCAGGGATCACGCTAAACTGCCTGATAGGTCCTGACGGGCTTCTGATTTTGGCGGTGGTCCAACCTTTGTTGTGATTTCGAATAAATCAAAAGGTTTTCAGGCTTAAGAAACAACGGATTGGTAGGCGGCACGAGCACCCGGCGGAATTGTTGCTTGGCTGGCGTGGACCCGTCCCCACTCATGCACCAGGTTGCAACCCGAAAGCTAAATCAAACCGGCGCGGAATTCGAACTACGACTGGGAGATGACACCGATCTCACCTGGCCCGACAATCGCTTTGATCATGCCGTGGCGCTTCATTCGTTTCAGTTCTGGTCGAACCCGGAACCTACAGTTCGGCCCCTCAGTGCGTTATTGAAGAATGACGGGCACCTATGGCTTTGTTTAAGGTCTCATGGAAGCAAACCTCCAGAATGGCTACCGAACCCGGTCAGCCGGTCTGGAGAAGAGATAGCCAAAACAGTTCACTTACTGAATGAGTCCGGATTCGAGGGCGCTGAGAGGGTACCCACAGTTCAGAAGATAGATCTGATATCAGCGAGGAAGCGCTCGTCTGCGAGGTCCGGTTCCGCTGACAATCCCTCGCCGACAAATCCATGCTAAGCGAGCTGGCTGCGCTCGGGAACGGTCAGGCAATCATGTCTTCCATCGCCGTTCTGAAGACCGCCATCTATATAAATAACCTGTCCATTCACGTAGGCGGCGGCGTTGATAGGTCGCGGCGCCTAAGCCTTACGATGGTACGACCTGCCCATCTTGAAATAGACATTCTTATGACGCCCCATTACCACAGTGGTGGGGCGTTAGTTGGGGATGAAAGAGCATGGAAAACACACAGCGCTCTCAAGCTATCAAACATGTTCTGTCGACGCTGTTTTCTGCGCAGGAGGCGCTCCGCGCGCTCGCGCCAGAGTTTCGTTGGGCAGGTCTCGGAAATCTTCTTGGTGACTATGGTGAGTTCGTCTGCATCGAACACTACGGTCTCGAGAAAGCACCTGCCGGCGCAAACGGCTACGACGCAATCACGCCCGACGGACAACGTGTCCAGATCAAAGCTAGTCACGCTGCCAATCAGATAGGGTTTCGCGGAGAAGCCGATCTGATGCTCGTCATTAAAGTCGATACTGAGGGCGAGTGGGAGGAAGTGTATTACGGTCCGTTCTCGAAGGTTTCTGAACAAGCGCGCTACTCAGCGAGGGACAACAAGCACACGCTGACAATATCGAAGCTCAAGAAGCTCGCTGAAGACATTGCCAGCTAGCTCGGGGCGGCGGCGTTAAATGAGGAGAGGCGTAAGATGGCTGAGCTATTGATGATTGGCTCTTTCGTTCGATTTTCCCTGTATTTTCCCTGTCGTTTAAGACCTAAGCCGCAATCGGCGACACAGAGAACGGTGCTAGAAATGCGCCCGATAGGGGTGGGATGAGCGGCTCTCGGCGATCACAAATGGCTGAATCACCCGCTAAGTCCCGGAATGTTGGGCACATTATGGGATAGAACCAGAGCAGGTCTGGGAGAGCAGACTGAATGGCGGTGAGACAGGCAGCATTTGCGGCGAACAGTGAGTTTCAAAGAGTTCCAGAGAGCCTAGTAACACGTTATTAATATTGATTATTCTGTTCCAGTAGGGTTCCATTAGATCCACCTTATTCCAACTAAGTGAGGGGGAGAAAATGGGGGATGAAAGTTCGACTTCCACAAATCGAATGGTAGGCAAACCACTCAGCGCGGCGTTTGTAAGAACCGTTTCCCAGCAGGGTAAATACCACGACGGTCAGAACACTGGCCTTATTCTCCAGGTTGGTCCTAACCAGCGAAAGTACTGGAAGCAGCGCATAGTGATAAATGGGCGTCGGCGTGAGCTTGGTATTGGCAATGCGAACTTTGTTTCTTTGGCCGAAGCCAGAGACATTGCATGGCAGACGAAACGATCAGTTGTCGCTGGACATGATCCATTGGCCATAAGGGAGGCTCAAAAGGAACGCCTTACTTTCTCTGCTGCAGCAGACTACGCGCTGATGAAACGATTCAAAGAACTCAAGAACGAAAAGCACAAGAAACAATGGAGATCCACGCTCGAGCGTTATGCTTTTCCGGTCCTCGGGAAAATGTATGTGTCCCAGATCGCAACGCAGGACGTGTTGAAAGTGCTGGCTCCCATTTGGGAGGAAAAGACCGAAACTGCTAAACGACTGCGGTCCCGCATTGAGGCGGTTTTGAATTGGGCCACCGTATCTGGTCATCGCAGCGGGGATAACCCCGCTAGGTGGAAAGGAAATCTGTCGGAGCTACTTGCGAGCCCTGCAAAGCTAACGACAATCACCAGCCACCCGGCTTTGCAAGGAAAGGATTTGCAGCGATGGTGGCACGCGCTTCGACAACGTGACGGAATGGCCGCGAACGCATTGCGCTTTCTTGCAATCACTGCTGCACGGTCTGGTGAAGTTCGCGGGATGACGTGGCGAGAAGTCGACTTTGATCAGCGGCTCTGGATAGTTCCTGCAGAACGAATGAAGGTTAGGCGAGAGCACCGGGTTCCTTTGCCAAAACAAGCGCTCGAACTTCTACAATCACTGCCCCGTATGGCTGGCTCGGATGTTGTATTCTGGGCACCGAGAGGCGGGATGCTCTCTGATATGGCGATATCAGCGGTGATGAAACGCATGCATGAAGCGGACATTCGCAGTGGAAAGAACGGATTTATCGATCGCCGATCGCAACGACCAGCGGTACCTCACGGTTTGCGGTCCACGTTCCGCGACTGGGCGGCTGAAACAGGAATTGATCGCAACCTCGCCGAAATTTGCCTCGCGCACAAAGTCGGCACCGAGGTAGAGCGGGCGTATCTCAGGACAGATATGCTAGAGCGCCGGCGTGATGTAATGCGCAGTTGGGAGCTATATTTAGCGTTCAATTAGAACCCATTCGAATCACCTGAATTCAGTCAGAATCGTCGGTCGTTATTGACAATTTGGCGACGATAGGGGCCTTCGTGGTTTCTTCGTATAAATAGACACCTTCCTTAAGAAATGAGGAGGGAAACATGTCTAATAGAATACTCCGGCGAAAAACCGTGCTCGATCGAACGGGATTATCCGTTTCGACCCTATACTACTTCATCAATCAAGGTCGGTTCCCCAAGCCCTTCAAGCTGGGAGTACGATCGGTCGGATGGTTCGAACGAGATATCGAAGACTGGATCAACAACCTCTCAAAATCTGAAGAGGTTAGCAATGACTGAGCAAATTATCCAAACGGCCTTTGCGGCGCTCACTAACGAAAATCGATTCTGTGCGTGGAAGTATGTAAAGCGCGACGGCAAGTCTACGAAGTTGCCTGTCTGCGATCCCCTAGTTGGAAAATCAAACGACCCCGCATCTTGGATGAGTTTTACAGCTGCCATCGAATTATCCAAGCTTGGCAGAAACGAGGGCTTGGGTGTATTCCTTGGACCTTTGCTGCGGGATCCGGACAAGCTTCTAATAGGGTTAGACTTAGATACCTGCATAGATCCAACCGTTGGCACTCGCGTGCCTTGGGCGGAAGAACTTCTCGAAGCCACTCCAGGGTATTGGGAGACCAGCCCCAGCGGAACGGGTCTGAAAGGATTTGCGTTGGCTCGAAGATGCGATCTCGAAGCGTTTTCGTCTGTGCTCAACGGAACACTGACCAAGACTTGGAAAAAGCCTGGGAGCGAGAGAGAGCATCCACCTTGCATCGATCTTTATGCTGGGGGACGCTTTTTCACGATTACCGGGCAACGCATCAATGAATCGGAAGAGTCCCTCCCCTTCCTGACCAGGGAGCAGATTGGGCAAATCATCAACAAGTTTGGGCCGAAGCTTTCTTGTAAATCAAACACGGTAAGAAAGCTCCCGCCTAGATCGAGAGCGAACAAGTCCAGCAAACCAGACCCTAAAGTAAATGACGGAGAACCGGATGCCTCTATTGTTCAGGGTTCCCTGGAACGAATGCGCGATTGGGCAGCGTCGGATGATATGTTGCCATATCGGAATGCGTTCCAGTTGCTTTCATCAGGCGCTACTGATCACCTCGGCGATCCCAGTCGAAGTGGACAGGAGTTTGCTTTTGCTCGCGTAGCGCGCTTGTCGGGTCTGGATGAGCCCGCTTTCGAAGAAGCAATAAAGGCCTGGACCGCGGCTGGGTTTGGCTATGGTGAAGGGGACGGGGACCAAAGGCCTGATAGCGAACGCGCTCGATCATGGAAACGATGTTGGGAAAACAATGCTGGGACAGAGCTTCCAGTATTTATAGCGGATCGGGAGCGTAACGCACTGTTCATTCAAAAAAAGCGAGATAGTGATCGCTATTATGAGAAGCTCTCGAGCTACATCAAACCGATTTACGAACTAATCGACGACGCCGGAGAGTACTACCGGTGTTTTGAAGTTGGCACCCGCGTAGATAGGTTCAAAGAAGTTACCATTCCTTGCAAGGCGTGGAGCGGGCGTCGAGATGATTTCCTAGATATTCTGACGAAAGAAGGGCTCTTCCATGCAAGCTTCCAGTCAGCACGCAGCAACTTGAGAGCTTGGGTTAATTCAGGGAAGCCACCTTCTGCAGTGCTAGCGACCCGAACTGGGTGGGTGGACCATACCGCGTTTGCACTTCCCGAGAACGTGATCTGCGCAGACGGGTGCCCGCAGGTCGTAGAAAGGATCCCTGCTAATGACGGATTTGGCTCTCGTGGAGCCCTCGAAGATTGGCAACAATCGGTAGCACAGTACTGTGCTGGGAACTCGCGCTTAATTATCACGCTATGTGCCGCATTTCTGGGTCCATTGATGAAGTGGACGGGCGTGGAGAATGGCGGGATCCACATTAACGGCCCATCTTCAATCGGAAAAAGTACAGCGCTACGCGTATGTGCGTCTGTGTACGGCCCAAATGCATTCATGAAAACCTGGCGGGCCACGGACAATGGCCTGGAAAGTGTTGCGGAGAGCCGCTCCGATACTTGTCTGCTGTTAGACGAGTTGTCGGAAGCAGCACCCGGTGCTGCTGATCGGATTGCGTACATGCTCGCCAATGGGCGTGGTAAAGATCGAGCCAATCGAGATGGATCAAGTCGTCCGGCAAAGAAGTGGCGGATCATCTTCGTGTCTAGCGGTGAAATATCGCTAGCAGATAAATTGCGCGAAACGGGTAAAAGGGCGACCGCGGGTCAACAGATTAGGGTTCTCGACATCGAAGCGGATCCGGGTATGGGGTTTGGATTGTTCGATACGATTCACGGCCATCAAAGCGCGTCCTTATTTGCTGAGGAACTGTCGAAAGCGCTCAGTGAAAACTATGGAATGGCCGGACCCGCATTCATAAAGGAAGTGATTGAACGCCGAGAGGAGGTGCTGCGGTGGTTTGAATCAGCGAGAGCAGAATTTTGTCAGAACCACTATGATCACAGTGACGTTGGTCAGGTTCGACGTGGTCTGAATAGATTTGCAGCCTTAGCGGCCGCCGGTGAAGTCGCAATAAAGTTGAAAATTCTTCCTTGGCAGAAAGGCGAGGCGATATGGGGCGTTTCACGATGCCTGGAAGATTGGATAGAGAACCGTGGTTATATCGGACCCGTTGAAGACCAAAGATACATCGAAGTTCTGAGGCAGCTCATTCAAACGCGCGGTGATCTGGTGTTTCAGCCCTTAGATACTGAATTTGATTTGTCCCAATTCAAATCAGAGCGCGTTGGATTCTTCAAAACTGAAGCCGATGGATCAACAATCTTCTATATTTTGCCTGAGGCTTGGAAGAATTTGTTTCAACGGGAGGGGCTGAACCCGGGCGCTGCAGCCAAAACCCTCGGGATAATGGGTTACCTGCGAAGGGGGGACGGTAAAAGATGGCAGACTAAGTTGGATCTACGAGCACATCGATTGTCTCAAAACAGTAGGGTCTACGCTATGTCTTCTTCGATCCTGGATGACAAGTAGGGGAGAAAGCACTCACCTTCGATCAGGGCACTCAGCCGAGAGTTGATCATAAGGCTCATCTATATCCCTCTTTCCCACTCTTCCCACTGATTATCTTAAAAGGGTAAACTCGCGCGGGCGGTATTGAGCGGCGGCCTCAAGGCGTTCTTCTCAGGTTATTCGAGCTTTGCATTCTTTACCAAACGAAAGTGGGAAAAGTGGGAAAAGTGGGATTTCTGCGGTCGAATAATATGGTCGCAGCGACATCTGCCCGTGTGGTTTGATCAAGTATACTGCTGAGTAGAAGGGAGGGGTACCCTCGTTTCTTAAGATCGAACGCGTGGGGACCGGAGGAGGGACCTATGCACAGATTTTTGAGTCGCTGAAAACTTTTTTGGAGTCAAATGTGTCAAAAGATAAACTTACTAGCGCTGTTCGAGTTGTAACTGTCCTAACAACTGAGGAACGATCTCATAAAGCTCTTTGCGATAACCTGGAAAGACTGGGCGACCCTCCAGACCACTTCGATGATGAGCTGTCTAAAATATGGTATGGACTCGCAGAGCTCACGGCGCAATCAATCAAGCTAGAGCCGGCATATCGAATACTGTTCGAGCTCTTTTGTCGAAGTTACCAAGAGTATCAGGAACTGGATAGCCAACTCAAAAAAGAGGGATACTGCTACGTGTCATCCAGCGCTCACACCGATAAAATGGCACGTAAACACCCGCTGTTTGCAATGAGATGTGATGTTGAGAAACGACTAGCCAACTTAGCAGAGGAATTTGGACTGTCGCCGCACTCAAAATCTGAATTTCCGATGTTTAAAGCGGCGGATGAAAATCCTGCCGCGAAGTACTTCTGAAGTTTTTCAGTTTTCAGAGATGGGTCCCGCCATGCCGCCGGTTGTTGGCGTGTCGACACAAAAATGGCGTTTGATAGCGCTATAGCCTACAATATCGCGCCGAGTCTTAAAACGCCTTGCATAGGTCGCTCAGGGACTTAGAATTTCGCAACGACGTTTAGGAACAAGCCATCATCGTTGAAGGAAAGATCTGTGAGATCGTCTGAGAAGTCGGTGAAGTTATAGCCGAGACCTACTTTGGCATTGTTGCTAACGTGCCGATAGATTGCCGCTAAAGCGCCCGTCTTCTTGTCTTGGGAGGCATCAACTTCGAGAGATCTCAGCTCAATCAAAGCATCCCACTTTTTGACGAAGTGGACGTCAGCGCGGCCAACGAGGAGCGTCGCGCTATTCTCGACAAAATCATCCTCGATTCGCGATAGACTTACCTCGCCGTCACGGTGCCCTATCTTGCCGCCAAGTGTCAGCCAGTCGGTGACGCGATAGTTTGCGTCGGCGCTGAAAATATTCGACTTCTGCGCCGGCAATCCGGTTTGAGCCGAATTTGAAATCTGCTCCGCAGACGGCAGCTCTTCAAAATAGGTGTAGCGGAACAGCGCATTCAGGCGATCGTTCTCGGTTGGGCGATAGGCCCCTGCAACCTGCAATTCGGTGAAGTCACCATCAAAGAAAGCGCCGCCCGTGAAGTCGCTTTCAGCGATGTTATACTTCAAGATCGCCGTCCAATCGGGCGAGACTTTGACCCCGAGATTGGACCGGAACAACCAAGTGTCTCGCTTCCCTGTCGCGTCCTCATCGGACCGCCATTCGAGGGCCGCGCCCGCGCTGATCGCCTCATCGGCATATCCCGCCGTCACAGTATAGGCCTCGCGCTCCAGCGTTTGGGTGAACTCTTCCACATCGCCGATTTCGAAGGACGCGCCAAACGTCCAGTGATCATTCCAAGTATAATCCAGGCCGTAGGCATGCGTGAGCCCGGCGCGGTCGCCGAATGTCGCGCGCTCCTCGCCATATACGCTGAGCGTGCTGGTGAAGCGTCGTTTGCCCCCAAGCGTGAGGCTATTCTGTGTGTTCGGCAGGAAGGAGGTTCCATCCACACCCGGCTCCGTTCGATCGGCGTCCAGCGTGTAGTTCAAATAATATTCTTCGCCATCAGACCGTTGCCATGTGACACCTGCGAGCGCGCCCGTGCCGCCATCGCCGCCTGATACTTCGCCCCGAATTTGAAGCGCATCCCAAACGCGGCTCTCAATCCCAAGACCGATGCGATTAAGATCCTCTCGATTCCCACTCGTATCTAGAGTTGCCTGGCCAAATCCATAAACCGCAAGGGCTTCGTGGACCTGATTGCGTATCTCCAAGCCCGCATCGGTTCGATCACCGGAGTTTTGGCTAAGAGGACCAGAGAGCTCATTATAGCGGAGGCCTAAGCCCGCCGACCAATCCTCGTTTAGAGCGATCCTCAAATCAGCCGCTGCCGTATCTTCATCCACCGCTTCGTCGATCGAAGCGGAGTCATATTTCAAAGCCAGCGACGCGCGGTCATTGATCTCCGATTGAGCCCCAAAGCCGAACCGGGTTGTATCGCCGCGTGTCAGACGACCCGGTGCTGAAAATCCAGCCTCTAAGTCCTCATAGAAGCCGTTCAGGCTCAAAGGCTGCTCCAAATCAAAGTCTTCGCCAGTCAGTGCGCCTTCGACCCGCCAAGCGGTTGCTTTTTGAGATCCGACAAGGCCACTGGTCAGCGGATTGAACGTAAATCCGCCGTCTAAGGAAGAGCGCTCCTCGAACGCTGCGCCTTCGGTTTGTGCAAGCTCAGCTTTTAAGAAGGTCCGCTCTGATTTTTTGAGCAGAACATCTCCAGCGACCAGGGTTTGATCCGCCTCGCCGGTTTCTTCATTCTGTGCAGTCACACCAAGTCGAAGCAGCTTGTTCACCCAGGCTTCCGCACGGCCGCCTGTCGAGTATCCAGCCACATCGACGAAGGCTTGAGTGTATTCATACCGCGCCACGAGATAGACCGCAGCGCCGGAGAGGACGCCATCTCGAACCACCTGGTCATTCAGCTCTGTGGAGGCAAGCGGCGCGGCGAGAATGACTCGGCCTTGAATGTAATCGATCTCATAATCCACAAACGGGCGCAGCTCGCGTGTTTCGAGCACCAGTCCTGAGTCTTGATCTCGTAGCTCGACGCGGAGCCGCTCCGAGCCAATCGTGACATCTTGGTTCTCGAGGAAATAGACTGAGCCACCGGTGCCGCGAAATTCCTGGCGACCGGGTATCGTCCCCGGATCGGCCGCAAACACGGTCGCTCTCAGTTTCTTCTCGCCGTCTTCCGTCGTGGCGTCTGAATTATACTCTGCTTTGGCGCCGTAAAGGCCGCGATCAATCTGAGCGAATTCTGTGTCCGTCACATTGGTGAAGAAATTCCCCCACACGACATGGTCATCGCCATCCTCCAGGCGGACATAGAACCGGCCTTGGGTTGGGGCATCTTCGACATAGGTCGAGTTATCGCCATACACCGGATAATAGCGGTCAGGGTCCACGCGCCGGAGAATGGATTGTGGGTCTTTGTCAGAAAGGTTTGAGAACAGATTATCAATATCGTCCTCAGTCGTATCCATAGATGCTGTGAGCAAATAGCGCCCTTGGATCTTACCTTTGAGATAAAACGCCCCGCGCCCCGTCACGTAGGTTTCCTCAAAGTCCTCGCCGCTCGCTTCGAGCAAGGCACGCCCCTCACTCGACCGAGTTCCGACCGTCAAATCGCCAAGCGCGACAAAAAACATCTCGCTCTCGGGGATTTCTGCAGACTTTGTGGTGCGCACAACGCGTCCGTCGGATGTTTTGTATCGCACGGAGACATCATGCTCGCCTGGCGGCATGATTTCTTGGATTGCGAAACTGCCATCGGTGTCAGTGAGAACCGGCTTCCCACGCACGCTCAGCGTCTCGGCCTTTGTTACCGTAAACCCTGTGCCTGATACCGTGATCGCGCCGCCGCGAACGTCGATGTTTCGACGAGCGGTCGCATCTTCTCCATAGATAGGCCCGGTCATGTTGGGCGCGTCTTCCAAGGACTGCGTTTCAGAAACGATTGCGAGGTGTTTTGCATCGGTTATATCGGACTGGCCGTCCTTATCAAACACGCGCAAGACATATGTATAACCGTCCGTCCGTCGGTAGGCTGGCACCGTCCAATCCGCGCGTCCGGTAACGGAATCAACCAATAGCGTGGCAATCGGTGCGGCGATGTATTTGTCACTTGGATCGTAGACTTCGATCTGCGCTCGATCGATGAAATCGCTATAATTCCAATAGGTCTCGAACTGAATTCCTGACCCAGGCACGACGGACGTTCCGCCGCCAACGAGACCCACATTCAGAAGCGGTTGCACATCCAAACCATCAAAGCTGACATGGATATCGGACTGCCGCAGCAAATCATCGCTCTCGCGATCTAGCTTTGTCGCACTCACGGCGTCCGCCCAATAGGTCTCACCCACCAGAATACGTGTCGCAGGCGCCTCTGGAATGGGGTCCAGCTCCGCGGTGAGATCAGGTTTAGTTTCGGTGAGGACTGTCGTCTCTACCCCTTCATCGGGCGCCCTTGAAGGGGCTTCCAAGTTCGGTTTCACCGACGGTGCTGATGGCGTCGTGGCGATGTGGTCTTCGACCACTTTAGATGCTTCTGTCTGCACCTTATCCGTCGCGACGCGCGTTACTGTTTTCACGCGGATTCGCGGTGTGATCTGAATGTTCTGGACCGCCGTATTGTCAACGGATTTGATCTGATTTTGCAGATGCTCCAAATCTATATCGCGATCCTTCACAGCCCCGCGCTTCAACGATTTGGGATGGGTTTCATCATAGAGGCCAGACTGATTGTAGACCCGAAGGACGTAGATAAATTCCCCATTGCCGGTCTCCGGCATTTGCCACTCGGCACCCTGCTCCCGTGTAAAAGGAATATCTGCCAAGGGTGAGCTTAGTTGCTTATCTGAAGCCTTGAAGATCCGAACAGAACTGAACGCGACATCTCGGTCATAGTTCCAATACGTCATGAACGAGACGGTCTCGCCCCCAGGAACGACTGTGCCCCCCTGCCCCAGGCCGACATTAAGTTTTCGGCTTGGCAGTTCTTCGTGGTTTGCGTCTGTAAACGCAATCGAACGATTTGCTTCGTCATCGGCGTTCGAGGAAGAACGCGTTTCAGATGCTTGCGCGATAGGGGCGAGGGCTGCGCCGGACAACAGTATGCCCGCGAGCGTAGATCCTGATCGATGAGTGGTTCGCATATCTCAAACCTGAAGCAAAATTCGCCAGAACCCTTGCTTTGGGATGATCATGCCTGAAGAGAGTCAATTTGACGTTTACAACCCCCCCATCACTGGTTAAAGTTTTCGGTAAATCTGTAAACTATTCAGAGACTAAGCGCCGTTCCTTACAGCACTCCAATCAGTAAAAACCCCCAGCAACGAAACGTTGCTGGGGGCTCTCGATCACCAAAACGTAGGCGAAACGGTCAAGGGTTCTGGCTGGAACTGACCGCCTCTGTTTCAATGATGAGCTCTAAGGGAGAGTCGCGCTCTTCCCATGAATTTTCGATGGCTGAAACGAGCGCCGAAATCCGTGCTTCGCTTCCTGCATCTTCGAAGAAGACGATGGTCAAGACGGACGCCTCTTCCGACAGGGTTTGCGTGAGCTTGTCGACTTCGATCAGTGTCGCTTCGGTTAGCTCCGCGCTGCTGGCCTCAAATGCATTTCCGCGGACCTGGAACTCGACCGGACGAAGTGCGCCGACGCCAAAGTTCAGCTGCCCCATCTTACCCTGTGTCAGCCGGACCACACGTGGGTTCTCCGTCGTGACCGTGAAGCCCGTAGGAAGTGTACGATCATCAAGCTTGAGGATGAAGTTTGACCCGATGCCAACCTTTGGGGTTGCGGCGCAGGCAATGTGATAGCGCCCAAATTCATCCGTAGTGACAAGCAGGCCTTTGACCGTCGCCAGTCGAACGCCTGGCAATCCATCTTCACCCTCATCTTGGATACCATTCCGGTTCTTGTCTTCGAAGACTTTGCCAATGATTTCTGAGCAATCGAAGACTTCGTCCGGGGTCACGCGGACCGTGGCTTCTGCGATGTTTGTAATCCGAATGTCTTGCGGGCCATTATCAGCATAAGCGAGGTTCACGTACTCTCCGACTGTCACACCCGCGCCAACCGCGACACCGAGGGTTACTTCCAGCGATCCGCGCGGGGGCACGCTCTGACCTGACCAGGTCAGCGTGCGGCCATCTCGTACCGGCTCCACTTCAACGCCGCCAATTCGCGCTGAACCATCAATATAGGCGAGGCCTGCAGGCAATTGGTCGACGATATCAACATTGAACTGAGGGACATCATGTGGGTTGGTGATCGTAATCGTGTAGACAACAACCGAGCCGATAGACGCCGTCGCTGAAAGTGTGCGCTTGGTGGCGCTCAGCGGTGAAAGACTGACCGATGTATCAATCGGCAGGTGGTTGTTCACGAACTCCGGGTCACCCTCTGCGATCGTAAACTCAGCGTAGAATGGTGGAACATTGCTCGCATCCGGGCGCGTTGGCTCGCCAGACACTTCGCAGATTGGACCGCTAACCGCATCATCCGGGCACAGACCTGGATCAAGCGCGCCATTGGCGACATCGGCTGGCGCAGCGCCATAAACGGCGGTCAATCCATTCGGCAGCGTGACTTCGATCCGATAAGTTCCACCAGAGGCTGGGCAAGCTGCGGCGCCGCCCGGAACAAAGTCGAAGAAGTAGAACCCTTCGCTGCCCGTCACTTGGCCTTGTTGACTTGGGTCACTGAAACATGCCGGAGGTAGAGGCTGACCGTTCTCATCAACAACCGTGACGATCGCACCGACCACAGGCTCGTTTGTCGATAGGTCATAGACCGTCCCTGTTGGCGCGATAGGTTGGTCGAGGCCAGTTCGGTTTTCACCCGGCATCAGATCAATCATCTCGATCGTGTCGATGACCGTTCCAGTGTCCGTCTCAATGAACACAACTTCGTGGGTCGAATCCGGATCCAAGCCGTCGAACGAGTATGCGCCATTTGCATCTGTCGTCGTCGTTGCGATCAGAACGCCGTTGGATCTCAATTCAACCGTGTATCCCGGCAGCAGTGTTTCGCCGTTTTGAAGGGTTTCATCCCCGTTTCCGTCTAAGAACACGGTTCCGGAAAGGCTAGAGTCCGTGACAATCGTGAACGTAATCGTTGCGGTGTCACAATTGGTTGGATTCAACGCCTCACAGATTTGATATTCGACAGTGTAGGTCCCAGCAGGTGCGCCTGGAGGGATTGAGACGGAGCCATCGTCATTGATAGCAATGCCCGTCAGGCCATTATCATCTGTAATCGTAGCGATAACATCGGCTGGATCGAACGGGTCACCATTTAGCGTATCATTGCCAAATATGCTTGGCAGTGTCGCGCCATCTGCACCGTTGATTGACGTGTCTGTATAGTCATCATTCTCCGCGATAATGGCAGGCGCATCGACTTGGACAATCGCAATCGCTGTATCGCAATTGGTCGGGTTGATGGTCTCGCAGATCTCATACTCGATCGTATAGGTCCCAGCTGGTGTTCCAGGCGGGACGCTGATGTCACCGGTTGCCGGATCGAAATCGAGCTCGGGGTCCGCATCGATGACGGTAATCGAAATGTCCGTCAGGCTGACCGGGGTGCCGTTCAGCGTATCGTTGGGAAGCACGTTCCCAACCGGGCCGCCATCAGCGCCATTGACCGGCGTCGAGGTGAAGTCATCATCTTCGGCGTTAATCGCAGCGGCGCCAACGACGACCGTGGCGACCGCCGGGTCACAGTTGCTCGGATTGAGCGCTTCGCAGATTTGATACCCGATCATATAGGTCCCAGCTGGCGTTCCGGCGGGCACGTTGATGACGCCATCGGCCCCGATCGTTGCACCAGACAATCCGTCATTATCGGTGATCGAGACGACGACATCACTGTCGGCGAAACTTGCTCCATTGAGCGTATCATCCGGGAAGACACTTGGGGTTGGTCCACCACTCGCACCGATAATCGGCACGGATGTGAAATCATTGTCGTTCGCCACAATCGGCGAAGCTTCGACGACGATCGTTGCGACGGCATCATCACAATTCGTCGGGTTCAGCGTTTCGCAGATCTGGTAGGATACTAAATAGGTTCCAGCCGGTGTTCCGGTCGGCACCGTCAGCGTTCCATCAGGATTGATCGAGACACCGGTTAGCCCGCCATCAGAATCGATTGTTGGGATCACATCAGCATCTGCGAAGGGAAGATTGTTCAATCTGTCATCCGGGAACACGCTGCCGGTCGTTCCTCCGGTCGCGCCGTTGAATGGCGTCGAAGTGAAGTCATTCGGATTTGCTTCGATGAGCGGCGGCTCAATGAGAATGGCCGCAATCGCTGTATCGCAATTCCCAGTATTGAGCGCCTCACAGATTTGATAGACCACATTATACGTGCCCGCAGGTGTGCCCGCCGGGACATCAAGCGTGCCGTCAGAATTGATTGTAACGCCGGTTAGCCCATCATCTGAAGTAATGGTCGGGATGACCAAAGCATCAGCGAAGGGCACATTGTTCAACCGGTCATCGGGAAACACACTCGCCGTCGAGCCGCCATCCGCGCCATTGATCGGGGTCCCTGTAAAGTCATCCGGATTCGCCGTAATCGTTGGCGCCCCGACAGTGATAATCGCAGTCGCATCATCGCAGTTTGTAGGATTGAGCGCCTCACAAATTTGATACTGGACCGTGTAAGTCGCCTCCGGCGTGTTCGCGGGGACGTTCAGTGTTCCGTCAGCATTGATCGTCACACCGGTTAGGCCGCCATCTGCGAGGATAGTTGGAATCACCGCCGCGTCCGCGAAGGCCACCATGTTCAGTCGGTCATCTGGGAACACGCTCGCTGTCGTGCCACCATCGGCGCCATTGATCGTCGTCCCAGAGAAATCATTATTATTGGCGAGAATTTGGGGCGGCTCGATCAAAATCACCGCCGTCGCCGGATCACAATTGCCAGTATTGGCAGCTTCACAGATCCGATAGCCGACTGTGTACGTGCCCGCAGGTGTGCCCGCCGGGACGGTCAACGTCCCGTCGGCATTGATTGAGACGCCGGTGAGACCACCATCCGCGGTGATTGACGGGATGACGTCCGTGTCGGCAAACGCAGCGCCTGCAAGTCGATCATCCGTAAACACAGTTGCGGTGTCGCCGCCATCTGCGCCATTAATCGGAGTGGCGGTAAAGTCGTCATTGTTCGCTTCGATCGAGTTCGCGCCGACGCCGAAGAGATATCCAGTCGCGCTTGTTCCTGGTGTGATGGTTATGGATGAAATCGCATTGGTGGAGGTCGTCCCTGCGGGTGTCCCCGATGTTGTGCCGGTGGCGGCTCCACCCGGCGAGGCCGTCATTGTAATTGTATATGTCCCAGGCCGGATCTCCGTACAGGCTGCAACTGGGAAGGAAAACGTTCCATCGGCCGCGCTAGTCGTGGTGCAAGAAATGTTTCGGCCAAGGTCATCCAAACCGCTCAGCTCAAGCGTAGCGCCAGAGAATGTGCCGGTCTCGCCGCCTTCACGGGTTCCATTCTCATTGTCGTCTTCGTAGACGATGCCAGCAATGCTCGACACTTCGACCTGACCGAAGTTGCGATCGGCGAATGTATCGGCCGGGTCGACAACGCCAATCACGATTTGCTCGGTCCCATCGACGGTCCCGGCTAGGGTTGAACCGCTGCCATTCTCTTCAAGGCCATCATAAAAACCTGACGGTTCTTGCAATTGCGTGACCGTGTAGCCTGTCGCATCTGATGGCGGTACGCTCGAGAAGGAATAAGCGCCCGAGCCATTGACGGATTCGGTCAGATTGACGGTGTTTCCGGCATAATCTGTTCCAGTCAGGCTGACATGCGGCGTTGCGGCATAGCCGGATCCAATTCCAGATTCTCCGCCATCGCGGGTCCCGTTATTATTGGCGTCGTCGTAAATCGCGCCGGACACAGTGGCTTCCGTGAAGTCCGCAAACTCATAGCCGGTTGCATCCTCGTCTTCGCCCAGCACAATCCCGGAGATGACGTTGGTGGACGCACCATTGCCAAAGGACGCATTGTTGACGGTCCCTGAAGCCGTTCCAGCTGTCTCCTGATAGTCGAAATAGCCGCTCGGCTGGGTTTGTGTGATCGTATACCCGGTCGCATTTGAAGGCGGCAAATTTGCGAATGTATAAGTGCCATCCGCAGCTGTTTGAACGGTCGTCGAAACAGTGTTTCCGTAAAGATCAGTGCCCGTCAGCGTTAAAGTAACGGAGCCGATTCCCTCTCCTGCCCCGAAGCTGTCGCTTTGATCGTCATCGGCATAGACTCGGCCGCTTATCGTGCTGACCAGGATGACCCCATCGCTGCTTGAGGCGGAGTTGTTTGTTGAATCCTCATCAATCGAAATCGCCTCATTGCTTGCATTTCGTCCCACAGAAATAGAGGCATTGTTGACGATTGGGTCAGTCGTGCTTCCCGTGTAAGGGAAGCTCGCCGCGATTTCGATACGCATCGTGACCGTGTCGCCATTCGCCGGGAAAAAGCCATCAACCACACACAGAACGGACGCCCCGGTAGAGCAGGTTGACCCTGAGACTGTCGCCGTCCCGGACGGTGTGAAGGTCACCGCGGTGGCTGTGCGCTCAAACCCGCCTGGCAGCGTATCGGTTAAGCGAACCTGCGTCGTTGCTGACGTTCCATTGTTTCGGAATACGATGTCGTAGACGACGGGTTCAGCGATGTTGATTGGGTTCGGCGGCGCTGGTGAAACGCGCGTCTTAGACATCACCTCAAGATCGGTTGACGGCAGCACGGTTGTCGTTTGCGCGGCTGTATTGTTTGCGGTTGGCGTATCGTAGGTCTGCTGATCGGACGTCACGACAGCGGTCGTTCCAAACGTGATCGAAGAGATTGGCGCGCCGCCACCAGCATCGACAATGTCAAATGCCAGCGTCACGGTTTCAGAGTCGCTATTGCTCATATCCGGATAGGTACAGATGACGGGGTCCGTGTTGCTGGCCTGCGAACAGGACACGCCCACCGGCAGCGTGGAACTTCCGGCATTGTAAGCCATCTCATAGCCTGCTGGCGGATTTGGCGAGACCGTTGTGACGATCCCGGTGCCGCGCGTAATCCCACCGTTCCGGGTTTCAATCTCATAGAGCAGCGTCGACCCGTAAACGGCAGGTTCTGCAAATCCGCTCGGTTCGGCGTTAGTGACGCGCATATCCAGCGTCGGCGCATCAACATCATGGGTCAGAGACCGCGTATTGTTGACCGTCGGATCGCTCTCGGTCGTGGTTGTTGAAACAGTCGCGGTGTTTGTGTGCGATGCGGGGAAATCGCCCGGATCGCTCGCGCCGTTAAACGGGAAGAGCGGCCGTACCGAGATTGCCATTTGGAAGGTCTCATCGCGGTCGACGTCACCCATGTCACAGGTCGCCGTATTCGCTGTGGTCGTGTTATAGTCACACGTTCCCCCCGGCGCTGTCGTTGTCACGTTCACAACTTCGAACAGGCTCGGATCAATAAAGTCAGCCGCAGCCACCGCGTCGCCGGTGTTTGGTCCGATATTCTTGATATCGACAAGGTAGGTCGCATCCCCGCCCGATTGCGGCGGATTTGGACTGATCCGCTTATCGTTGACGATCAGGTCAGCGATTGGCTCGGCATCGATACGGGCAACGTCGCTATTGTCACTCGTGTCGGACTCAACAGTATCCGGAGATGAGACTGTGAACGTCGTAGACCGAAGCCCCTCAAGGATTGGTCGATCGACTTGTAGGATCAGGGATACACTCGCACCTGCTGCGAGGTTGGTCGCTTCGCATCGAATGTTGTCATTGTTGGTCGCGAGCGTTGAACACGTCACACCTGGATCCGCAGAGAACAGCGAAACGGTCGTATCATGAGTTACACTGCCGCCGTTGAAGTTGACCGTTGTGTCCATCCATTGAGCAAGATCATCGGTCCGGATGTCGACCGTTCGCGCGGTGTCTGAACCCGCAGCATTGGAAACAGTGAGGCGAATGAAGTGCGAGACCGTACTATCAGAAATCGTCAAAGCACTGGCAGGGGAAGCCGTGTCCACAAATCCTGCACCGCTCGACGTGGAGACTTCCGCTTCGATAGACAGGTTTGCCGTCTCCGTTGTCGCGCGTGACGTTCTGCTTTGGCAATTGTTTCCGGTGTTTGGGTCGCCAACAGCAAACCCAGAGGAGTCGACACAGGCATTGTTCGTAATATCGCTATCGGCCGCAGCGCCCGCGACGGTGACGATCTGCAATGTCTTACGCGCATCAACCGCCACCGACCCGCTATCCGTCGTCGTACACGTGACGCGCGTTGTATAGCCAGCATCAGGGGACGGCGCTGTCGCACAGCTCCACCCAGACGTGGATACAGATACGTATGTTTCGTTCGGACCAAGGTCGTCCGTAATCACAATTGGATTGGCGACGGACCAATCTAGGACCGATGGCCCCCCATTCTCAATTCGAATGGTCGAGGTCATATTTTGCCCGGCTTGAACCGGATTTGGCGTTTTGGTCTTCGACTGCAAGAAGACGTCCGCAGCCGGATCATCGATGCGGAACGTGTCTGACCCTGTATCGTTAGACGCGACTGGGTCATCGATCCCCGCAGGCGGCGTCACGGTCGCATTAATGGTTTGATTTCCGCCCGTGTCATTGTCCGCGGTGATGTTGATGACAAAGCTATCCGTGTCACCGGAGTTTAAACTGCCCGCGGTACAGGTAATCGTTCCTGAGCTCTCAGAGCACCCTGTCGGAAGCGGGCCATCTAAAGAGAGGTCGGATGAAAGCGTATGTACGATCTGCGCGCCGCCCGCGATATCGGTTGGCCCATTATTGTCGATAAAGAGTGTCAGAGTGCCCGTATCACCCGTGATAAAGGATGAGGCGATCTGAATGCGCGCTTCTAGATCGGTCCCGGGTGTGATCGTAACCACAACCGGCCCATCGAGATTGTTGCTGAGATTCGGATCTCCGAGCCCAACCTCAGTGATCGTAGCATCGCCTTGCGCCGACAGTGTCCCGGAAGAGATGTCCGCATTTCCAGTGACCGTGATTTGCGGGAAGCTAGCACCGGAGGCAATCGCAGCTCCAGAATAGTCACATGTGACGGTTTGCGACCCGCCGCCACTCTGAACACATGTCCAGTTCGTTCCTGATGCTGACACAAATCCAAAGTCAGCGCTCGGCGGCATGGCAAACTCAACCTGCGCCGCGTCGACCGAGTCCGGTCCATTGTTCGTGATATCGCCGAAATAGCTGTACTGACCACCCGCCGGTAACGAACCAGTGGAGCTAGAAAGCGTAAACTCAATGTCGGCCCCTGCGCCGACGGTCGGCGTCACTGACAGGCTGTCATTTGAGGCATTATTATCAACATTTGTGGGGCTCGAGATCGTTGCCGTACCGGGCTGCGCATCGGCGGTCTGAGCGGTCGCGATGAACGTAAATGTGTGATCAGGGTTCGAGCCGTCGCGCGTGAGCGTCGGCAATGAGCAAGTCAGTGTTTGCGGCGCCGTGAATGCTGGCGTCGTACAGGAAGCGGGCAAATTCCCAGCAGTCACAACCATCGTGCTTGGCACGTTGATGGTCAGTTCTGCATCGGTGACCGGCGTCAGATCATTATTGTCTAAGTCGACTTCGAATGTGACTTCTGCGCCGCGATAGATGTCTCCACTCGGAGCCGTCACCTGAAAACGCGATACGGCGAGGTCTGCAGCCTGCGCGGCGCCGGCGAACCCGGCCGACACCAAAATTGCAAACATCTGCTTTTTTAACATGGTGACGAAGTCCTTGTTCGAATCGACGAGCGGGATCACGCGCGCTCCGGCATTATTCATTCAGAAGTGTTAACAAGTTTACATAAATACTGTCTTTTTCAGTTTTTATGCAGTTGATTCAGTACACTAACAAATCTACCTACGGATGTATCCGCGAAACAGTCATCCTGAAATCAGCAGCCCAATACTTGTTTACGCAACGCGCTGACTTGGGTATCCGTTCACCAAATCTGTTTTAATCTCGTAGACTGTGGAGCGCAGCCGCTCGCTATAGCCAGCGGCGACGATTATGCCCGTCACGTCATACCCCCGATCAGCCCAATAAGATTGGATGCGCTCTAAGAGTTTCGATGCGTCGTCGCGTGTAAGATGTTTCATCATCAGCCAGTCTCCCAGTGATGAGAGCCTAGCCGATCAATCTGAACCGAAACACAACAATTGCCTAACAAGAGGTTTCTGCTGAAATTTTTGCGTTTATATACAGCGCACTAAGTAGATGCAAAAACTAGAATTTTTTCTATTTGCTCATGGGAAAAAGTAGATCAATAGTGCTGTGGGAAGCACGCATAGGATTACCGATCGATACTCCGACACATCAGCCAAGCGACCTTGCAATCGCGCAAATGCCCCGAAAACCAGTCCGGTCTGACGGGGTCGCCACCTATGAGAAACTGGTCAGTACGATTGATACGATCTTTGCCCGGGACGACAGCCGAACCATCAGCCTCAAAGAATTAGCCGACGCTGCGAACGTTCCAGTGGCGTCCGTTTACCACTTCTTCCCAGTCCCAGAGGCCGCTCTAGCCGCACTCGTAGAGCAGTATATTGAAAAGGCTGCCGTCGAAATCATGTCGAACCTTGAGCCAGCTGAGGGCTCAAACTGGCAAGGAATTGTGAACGAAATCTTCGCGCGGGGCCGCGTTTTCAATGAGAAATATCCAGCCGCCAAAAAAGTCCGGCTTTGCCCGCACAGTAGCGAAAGCGCACGCTACCTCCTCCTTGAAAGCAATTGGACGCTGGCCGCAGCAATCGCTTCAGAATTTGACCGCTTATTCGTCCTCGCACCTCACCTGCATATCGTCGATGACCTCGCAATGACGATCATTTTGACGGACGCACTTTGGTCAACTTCCATCGCATTGCATGGTGAGATAACCGACCAATATGCGGCCGAAGCTGAGCGCGCCGTCGCATCATTTCTCTTCCCCGTTCTCGGCGCGGAGCTACCCGAAAAGTGAAAAGAAGCACGAAATTGATGCTTCGCTCGATTATAGAAAATGACAAAAAAATGTTGGCATGCGCTGGGTTCTGACCGCCAAGAGGACGTTGAATTACGAGCCATCAGGTCGGACGATGGGCTTTTCATTGTGAACGATCACGCTCGGCGCTAATGCAATCGAGAATTCAATCTTAGCCGGAGCAAACGATGTTGAGCAAAATCCTAGAAATTGCACCGAACTATTCATCGTTCAAAGAGTTATCCATCGATGAACGCGCTTGGTTGGTTTTAGAGCATCCGAAACAGAAGGGTGAGCGAGAATACTCCGCCAATTTGATGCTCGATCTAACTAGCTTGTACGATCCACCTCCACACACCGGCGTCAATATGGACCCATCAAACAAATATTCGCTCCGCGTGTTAGTGAGCGAAGCGCTAGGTAGGCTGGTATCGCTTGGCTTAGTTGCGATAGATTTCGAGCAGCCCGCTATGTTCCACTGAATAACGAGCGCGGGATTTCGAGCTGATACCCAAACCGCTTTCAAGGATTTTTTTTTGACCCAGAATTTCCTCGCATTGAATGCGCTCCATGAAGTGATTCAGTCTGAGTCGTACCCACTGTACAGAAGAGGAAAATTCGACCTCGCCGTTTTTGAGGCTTTCATACAAGTTGAGATCGCAGTGCGTTCTGGAGCAGGTTTGTCCAACGAAGATATTGGCAGAAAACTCATGTCGAAAGCATTCAACGAGAATGATGGTCCGCTTGCAGATCAATCAATTCCTAGTGCGGAGCGCGGGGCTATTATGCACCTATTCATGGGGGCTGTTGGAGCCTTTAAAAACCCCAATAGCCATCGCGAGGTTGGTTTAGACGATCCAATAAGGGCGGCAGAGCTGTTAATGTTCGCTAGCCACCTTCTTCGAATGGTCGATCAAGCGGAAGCCCTCGAAGACCAGAATTAGACATCGGTAATTCAGAAAGTCAGGGTTACAGATTAAACAGCGATTTGGTTGTATCTGCTAATAGAAACGGACCGCCTTCCTCAATTGTGATCGCTTGGCGACCCATACAAAACCGTTAGCAACAGACGAAGCGAAGTGAGGGATAAAATGGGGGATAATCCTTCAGATATCAAAAAACCATGCGCAAAAACAATACTATAAAATAGGACATGGCGGTGAGACAGGGATTCGAACCCTGGAGACGGGGATACCGCCTACACGCGTTCCAGGCGTGCGCCTTCGACCACTCGGCCACCTCACCGTAAGCCGGGCTGTATACTTGAGGCAGGCGATACTGCAAGAGAGGACATTGCAGTTGGCTGCACATGGCCCATATTGTGAGACGAACCGGCATACGGAGTTGATATGTTATTCTCTCGCAAACCTTTGGATCTTCCGACCCGCGATACGGCTCTACCTGGCCGCGCAATGGCGATCCCGACCGCAGACACGCATTTCGTAAATGGCCGTGAGCTGAACGCCTCGGTGCCAGATGGCATGCAAGAGATTGTCTTTGCCCTCGGTTGCTTCTGGGGTGCAGAGCGCGTTTTCTGGCAGGCTGAAGGCGTCTATGTCACGCAAGTCGGTTATGCTGGCGGCTATACGCCGAACCCAACCTATGAAGAGACCTGCACCGGAAAAACCGGACACACCGAAGTCGTCCGCGTTGTGTATGATCCGAATGTGATCTCGCTCGACGCGCTGTTGAAATTATTCTGGGAAAGCCACGACCCAACCCAGGGCATGCGGCAGGGAAATGATATCGGCACACAGTACCGCTCTGCGATCTATACAATTAATGAAGCCGACAAAGCTGTCGTCGACGCGAGCCGGAACGCGTATAACCGCGCCTTGGTTGCGGCCGGGCGCGGCGAGATCACGACCGAGATTAAGCCGCTCGATACGTTTTATCCGGCCGAGGATTATCACCAGCAATATCTGGCGAAAAACCCAGCCGGCTATTGCGGGATTGGTGGGACGGGTGTGACTTGTCCGATGCCGGGCGCGCACGCGCTCGACTAGATCGTCGAGCCGCCAGTCACCGAGAACCGTTTGCGATTGGCCAACATGGCTTGGCCTTGCTGCACCGCCTGGTTGGTCTGCTGCGCCAGTCGCAAGATCGGATCGCCTTTCAACCGGTCGACCGCAATCTTGAGGTGATCCATGGCTTCACGGACGCGCACCGGATCAAAACTTGAGTTTGAGAGCAGCAAGAGCGCCCGGCCAAGGTCAATCCGCGCTTGGATTTCATCGGCTGGTGCGAGCGGCTCTTCGTTCGCCAGACGGCGGCGGCGCAGCTCCACCACACGGGTCAGGTGCGGCTCAGTGTTCAAGGCAATCGCCATCGAACAATAATCCATTTCCAGTGTGTTGCGAGTTTGCGCAGGTAACGCGTCTTCATCCTGCAAACAGCTGATTATGATGTCTGCGACCGGTGCGAGCTTGTCAGCGCGAAATGCAGAGCCATCGCCGAGGCCAGGCTGCAAGGCGCGCGCAATCAGATACGCGATGGTGCGCGATGTCGTCTCTTCATTCTCGCGCGTGACCAAGGGCAGCAAGCCTTCTGAGTGCATCGCATCGCTTGGTGGCAGTGAGCCGCCCAAGGACAAGACTTCGACGCGGGAGGCTTCGGTTTTGTCGCGTGGTCGATATCCCCAGACAATCAGGTCCGTGGACGATTTTTCCAGCCAATCAGTCGCCGCGGCCCGCAATCCTTTTGAGCCTTTGGCGCGTAATTTTGGAGCGCGGACAATCTCAAATGGAGACCCGAACATGAATTGCTCAAGATGCGTTTCCAGGGCTGAGATGATCGCGTTTGTCTGTGCTGTGCCGTTTGGACCGGACAATGGCGCGATAGCGAGACCGAACCCTTGC
>JALUWJ010000265.1 GCA_027019605.1 Henriciella sp. | reverse complement strand
CGTCTATACTTCCGGGCGCCAGTCATCGGGCGCGAGTTCGAAACCAGAGAACTCAAATCCAGGCGCGACGACACATGACACCAAAGTCCAAGCCCCCAGGCTCTCCGCCGTCTGCCAATGATGCGCAGGGACAGTGACTTGCGGGCGTTGCTGTGCCCGAAGATCAGGGCCCAAAACATAAGGCGTCGCGCCTTTGCCGTCTGGCGGTGATAAGGTCAGGGCGAGGGCCCCGCCAGCATGCCACAGCCAATGCTCTTCAGCGTCGACACGATGCCAGGCCGAGACTTCATCGGCTTGCAGCAAATAGTATATCGCGGTCGACGCCGCGCGCGCGCCATCCCTGCTGCGATAAGTCTCCGCATAATGCCCCCCTTCCGGATGGGCTTTCATATCCAGCAAGCGGATGATCTCGTTCGCCCCGAGATCACCAGACAAAGCAACCACTAGAAACGGTCCTTGCGGCCGCGAATTTCACCGAAGGTCGCGGCGGCGTCGCCAGGATGCCCCATCGCGGCCTGCAGATCTGGCACATCGGCGCGCAGGAAAGGATTGGTTTCAAGTTCACGCGCCAGCTGGATCGGAACCGTCCGCTCCCCGCGGCTGCGTTTGTCATCGATCTCGGCAATATAGGCTTTCAGGGCTGCATTGTCTGTTTCGATGGTTTCCGCGAAGCGCGCATTGGCCTGCGTATATTCATGCGCGCAGTAGAGCGTGGTCTCTGGCGGCATGGATTTGATCGCGAGCATAGAGTTCCACATCATTGGCATGTCGCCCTCGAACACGCGGCCGCAGCCAAGCGCAAACACCGCATCGCCAACGAAGGCGGTTTTCTGCTCAGGCATGTGGAAGGCGATGTGGCCCAGCGTGTGACCAGGGACATCGATCACATGGGCGGTCATAGCCCCTAGCGAAACCGTGTCGCCGCCGCCAACCGCATGGTCGATGCCGGGAATTTTCTCCGCTTCCCCCTTGGGGCCGAAAATCGTGCAGCCTGTAGCATCTTTGATCTTCTGATTGCCGCCCGCATGATCGGGATGCCAGTGCGTGTTCCAGATCGCAGTGATCGTCCAACCCTGCGCCGCCGCCTCTTCTAAATATTTGTCGGCATCCGGCGTATCGATCGCCGCCGTTTGCCCGGAAACGGGGTCATGGGCGAGGTAGCCGTAATTATCACTTAAGCAGGGGAATTGATGTATGGTCAGCATGATCCCATCTCCAGGGTAGAAACGTTTGGAAAGAGTACAGCCATATGCGCCAGCCTGCGGCAACCCTTGAGGCTTTTTATGAGACCCGTCTCGGGCAATGCGCCGCACGTCTCATGTCCGAGCGGATGACAGATCTTTGGGGCAATTGTGAAGACCTGCGCCTTCTCGGCGTCGGCTATCCAAGCCCACTCTTGCCACTTTGGCAGGATTATGCCGCAAGCTGTATCGGAGCGGTTCCCGAAGAAATTGGCGAGGTCCGCCTCGCATCAGAGCGCGGGCAAGCCCTTTGCCTTGCCCCGGAACAGAGACTGCCATTTCCAGAAGGCCTGTTTGATCGCGTGTTTTTGCTGCACGCATTGGAAGAAGCGGATAGTCCAAGACAATTGCTCCGCGAAGCCTGGCGGGTTCTGGCGCCGGAAGGCCGGATCGTTGTCGCCGTCACCAATCGCCGCAGCATGTGGTCGCTGGTAGACAGCAAACCATTCGGACATGGCCGTCCGTGGACGCGTCGCCAATTGGTCAGATTCCTCAATGACAGCCTGTTCCAGGTCACAGCTTCAACCACAGCCGTTCATATGCCGCCACTCGATTGGCGATTGATCACTGCGGCATCGAAGTCTTGGGAGCGGGCAGGAGAGCTCGCTTTGCCGGGCTTAGGCGGGGTTGTGCTCGTTGAAGCGGTCAAACGCTTATACACAAAACCAAGCGGCAGCGCCGCGGCACCTGTAACAAAAGCTGCAAAGGCAGGCAGACCTAAACCTGTCTTGCCTAGAAAACTGGCAGAGCGCGCAGGCTCTGAGTATCCGCGAAAACCCGGAATTGACGTTACATCTCAAGCCAGTACGGGTATAGTCGAATCTGCAATTGGAGGCGGGCCCGCATGAAACTCGTAACAGCTATTTTCAAACCAAGCCGTCTGGATGCTGTGATTGACGCGCTCGGTGAAGCCGATGTGTCTGGTCTCACAGTCTCTGAAGTCCGGGGCTATGGGCGCCAGCAAGGCAAAACCGAAGTCTATCGCGGCGCTGAATACGAAGTCCGCCTGCTGCCGAAAGTGAAAGTTGAAGTGGCTTGCGCTGCATCCGAAGCAGACCGCGTCGTCGAAGCGATCACAAATGCTGCGAACACTGGCACGATCGGCGATGGCAAAGTGTTTGTTGCTGACCTCGAAACCATCGTCCGGATCCGGACCGGTGAGCGTAACGAACAAGCGATCGGCAGCTAATCCGCCCACCCACTGATAATTGACTCGTCATCGAAGGCACATGGCTTAAGTCGTGCCTTCGAATGAAGAGACTTGTCACATGAAAATTGCGATCATCGGAGCAGGACTTGCCGGGCTTACGCTGGCAAAGCGTCTCTCAAGCGCGCACGAGGTTTCGATCTACGAGAAAGCCCGAGGCCCCGGCGGGCGGATGTCGACGCGCCGCGCGGATCCGTATGCGTTTGATCATGGCGCGCAATATTTCACGGTGGAATCGGACCGGTTCAGAGCGTTCCTGCAGCCCTTTCGCGACAAAGACCTGATCACCCGCTGGCCCAAACAGGTAGAATGCGTCGGCGGCGCACGGCTCTCAGATAAAGAGAAACTGGTCGCGGCGCCCGGCATGAATGGGCTTTGTAAAGCCCTGGCAGACGATTTGCCCGTTCAAGCTGGGGTTCATATCGACCATTTGGAACGCGATGGCGGGGGATGGCTACTGGTCGACAAGGCTGGCGCGCGACTTGGTCCATTCGATTGGGTCATCTCATCGGCGCCAAGCGTCCAGACCGCCGCGCTATTCCCGGATGCGTTCTCGGGCCAAACGACGCTCGACCAAACCGAGATGACCGGGTGTTTTGCGCTGATGCTCGGCTTTGAAACACCGCTCGAATTGCCATGGACAGCACTGAAAAGCGGCACCGCACCGATTGGATGGATGGCGGTGAATTCCAGCAAGCCAGGGCGTCCTGAGCCTTATTCAATTCTGGTCCAATCTGATAATGAATGGGCCGAACAGCATCTTGAAGACGATCCAGACGAGATTCGCGCAATTCTTTTAGAAGCCGCTTCGGCGCTCGCGCGGACAGATCTGTCCGGGGCATCGCATCAAGTTCTCCATCGTTGGCGCTACGCCGCCACACGCACGCCAGCAGGCGCACCCTATTTGATCGACCAAGATTTGCAGCTCGCCGCCTGCGGGGATTGGTGCCTTGGCGGCAAAGTGGAAGCCGCCTTTTTAAGCGCCTCCGAGCTCGCAGATCAGTTTGAGTCACCGTCTGGCACTTGATTTTCACAGCCGTTCCCGGCAGGTCAGCTTGCTCAATGATGGAGACCTTCGATGACTGGCCCCAAAGCGCTGCCAAATATCCTGGAAATCACGCCTTATAAAGGCGGCCAAAAACTGGTTGGCGCGCATAAGCTTTCATCCAATGAAAATCCGCTCGGGTGCAGTCCAGCTGCGCAAGCGGCTGTGATTGAAGCCGCAAAGCATATGGAGCTGTATCCAGACGGTTCGGCTGGAGCCTTGCGGGATGCGATTGGCGCCAAATATGGCATCGAGCCAGACCGTATCGTTTGCGGCGCCGGCTCAGATGAGATTTTCCAATTACTCGGACGCGCCTATTTACGTCCAGGCGACAATATCGTGCAAAGTCAGCATGGCTTTTTGGTCTATCGTCTGATCGCGCAGCAAGCGGGCGCCGAAACCCGCAGCGCGCCGGAAACCGATTTAACGACCAATGTCGATGCGATGCTGGAGCAAGTCGATCAGAACACCAAAATCGTATTCCTCGCCAATCCGAACAATCCAACCGGCAGCTATATTCCCTATTCTGAGGTGAAGCGCCTCCACGCGGCTTTGCCGGAGAATGTCCTGCTGGTTCTGGACGGCGCCTATGCGGAGTACGTGCGCAAGAATGATTACAGCGCCGGAATGGAGCTGGCGGGCGAGATGGCGAATGTGCTGGTCACCCGCACCTTCTCCAAGATCCATGGCCTCGCGGCCCTGCGCCTTGGCTGGGCTTATGGCCCGGAAAGCGTCGTCGATGCGCTGAACCGCACGCGCGGACCGTTCAATGTCAGTGCCGTGTCACAAGCCGCCGGGATTGCAGCGCTGAACGATGATGCGTTCATGGCAAAGTCTGTCGAGCACAATGATTCTGAGCTTGTCCGGGTCAAAGACGCGGTTGAAAAAGCCGGCTTCAAGACCTTCCCAAGCGTTGGCAATTTTGTGCTGATCGAGTTTCCGGAAGAGGCTGGCCGCACGAGTGCGGAAGCGGATGCGTTTCTTCGCCAGGAAGGCATCGTGATCCGAGACGTGAATGTCTATGGATTGCCAACCTGCTTGCGCGCTTCGATTGGAACCACAGAGCAGAATGACGATCTCATTGCTGCGATTGAGAAATTCTCGAAAAGCTAATGTCCGACCCAGAGTTTAAGCACGTCGCGATCATCGGGATCGGCCTTCTCGGCTCATCCATTGCACACGCTGTGGCCGCTTATGGCGGCGCGGAGCAGGTGTCTATGTGGGACCTCTCCGATGACGTGCGCGCCCGCGCAGCGCGGGTAGTTCCAGGAACAGTGTGCGAGACGGCCCAAGAGGCTGTCGCCGGGGCCGATTGCGTTATCCTTTGTACGCCGGTTGGCGTGCTGCGGGAGGTCACGGGCCAACTCGCAGGCGCCCTGGCAGAAGGCGCGATTCTCACCGATGTTGGCTCCGTCAAAGCCAAAGCCGCCGCCGATATGGCCAGCACCTGCCCCGCGCATGTTCACCTGATCCCGGGCCATCCGATTGCTGGTACCGAGAAATCAGGCCCTGAGGCGGGATTTGCCAGTCTCTTCCAAGACACGTGGCACATCCTGACACCAACAGCTGATACTTCAGCTGAGTATAAATCCGCTGTAGAGCGCCTGACCGCGTTCTGGATCCGGATCGGCGCGAAGGTGGAAACGATGGATCCCAACCGGCATGACCGCGTGCTCGCCATCACATCCCACCTGCCACACCTGATCGCCTACAATATCGTCTCCACCGCCTATGATATGGAAAGCGTGGAGCAAGGCGAAGTCGTCAAATACTCAGCCGGTGGATTTCGTGACTTCACCCGGATTGCAGCGTCTGACCCGACCATGTGGCGTGACGTTTTCCTGACCAATAAAGAAGCCGTGCTCGAAACGCTGGGGCGATTCAGCGAAGATCTTGCCGCCTTGCAACGCGCCATTCGCTGGGGTGATGGTGACATGCTGATGAGAGAGTTCTCTCGGGCGCGTGGGATCCGCAAAGCGATTATTGATGCAGGTTTGGACACGGCAGAAGCAGATTTCGGCCGCCGGCAAATCGATCCTGACCAAGACGAGTAAACGGGCGGCGCTCCCCTTTAAAACGCCGCCCATTCTTGAGCCGCAATTAAGCGACACCTTCGCGCCGAGCCGAGTGCGCCTACGGACGTGCACGCTGGCTCTCGCGGTCGGACGCCTGCGGATTTGAGTAATCTTGGATCACCGGATCCGTCCCCCGTCCTGTAATAAGTTCTACAGAAAGCAAGATGAATGAACTCGTTGTAATGTGTTGGCAGCCGTTCATCTTGGGTTGTGTTCTGTTCAGGTTCATTTCGGCGTGCTGATATACTGGCCAGCAAACTTAGGTCAGGAGGATACGCGTGATGATGAAATGGGTCGCGATCTCGGCGCTTACTTTTCTCGGCGCCTGCGCAACACAAGCGCCATATGGACCGGCTGCGCGAGATGGTAGTGCCGGCTACTCTGTTCTGCCGATCGAGAATAATCGTTTTCGGATTACCTATACAGATACCAGCGTAGAACTCGCCCGCAACCGCGCCCTCCGCCGCGCCGCAGAGATTGCGCTGGAGCGCGGAGATGACTGGTTCCAGATCGTGACAGCTTACAGCGACACGGGTGAGTTGGCGGGCGGCGGATCATCGGTCTCGATCGGTGGATCTGGCGGCTCTAGCGGGCGCACCAGTATTGGCGTGGGCGTGGGTATTGCCTTGCCGCTGGGCAGCAGTTCGCGCTCGGTGGAGCATGTCATGGAGATTGTCACAGCGAGCGGCGCAAAACCCGACAATCCTGATGCCTATGATGCCTCTGACGTGCTCGCAAACCTCGGCGGCGCTTAGGCCGGCACGTCCTGACCGGCCCAGTCAAAGACTTTTCCAGAGTCACTGGGCGTAAGTTTATCGATGACCCCAAGTAGATACCGCGCGGATTGCTCGGCGGTGAAAAGCTGTGTGTCAGGCACACCGGATTGGAACGGTTTGGAGAGGCCCGTGTCAACCGTTCCGGGGTGCAAACCCACGGCAATGAACGCCTCATTACGGCGCGCTTGTTCAATCGCATAATTCTTGATCAGCATGTTCAGCGCCGCCTTTGAAGCACGGTAAGCATGCCATCCGCCAATGCGATTGTCTGAAATTGACCCAACCCGCGCAGAAAGCGCCGCAAACACGGCGCGCTGTTTTCGCGGCATGATCGGGAGGAAATGTTTGGCGATCAGGGCAGGGCCAATTGTGTTGA
>JALUWJ010000264.1 GCA_027019605.1 Henriciella sp. | reverse complement strand
GTCTTTGACCAGATAGGTCTCGTGCCAGATGCCGACATCGCCATCAGTTCCAACCGCTTTGTTGAACGCTTTCCAGGCTGGCAGGTGGGCATGTTCGCGGCTGACCGAATAGGCGTGAAGATGATCAAAGCTGCGCCAATATTGAACGAGGTAAGGACTGCGCAGGCTGAAGAAGGTTTTGGAATGTAACAATCCAAGCTCAGGGTCTTTTTCAAGTTCTGCCAGCATGCGCGGCATGGCTGAAAAGACCGGGAACCATTTCCAAACTTTCCAAAGCTTGTGGACGCGCATCCCGATGAGGAAAATCACAAAGTCCCCTTCAATCTGCGCCATCATTCGTCCAGGGATCGGTTTCATGCTCGGGTCCTCCTCCTGCTTGGGATCATTTCTGAGCAGCCGTCCGACATGCTTCAGAGACCAATGGCTCCAGCTCGGCCCAGTGTTTGTAGCGCCGCACGGGCTCCGGCGCTCCGAGCCACGCATCTTCGAACGCATCTCGCGTGTCGCCATCCGCCAGGATGGGCATCAGCGGATCCACGCTGATCCGGATGCTAAACACCACCGCGCCCGTCTTTGGGAGCTTGCGAAGCGTCTGACGTTCGACCCGTAAATGCAGATCGCTCAGTTGCTTCTTGGCGACGCTCGGCCGGTCGGGCGTATAGTGCTTTTCGCTCGCTTGTACGGTCCAGTTAAAACGTTCAAGCACGACATCTGGCTTTAGTCCGGAGAAGATCCGCCCAACCCGCAGCGCCAGGTCAGGATCGCCGCCCGGAACAGGGCTGTGCAGCGCGCCAAGATCGAGCCCGATCCGCTCCGGCAGTGTCCAGTAGGTCGGGGCGCACAGCACACCTGCAACGAGACGCCAATCATGCGGTCGCTCGGCTGAGAGGAGACACAAATCATCGGAAACAATCGAGGCAGCTTCTTCAAGAGCGGTTGGCATATTCTGGTTCGGCACGCGGCCTGTAGCCTCAATGACCGCTGCCAGAAGTTCTTCCGCGGCCGCCCCGTTCAAATCCCCTCCGACGACTTTCGAGCGCATCATTTTCAGGATCAGGCATTTGTCGCGCAGCCAGGTCTCAGCCTCCGTATCGGGCGTCAGCCAATTGGCCTTTGGAATCGGCGAGAGGTTCGGCTCAAATTTTGGAATGCCTTGCAGAAAAGGCAGATAAGGAGGAGTGCGCGCCTTAAGCGACACCAGCACTGCCCCAAGAGGCATAGCCAGCAATTCGCGGCGTGCTTGGCAGGTACATCGTATCGTAGCGATCGAGCTTAAAGCCTTCCGCCTCTAACATGGTTTTGGTGTCGCGCGTCAGGTGACAGCCGCCCGCCATGCGCTTCCAGAGCGGCTCAACGCGGCGCTGCCACTTGGCAACGCCCTCATCCGGTGCGAGGCCATGCTCGGAGAATAGAACTTTGCCACTCGGCTTAAGCACACGTCGCAGCTCTCGCAGAGACGCCTGCCAATCCGGGATCGTGCACAGGACGAAAGTGACAACCGCGGTATCAACACTCTTATCTTCCAGCGGAACCGCTTCTGCGCCGCATTCATGAATATCGCTCGAGAACGCATAGTCGCCCTCAGCCATTTCTTTCCGGGCACGTTCCACCATTGGCCCATGGGGTTCAATCGCGTGCAGATGTTTGACTTTGGCCGCATCGTAAAACTCGAAATTGGTGCCGCACCCACAGCCGATTTCCAGGACAACACCATCTGCTTCGGGAACTGTTTTCTCGCGCTGTTTCATCATCGGTTTCGAAGAACATGCACACGAGATGAGCGGCGGCAAAACATAGCGATCCCAAAGCCCAAACATTATTCGTTTCCTTCCACCATTCTGCGGCGCGTCTGGCCGTCCATAGGTTCGACTACTAGCGCATTTTGCGTGATCCGAACACGGTAGCTCAAATTATCGGCCATTGGGAAATAGACCGCCGATCCAAATGGAGCGGATCCACCGCTTTGTTTCGAGGTGACCATGCCAGCAGAAAACCAGGACGGTGCTTCAGTTTCTGCTTCATCATCGCTCAAGACCTGATCGAGCTCTTTCTCACCGCCATAGTTCACCAGAGCGCCATACACATCGAGGCCGAGTTCCTGGTCGAAGACTTCAATTTTTCCGTCTTCACTCACGCGGCGCCCATAGGATGTCGCGCGGGTCAGATCGGTGGTGCTGAAGCGGCGGGCATACCGGCTCTCGATGAATTCGAGCCGATACAGACTGTCATAGCCGAGCATCTGTTTCATCGGCGAGAAGCGAATAACTTGCGCGCTGACCTGGAACTCATCTCCAATAAAGCCGTCCTGCACGATGACGTCTCCAGACGGCAAGGTCATCGTCATCGTATACGTGTCTTCGGCGCTATCATCTTGTTCGAAGCTGATCTCCGCGACATCACGTTCTTTGGTAAGCGCTTTGTAGGTTTGCAAGTTCAGTCCCACAAATGTGCCGATGCCAGCCGCGCCTAAAAACCCGATCCCAAACAGAAAACGTAACCCGCCCGCTGCCAAGCGAAGTTTCAGCAATCGCCCTATTCCAGCGAAACTGAACGCCAATCCAACGATCCCAGCCAGTGCGGGTAAGATCCACCAGATCATCATATGCCACCTCCTAAGAGCCGCCCCTTATGGCCCTATAATGGTGACTATATCAGTGGTTAAGGAATGCGCGAGGCTTAACTTGCAGGGCGCAAGATCGAGGCCTTCAAGGACCAATCAATCGAACTTGCTCA
Organism: Henriciella sp.; assembly: GCA_027019605.1. Lineage (GTDB taxonomy): Bacteria > Pseudomonadota > Alphaproteobacteria > Caulobacterales > Hyphomonadaceae > Henriciella. The sequence continues at coordinate 4,006 of JALUWJ010000264.1, read as the reverse complement.
TTTCGCCCGCGTCCAACCTTAGCTCGTTCCCGCCAGCCAAGGACCATATACGCTTCGATTGCGGCGGTGTTTTGAACATCGACATCAAGCTGTAGCGGGCGCCCAACAAACCCGCGTGCGACTTTCAACAGGCCGCTGCCCACGCCGCAAAACCGCCAGTCTTCGTGAACGAAAACGTGTGGGACATAGGCTTTCCCTTGCTCGAGCGTCAAAAACCCGATCACGCCGGCTTGTTTTTCCGCCGCGACGAACGCGACATTCGCTGACAATGATTGGCGCAAACGGATCACTTCCTCGCGTTCAGGACCACGCCATGGGAACGCCTTCAAGCAATCTTTGAAGATCGCCTCTATGCTCGGATAATCTTCCCGCCGCCAATGGCGGATCGACCAACCTGCACCGGGATGGGTCAATAAGCTCATGATCGCAGCCTACTCAAAACTTATGGCAAGGGAAAGGCGTTGCTCGGTTGGCTTAAACTCACTAACCCTAACCGCATATTTTTAGAGCATGTGGGAGATAGAGATGAGCTTGAAACGAGTGATAGGCGCCCTTCTGGTTGGCGGCGTGATATCGATGCCAGCCTTGGCCGATGATCACGGCGCGGACGATAGCCGCAAATTCACCGCCGAACGTGTTTTCGATATCGAGTATGCGTCTGATCCGCAGATCTCACCGGATGGCGAAACCATCGTTTATGTCCGCCGCTCCATGGACAAGCTGACTGATCGCGATCGCGGTGACCTTTGGACGATTGATGTAAAATCAGGCGACCACCGCCCTCTGATCACAGGCGGCGCCTCAGCCGGCGCGCCGCGTTGGTCGCCCGATGGCACAAAGCTGATTTACACCACCGCGACCGACGGCAAGCCTGATCTGCGTCTCTACTATTTAGACTCCGACCGATCCGTCTCGCTTGGCCAGTTTAGCGCCGGCCCTGGCAACGCGGCCTGGTCACCGGATGGCAACACGATTGCCTTTACCATGTTCACACCCGGCCAAACGCCGAGTTTCGCCAAACCGCCTGCCGCGCCTGAGGGCGCGACCTGGTCTGAGCCCGTACGTGTGTTCGATGATTTGCAGTTCCGCTTTGATGGTGCCGGTTATCTCAAAGAAGGCGCGACGCACGTTTACACACTGCCCGTCGATGGCGGAACGCCGCGCCAAATCACATCCGGAGACGCTGATTTCGGCAGCCCGACCTGGCTCGGCAATGACACGCTCCTGGTGGTTGGCAATGACGCTGAAGACCGTGATCTCGATCCGATTGAAAGCGAGATCTATGCGGTCAACCTGAGCGATCTCAGCCGCACCGCGCTGACCACGCGAGATGGCCCAGATCTTGCGCCATCTGTCTCGCCTGATGGATCGCAGATCGCTTATCTTGGTTATGACGATCTGATCAAATCGTATCAGCAAGCTGATCTTTATGTGATGAATGCTGACGGCTCGGAAGTAACTGAACTCGCCTCTGATTTTGATCGCGGGTTTAGCTCCGTGACCTGGCATCCGAATGGCCGCAGCTTGATCGCTCAAATCGAAAACGCTGGCGTGATTGATGTGATTTCCGTCTCAATGGAGGGCGAGGTTGAGACGCTGGTCACCAATGTTGGCGGCACGTCGATCGGCCGTCCATATGCGGCAGGGTCGTTCACCGTCTCTGATACGCGCCGGCCAGTTATCGCCTATACAGCTGGCTCGACCGACCGACCGGCTGAGATTGCGATCACAGGATCGCGCATCAATGATCGCATCCTAACCGACCTCAATTCTGATCTGCTCGACCATCTCGACATGGCGACGATTGAAGAAATCAAAGTGCCGTCTCGGCATGACGGGTTGGAAATCGAAGCCTGGGTGGCGCTTCCGCACGGGTTTGAAGCCGATGGCAGCGCGCCAATGATTATGGAAATTCATGGCGGCCCATTCGCCATGTATGGACCTTACTTTGCCAGCGAGATTCAGCGCTTTGCGGCCGAAGGCTATGTCACCGTCTATGTAAACCCGCGCGGCTCGACCGGCTATGGCGCCGACTTCGCGATGGCCATCGATCTCGCCTATCCCGGCTATGATTATGAGGACCTGATGAGCGTCGTCGATGAATTGGTTGCGCGCGATTATGTCAGCTCCGAGCGCTTGTTCGTCACCGGCGGTTCCGGCGGCGGCATCCTCACAGCTTGGATTGTAGGTCAGACAGATCGCTTCGCCGCGGCCGCGACCGTGAAGCCCGTAATCAATTGGATGACGATGGCGCTGTCTGCTGACATTGCGCAATTTGTCCGTCGTCACTGGATCCGCTCCGATCCATGGGAGAACCCGTCAGCCTTCCTCGACCGCTCTCCGATCATGCTGATCGAAAATGTCGTCACACCGACCCTCGTCATGGTCGGCGAAGAGGACTGGCGCACGCCAACCTGGGAAGCCGAGCAATTCTATACCGCGCTGAAACTGAATGGCGTCGACACAGCCCTGATCCGCGTCCCGGGCTCGCCGCACTATATTGCCGGGCGGCCTTCACGATTGATCGCGAAGACCGACAATATCATGGGCTGGTTCGCGAAGTATGACCCAGAGAAACAAGAGTCAGAAGATTAATCGGATGTCTCGCGGGGAATTAGACCGGCGGGTTTTTGTCAAACTCGCCGCCGCCGCTGCGTCTCTGTCGGCTTGCACGCCCACCCCCGGCGCCAAACAGAAGCATGTTGCAGTCGTCGGAGGCGGTATCATTGGGGCGTCAATCGCGTATCATTTGGCACGAGACGGCGCGCGGGTGACGCTGCTCGAACGTGGCAGTTTGGCATCGCGCGCGAGCTTTGGGACGTTTGCGTGGATCAATGCGACGTGGGCAAAACAACCGCGCACCTATCACGCATTCAACCAGGCGGGATTGTCCGGCTGGAAACGGCTCCAATCCGATTTGGATATTCCGATCAGATGGGGCGGCTCGCTTGAGTGGTTCCCGTCCGCGGAACGGCAAGCAAAACTTGTGGATCAGATCGCTGAACAAGTGGTCTGGGGCGAGCCGGCGCGGATGATCAGCCAAGACGAAACTGCCGCGCTGGAGCCAAATTTGATCCCAGGAACACCGGAAGAAATCGCGTATTCTCCTAATGATGGCGCTGTGGATCCGGTGCTCGCCACGCAACGTCTCGCAGCGGCCGCACAGCAATCCGATGCAACAGTGTTAGAGAATTGCGATGTGCAAAACATCACCGCGTCCGATGAGGGGGCGACGCGCCTCGAAACGACATGCGGATCATTCGAGATAGACGATATTGTGCTCGCCACGGGCGCCGATCCGAACGCGCCTGAATTGCTTGGTGGTTTACCGATTCCGCAACGCTCGACCCCGGGAGTGATTGTCATCACGACCCCGCAACCGAGATTAATCAATCGCATCATTGTTGCGCCTGGTGTCCACATTCACCAACGCGATGACGGCCGTATCGTTTTAGGAGAACAGGACGGCGCGCCTGATACGCAAGCCCATTCAATGCGACTTCGCGATCGCCCAACCAGGTTCCCCGACCCGCTCATTGCGGAGCAGCACGCAATGCGAATCCTAGAAATCGCTGAACGCTTCGTGCCTGGAATAGGCTCTGCAGAGATTGAGGACGTCGTTATCGGATGGCGACCACTGCCGATTGATGGTCATCCGGTTATTGGCCGCAGCCCAAATCGATCATCCGTATATTTCGCGATTATGCACAGCGGGGTGACCCTCGCCCCCATCGTGGGAGAGCTCGTCGCCAAAGAGATTCTGACCGGAATCACCGCCAAGAATCTGGACGCCTATCGCCCAGACCGGGATTTCCAAACAACGCGGCGGTACTAGCCTGCTGCGGCTAAACGTTCGCCGCTTTCGCCGCGCGCTTGCGCTCATGCGGATCCAGGTGGACTTTGCGCAGGCGGATGCTTTCTGGCGTGACCTCGACCAGCTCGTCATCGGCGATATAGGCCAGTGAGCGCTCAAGCGTCATTTGCAGCGGCGGCGTCAGTCGCACCG
>JALUWJ010000263.1 GCA_027019605.1 Henriciella sp. | reverse complement strand
ACGACCGCGCTGGGCTCAATGCGCGCCTAATCTTCTTTGGTTGAGCCAAAAAGATTGGCTTCGACGCTCGATATCCGTCAACGATTGTCGCGAGTGTATAGCCTTGTTCATGCACCCATTGCGTCCAAATCGCCAACAACCGAACCAGTTCTTCAATCGTGTTCGGTGAATAAGATTGCTCCAGCAACCAGGTTTGAAAGCCAGGCACATAAACTCTTGCAAAATGAAGTCGCTCTGCAACTGGTTGCCGTTTTCGCCATACTACTTCTGTCATGATCACTCCTCTTCAATGCTGATCAGAGGGGCTTCATAAGCTAGCAATGACGGTCTTTCTCTCGTGCGCGTCCGTCCGTTCGAGCAGACAGTCCTTTCTCTCCGTGTTGTTTTTGCGGGGTTCCATGTCCTGCCTTGACGATTTGGACCTATGGCAAGCGTTTCACCGGAGTAACCCGTGATCTGGGATAATGTCCCCTGGGCTTCGCCCATTCCGCGCGGATCACATTATCCCAGATCACGGGTCCTACACATGCGTTGCGGCCCTGCGGGTGCTCCGATGAAACGCCCGCCATCTCTTCGGTCCTCGTCGGCAGGGAATGGTCCCCGCTGACGAACAAACGGAGACAAACACTATGTCAACAGCAATCGGATACGTCACACATGATCCTAAGACCGACCACTTCAAAGGCACCTTGCGCACGCTCACAATCGCCTGTGGTATCGAGATCATTCCAAACTCAGAAAAGACAGATGATCGCCAGCCCGATTATCGCATCGTCACTGATGAGCAAACTGAGTTGGGAGCCGCTTGGCGCCGCACCGGAAAGGTCTCGGGTAACCCCTATATCAGTCTCACCCTAGCCGCGCCAGAACTCGGTAATCGCCGGCTCTTCGCCAATCTAGGGCAGGCTTCAGGCCAAGACGATGATCAGGTTTATGCCATCATCTGGAACCCTGAATAGGACAGCCCTATAGCCCTCGCGAGATCATCTCGCGGGGGTTTTTACACCCCAAAATGCACCCTGGAAACGCCGTTATTATGCGCAGTAAATCTTCTCAGATCACCTGTATAATCAGAGCCCTGAGACCAAGACTCCGCATAACACACTACTCCGCATAATCGGTCTTATGCAGAGCTCTGCATAATACTGAAATCGGCGGCGGGTGGCTTCGCAAAGCCAAGGCGAGCGGCAGGGAATATGTCTCGATCACCCTGGCTGACCCGCAGATCGGCCCGCGCAAGATCTACGCAAACCTCGCGCCGGTGAAAGGCAAGAAAGGCCGTCACGTGATCCTCTGGAACCCGCGCGACTAGACCCTAAAGCCAGCACAAATGAACCGCTCCGGAGCGCAACTCCGGGGCGGTTTTTCCGTGTGTTTTCCTTGGTTAAACGCAGGGGAGAAAATGCACCATGCGAATTTTAACCCTGCAAACATCCGCATGTCTGGCCAATCCTTTCCGAGCACAAACAAGCAAAAGGAAAGGTGTACAATGACAAGAACGGGTAAGAAAAATTCGCATGGAGACAATTGGCCGGAGCTTCTGAGTGTTGAAGAAGCAGCAAAGTTTCTGCGCCTCAAGCGCTCCACACTCGATCATTATCGCTGCGAAGGGCGCGGGCCCATTTACCGCAAACATGGCGCACGCGTCTTCTATCCAAAGCCCGATCTCATCCGCTGGTCAGAACGCAATTCCTATGCGTCCACGTCCGAACGCCTGCGTGATCCGAAATGAAAAAGCTCAATTTCTGGCTGACACTATCGGGCATCTCTCTTGTGATTTTCGGATCGATTTTTGATCCGCTGAATCGCCTGATCTGGAACCGAACAGCAAGTGCGCCAACAGGGCTTTACTGGCTGAGCGACGAGCCATTCACCCAAGGCAGATGGGTCGTCGTCTCCAGCCAGAGCGCTGTCGCGGAGTGGGCAGAAGCGCGCGGATATGTCGGGAAAGATTGGCCGCTATTGAAGCAGGTTGCTGGCCTGCCAGGCGATGAAATCTGCCGGAACGGCAGCGAAATCCGGATCAACAAGCAGCCGGCTGCTGTGGCGAAGGACGTCGATTCAAGTGGGCGAAACCTGCCGGTCTGGGAGGGATGCAGCATCCTTCAGGCTGACCAACTCTTCCTGCTGACGCCGCACCCGGCGTCTCTGGATGGCCGATATTTCGGCCCCATCAAACAGACAGACCTGGATGGCGTCGCCATTCCCCTCATGACCTCTCAGGACTGAAAGACTGCAAGCGGATGCAAAGCGATACAAGCGCATGCAACAGGATGAGAAGCGAACCCGGTAGGGCAAGATTGAAGCTATGGCACCACATGGTGCCTAACCCCTTGTCTGCACATCTGTTTTTTGGCGCCCTTTGCACAGCCTTGTGGTGCACGGGGTTTCGGAAAAGCCTCGTTTTTATTGGGATTTGCGTGGTGCACGGACAAAGAGCGCCAGCATGAGCGAGGAAAAACCGTTCACACCGCGACTCGGACGTATCCGCGACCAGGGCGGACCAGCAGGAAAGCGCATATCACGCCAGTTGAACAAGGCGGGCAAAAGGCTTTCAAAAGCCCCGCGCAAATCGTCCTTCACTGGCGCGCGCTATGGTGCGGGCGGCGCGGCGCGGACAGGCGGCTCCAGGCACCGGCATTTGTCACGCGCTCAGATGCGCCGCGTCATCGTCAAAGTGCATATCGCAAGAGCGCGGGGTGCAGGCCCCGGATTATTCCGCGCCCATGTCAGCTATTTGCAACGCGACGGCGTCGATCGCGAGGGAGACGGCGGCATCCTCTATGACCGAGATCAGGAAGGCATCAGCCCCCGCGACTTTCTCGAGCGCAGCGAGCATGATCGCCACCAGTTTCGGATCATCGTTTCACCCGAAGATGGGGCGCGCATGGGCGACCTCAAACAGGCCACGCGCGAGCTGATGGCAAGAATGGAACGCGATGTCGGGCGGCGGCTCGATTGGGTCGCGGTCGATCACCACAATACCGGTCACCCGCACACCCATATTGTGGTGCGTGGCCGCGATGCCCGGATGAAGGATGTGGTCATCGCCCGGGGCTATCTTACCAAAGGCCTGCGCGAAGCCGCCGAAGAGCTCGCCACCCAGAGACACGGACCAAGACGCACGCTGGAGATTGCAAACGCCCGCCAGAATGAGGTCGAACAGGACCGCTGGACCGCACTTGATCACGAGATCGAAACCCGGCTCGAGCAAGGAAGGTTTGTGCCGGGCCATGCGAACACAAGCGGTGAACGATTTGACCAGTCGCTACGGATTTCACGCATGCGCCACCTGGAATCCCTCGGCCTTGCAAAAGCGGACGGCGCGCTCTCCTGGCAATTGAAAGAGGACTGGCAAGCCCAGCTGAAACGGCAGGGACGGCGCGGCGATATCATCCGGACCCTGGCGGCTGAGTTTGGCGAGCAGAACAAGACCATTCGCTTTGTTCAGGACCGGGGCGATGATGCGCCACCCATCACAGGCATCGTGAAAGCCTATGGCCCGGAAGATGAGCTGCGCGATACGCGCTATCTGCTGGTAGAAGATTTTGCGGGCGGCATCTGGCATGTGCCGTCAGCGGCGGTGGATGTTCACGCCCGCCCGCCGCGCGGGGCCGTGGTCGAGCTTTCCCGGGCCAAGGCCATGGCGCGGGCTTCGGACAAGGCGATTGCTCTGGTGGCAGAGCAGACCGGCGGCATCTGGTCGGAAGACTTGCACGCCCGCCATGATCCGGGATCGAAACCGGCTTACCGCCTGTCCCTGAAGCGGCGGCTTGAAGCTTTGCGCCGGGCAGGTATTGGCGAGCGGCTTGCCACCGGCGAATGGCATGTCGATGAAAAGTTTCTGGAGCGCGCAACGGACTATGAGGGGCGGCGTTCCGGCGGCGTCAAACTGAACGTCCTCTCCTGGCTATCGCCTGAAGCCCAGATCGACCGCCTCGGCGAGACGTGGGTCGACTCCTTGTCAGATGAGAACGCCGGGCGCTCAAAAGCTCTACAGGATTTGAAATCCCAGCGTCAGGTCTGGTTGCGCGCGCAAGGCCATCTTGGTCCTGATCAGACAGACCTTGGCGACGCGCAAAGGACCAGGCTGCGCGCCCTGGAGCTGAAACGCGAAAGCGATGCCGTTGCGACGCGTTCGGACAGAACGGCTGTTCAGCTGTCTCGCAGCGAGCGCTTTGACGGGAAGCTGGAAGGCCATGTGGACCTGGCAGCCGGGCGCATGGCGGTTATCGGCAATGCAAAGGAATTTGCGCTGGTGCCGTGGCGTAGTGCGCTCGGGCGGCAAATGGGCCGCGAGCTGACGATCAAACGTACTGCGTCGGGCATTGGCTGGAGTATCGATATGGGTCGGTCCAGAGGGCTATCGCGCTAGGCGTGTTGGATGGGTTTGCAGAGGTTTGCGTGCATTGGCGCAGAATCCCGCTGGCCGGCGCAGGGCGCAAGCGATCATCCTTGGAGAAAGACAAATTGCCCTTTCAAGGAGACCGCCATGACCGGCACAAAGATACTCATTGGCCAGATCATGGTGGTGTTTGCGCTCATCATTGGCGCGGTCTGGCTTGCCACCCAAATGACCGCCGAAGCGCTCGGGTTTCAGGCAGCGCTAGGCGCGCCATGGTTCATGGCGGGCGAGACACCGATCTACAAACCCTGGCGGCTCTTCCAGTGGTGGTATGCCTATGAAGCCTATGCGCCGGAAGTCTTTGCGCGCGGCGGCCTGATCGCTGTGTCAGGCTCAGCGCTTGGATTTCTGGCGGCGATCATCGGCTCTGTCTTGCGCAGCCGTCATGAGCGCCATGTGACGACATACGGTTCAGCGCGGTGGGCAGGTGTATCCGATCTGAAACGCGCCGGACTGTTTGCAGATGCGGGTGTGTTCCTCGGGCGCTGGCAGAAGCGCTACCTCCGTCATGATGGACCCGAACATGTCATGGCCTTTGCGCCGACGCGCTCCGGCAAGGGCGTTGGCCTTGTCGTGCCGACGCTGTTGTCCTGGACCGGCAGCGCCGTCATTCACGACATCAAAGGCGAGAACTGGGAGCTGACTTCAGGTTGGCGGTCCGGCTTCTCACGCTGCGTCCGGTTCGATCCAACCGACCGACGCTCCCCGAAATACAATCCACTCATGGCTGTGCGCCCGGGCGAGCATGAAGTGCGTGATGTTCAGAACATTGCCGATATTCTGGTCGATCCGGAAGGCTCGCTCGAACGCCGAAACCATTGGGAAAAGACCGGTCACGCCTTGCTCGTCGGCGTCATCCTGCACGTGCTTTACGCTGAAGCAGACAAAACACTCAGCGGCTGCGTCCGGTTTCTGTCTGATCCAAAGCGCTCCTTCGCGGTGACGCTCCGCACCATGATGACAACACCGCATCTCGGCGAGAGAGGCGTTCATCCGATCGTCGCACAGGCTGCGCGCGAGCTGCTCAACAAGTCAGAAAATGAACGCTCCGGTGTGCTGTCGACCGCCATGAGCTTTCTGTCGCTGTATCGCGATCCGGTGATTGCAGAAGTCACGAGCCGATCAGACTGGCGCATAGAAGACCTGGTGGAAGGGGAAAGCCCGCTATCGCTGTACCTGGTCGTGCCGCCGTCGGACCTGTCACGGACGAAACCGCTGATCCGGCTTATCCTGAATCAGATCGGACGAAGGTTGACGGAGGACTTGCCCGAGAAAAACCGGCGAAAACTGCTCTTCATGCTCGATGAGTTCCCAGCGCTGGGGCGGCTCGACTTCTTTGAAAGCGCGCTGGCCTTCATGGCAGGCTACGGCATTCGCGCCTACCTGATCGCACAGTCGCTGAACCAGATCGAAAAGGCTTACGGGCCCAACAATTCGATCCTCGACAATTGCCATGTGCGGATTGCTTTCGCGACCAATGATGAGCGCACCGCTAAACGCGTGTCTGATGCCCTCGGCACAACAACAGAGCTTCGATCCCAGAAGAATTATACCGGCCACCGGCTTGCCCCCTGGCTGTCCCACATGATGGTGTCGCGCCAGGAAACCCAGCGCGCTCTGATTACGCCGGGTGAGGTCATGCAGCTCTCCGCCAGCGATGAAATTGTCATGGTGTCCGGTGCGCCGCCGGTGCTTGCCCAGAAGCTGCGATATTTCAAGGATCGGAATTTCACGCGGCGAGTGTTGCCGCCCGCAACCGTAGAATGGGGCGACGTCACTTGTGACGTGGAATGGACATCAATCGTTGCCGCGTCGCCGTTCAAGGAGCCGGAGGCCAAGGATAGCGGGAAACCAGGTGGCGTGTCATTGAAACGGACTCGAGAACCTGAGCACGCTAAGGATGAGGGGTCTGAGAAACGCGCACCGGAGCCTGTTCTTGAGGCTGATATCGAAGATGAGGCTGATCCTGCGGGCGATCAGAACCTCGAAACCGTTAGACGCGCCGTTGCGGCAGATCGCGGCGACCCTGATGTGCTTCCGGGGTTCTGAGCAAATGGGAAAACCGCGCGTCAATATCAGGATTTCAACAAAGCTTTATGCGCAACTGAGTGAAGCAGCCGACAAGCCGGGCGTGACTAAGACAGCGATCGTCGAAGATGCGCTTCGAGCGTGGTTTGATCCAGAAGCGCGTTCCGTGCTGGAGGAGAGATTGCTTGCCCGCATGGATGCCTTTGATCAGCATCAGGCGGATATGGAGAAGGACCTTGCCTATACCTACGCTACGCTGTCGCATTTTGTGTATTACTGGCTGACGCGGACGGAACCCATTCCGGAAGGCGAGAGAGATATTGCGCATTCGCTGGGGCAGAGGCGGCTGGAATACTTTAATGAGCAGGTGAATAGGAAAGTGTCCGGTGACGACTAAATCAGCCTGCTCGCTGGGCACGGGCGGCTGACTTGGGGCGATTTTAAGCCGCTTACTCAGGTTCAGTCGATGTTCGATTTCACCTTTGCCGCCCACGACTTCACGTGTACAGTGGTGGTAAATGCGAAGGTTAGTGCATTGGCTTCGCCGAAGGTGCATGTCCGAATTGGTGTTTGTATTCCCGGCTGAATTGCGAAGGGCTTTGACTGAGTCTTGCGAACGCATAGATGAATGTCGCAAGTGATATCGGCTGCGTCGGCACGCAATTTAGTTTGCTTGTGAAGCTGCGCAAAAAAGTTTTCGCTGCCGTTCACTTTTCCCAAGTCATCCCCCCGGCTTCGCATGAAGCATTAGAATAACACCCGTTTCAGCGAGAAGTTTTTCTATCTCAGCGGTCTCGCCGGATGTCAGATCTTCTTCGTCCAGATCGAATACATGGCTTAAGTATGAAGAGTATGCCGCCCATTCTCCAAAAGTCATGGGTACAAAGATTTGTCGATCCGGCGTCGCCTGAAGCTCTTTCAATCTGTTTGTCAGGTCCACGAATTTTGGCCAGGGCGTGAGGTCGTACATTGAATTATCTATGGCGCCTGGGTCATCAATAATCTTGCCGAACACTGAGACGAGAGCTGCCAGACTATCAGGAGCGAACATCATCAGGGCATAAATTCGGTTATTGCCGCGCCCTGAGTCCAGAAAGCACTCATGGATCAGTTCCAGCAATGCCCGGTCTTTCTGTTTTGGAGCTGCATAGCCCGCATAATCGATCAGACGCACAAATCTATCGTAATCTTTGGAGGAAAATGACGTGTAGCGTGCGGCTTGGGCGCGCGGCGCGAAAGTGGGAAGCAAGCTTTCAAGCTCCCCTTCCTGAATGACCCAGGCAGCATGATCTATCACGCCGGTCATGTGATAGTTCTCTGCCATGTAGGAGAAGGTCGCATGAATAAGGTTCTTAATATGCGGATCGAACCACACTTTAAAGGCGTTTTGAGAATCGTCGTCCATTTCAAGGCCTGTGTTTGTCTAAATGCGCGATGGCAGACGTCTAATGAGGCGTCTTCCTCGGTGGGATAACTAAAGGAATTCTCGCAGGTTTTTCAGGCGCGGCCGGTCGTGCGCTGGATTCCGATTGCCGATCTGTCGCGGCATCCGGTTGGGAAGCTTGAGAGATGCTGCGAAAAGATTCATACTCTTCTGAGGCTTCAAAGGATCTGTTGCCGATAAAGATCTGATCAACTTTGCCATCCTTCATGGTCTTTCCGGCAAGTGCGATGAGGATTGGACCATCATCGCGTTCAAACACGGCAATATGACCATGCAGGTAGTAACGACCGTCTGAGCCAGACGGCAGGGTCCGCGGCCTGTTGGCAAGCCCAAAGCCGCCTGACGTATAGCGCCCGTCCGGGGTGAACCAGACATCTTGTGCCGACAGATCTCTGATATTGCCATCCGTGCGAACATAGGAAAACAGGCGCGTTTTGTCGCCGCTCAGGAAGTTGATTTGTTCGCCAGGTTCAAACGGCTCAATGCGGGTGCCCGTCACATCATAAAACAGCAAAGGTTCTTTTTGACCAAGTACTGACAGTGGTTGCCAATCGCCTTCAATATAAGCCTCAGGCTGGCCGGTTATATTGTTATCTTTCCAGGCAAAGATCGAACAGGCGGGGATGATGGGGCGTAGTGCTTCCAAAGGTGATTCAGCCACAAGATCTTTCGGCGTGTAAAAACTTGGATCCCAGTCCACACAATTGGTGATCGGCTGTCCCTCAAATATTGGCAGGGCCCTGTACTTTGGGGCGTACTCATCGCTCTTCTGTGTCAGAAGCATCCGAGCTGGGCTGTGGTCTACGGCGGCCTTTTCCGCAATCGATGCCAGGTCCGCCGGTGCGCCGCTGGTTGGAACAATCGGAAGCCCCTGTATCCTGCTGAAGGCGAGATGAAGCCACAGACTGGCGGTGTTTTGGTAAGCAAGCCCATCGCGGGCAAGGCCGCTATTCTCTATCCAGAGATTCGCAAAAAGTTTCTTCTCTGGAGTCATGCTGACAAACAGGAAGCATGTCGGGCGTATCGGGTCGTTCTTGACTTCAAGACCCATACCGTCGGGTTGAGGGGGGACGCCACTTAATCCGGCACATTGCGTCGGGCGACTTCTGACAATATCAGCAACAATCTGCTCAATTTTGTGTGCGAGGTCTTCATCGCTCGCAATCTGATCTGATTGGGCGGGGTAGGTTGTTATGGATAATTTAGCGAGTGAACTATCGTCTCGCGTAAAGGTCAGCTTGCCCTCAGGGTCGCCAAAGGCATGCCAGCCGGGATGGTCCTTCAGATAGTAAGTTTCTGCCGACGCGGGTAACGCAATAGCAAAGCAAGCCACGAGAAATAGTAATGGGGTGAGTTTCATGACAGGCCTTTGCGACATAAGCTGAGAGAGTGGTTTGGAATTACGAGGGCGAAGTTGGCTTCTTTTCCCGCGGAACGAGTCGATATCCTAAATCTTCGCTGACGATTTCCGGGGCTCTTTCTGCCTTTGATAGAACACGCCGCAGACGGCTGATGGCGGTGTTGATGACGGTGTCTTGTGGTGAGAGGTTTTTATAGTCCGTCCACACCTCATGCCAAAGCGCCTTGCGGCTGACCCATTCGCCCTGACGTTCAGCGATTGCGTTCAGCAAGGAAAACGATTGTGGGCGCAGATCCAATGGAATATTATTGATGAATGCCTGACCACTCAGTTTACGGAGTTCCAGCGCATCAAATATGAGAACGCTCGCAGGCGCACGATTTGTTTCTGCGCGGCGTGCCACAGCGCGCAGTCTGGCGCGAAGCTCTTTCGGGTCGAAGGGCTTGTTGATGTAATCGTCGGCGCCGGCCTCCAGGCCCAAAATATGATCGCTGACGGATGTCAGTCGGCTGGCGACGAGAATGCCGGGGCGCTTGCCTTCGAGCGCATCGAGCCATGCGATATAGTCGAGCCCCTCACTGCCATCCGCAAGCATCCTGTCGAGGATCACCAACTCAGGCAGAGTGGTGGCCGTGACGCCTTTGGCTTCATCAAGCGTTTCGGCGAAACTGACTTGATATCCAAGTTCGATCGCGACGGTCGCCATAGCGGGCGCCATCGTCTTGTCGTCCTCGATGATCAAGAGTTGGCGGTCTTCGGACATTTTATTTCGCGGTTCCCATGCATTAACGCTACACTATTCGAAGCCAATGAAAACCACACCTAACAATAGAGGTTAGATCCTTTGAAGTTCAGAACAATGCTCATTTTACCATTGCTCGTGGGGTCGCTCGCCGGGTGTGCAACCCGTCAAGTCGGCACGAGCATAGCCCATGATGGCTCCTCCATAGCGAGCACTCTGTTTTTCATAGAGCAGCAGTTTGAAGAGCGAAAATCTGCCGGTGACGCTGTTGGAATGGCGCGATCAGCCAAAGCACGTCTCGAATTACTGGACCTGATCAATCTGCCCGGCGCTGTTGAAGGGATTGGGGGGCAGTCGCAAATCTCGAGGCGCTGGGAGGCCATCGAAACTGGCGCATTCGAAATGGTCAGAGCGGCAAGAGCGTTGGCGCAAAATGATCCGGATACGCTTTCACGTATTGAGCGCATCTTTCCTCAAGAGCAAATGGCGCAATCAGGCGAGTTGGGTGTTTTCCGTGGATTTATCGGGGAACGGCGCGCGGTTAAAGTGACAATCGGACTGGAAATAGACGCCACGCTGGAGCCAAACGCGCCGGAGCTCCTTCAGCTGCCCGTTGATGGGGCACAAGGAACAACGATCTTTGTGCAACCTGTTGGCCGCCCTTACGCAGAAATGCCCACCGAATTGTCAATGCGCGTGAAACGCATGCCAATCACCCCTGATACAACAAAAACAGCCTGTTCGCCGCGCGCCAAGCAGGGGAGACTATCTTGCTATGTTGCGCCCGGCGATCATACCGGCGTGGAGATATGGTTGACCAATCACAGCCGTTTTCGTGTGCCGGTCCTCATTTTCGTTAGTGGTAACGCCGCTAGCGTCACGACGGCGCTGACACAGGAATGAGCGTCAAACCGAATTGGTTATGTGACGATCACTCCGTTTTGCGACAATGTTTGTGCATAAAGGCGCTGTCACTCACGTTGGCAGATAGCTGGAATAGAAAATAGGGCATGTAGTGTTGTTCCGATCCCCCATTTCCATCGCTCTCTACACGAATTTGGTGGTGACCTTTTGTGTGGCTGCGGTCGCTATTTTTACTGCCTTTCGCGCCGTTGACATGGCCGTTGAACGCGCGGCCAGGGAGGATATATCGCGAGAAATTGCGATCATGCTTGACCGCACGCCTGAGCGGAACACCATTCCCGATACGGCAATTCTGACAACCAATATTGGTCGACGCATGTTCACCGAAAATGCAGAAGAGGGGGGCTGGGTTTACCTGCTTGCAGGTACCGAAGGGGGCGCTATTGTTGGTAATGCCGAGCGTATGCCCCAGTCCGAAACCGACATCTGGACAGAAGTGACTGGGCAAGAGCTTGGCATTACAGCCGGACCGGTTCTTATTCGTATTGTCAGTGTTGAAGGGGATCACCGTCTGTTAGTCGGCCGCCGATTGACTGCACGCCAATCTCTAAACGCCTGGTTCCTGCCAATACTTGCGATTAGCGTGCTTGTGCTCAGCGGGCTGAGTTCACTGCTCCTGTGGAGCCTCAATCAGCGCTTTCGCCGAAAAGTTCAGGCTTTCAATCAGGTTTTCCAAAGCGTGGAGTCGGGCGAACTTGGTGCTCGAATGCCAACCACGACGCGGGCAACTCTGGATGATGATCTGGGTGTGTTGGAGCATCACGTAAACAACGCGCTTGATGAAGTTGAGCGCCTGTTGCGGGGGCTTGAATCCTATAGTCAGGTTGCAGCACATGAACTGAACCATTCGATCACCAATTTACGAGACCGTCTGTCTAACAAAGGAGAGACTGAGGGCGCCAAACAGGCAGATCAACTGATTGAACTGGTGACCCATATTTTGGAATTGGCGAAAATTGAGGCGACCCCTGGCTTTGCCATGCAGACAATCAAACTGGCAGATGTGGTGACGTCAGCACTGGATCTCTACTCTGAGTCCTTCGACGAAATGGCCGTTTCTATAGTTGTCGATATTGAAGATGCGGACGCTCAAATACTGGGCTCGAAGCCATTGATAGAGAGTGCGCTAATCAATCTCCTGTCCAATGCGCTCAAACATGCACCAAGACAGTCGAAAGTCACAGTTTCGATGGTGCGAGATGGCAAGAGGGTGGGGTTTGTTGTCAGAGATCATGGGCCAGGGGTAAAAAGCACCGAGCTGGAAGCGCTAGCCGCATTGGGTCGCGTCGGCGATTCCGGCGGGCATGGGTTTGGATTACGGCATGTGGAAGCCGTTGCAATCCGCCACGGGGCTCAATTGAAGTTGGAAAATGCCGCCCCGGGATTGAAAGCTTCGCTTTTCTTCCGGTTGTCATGAGCCTGCGTTTCCTAACCTAACCTGGATGGTTAGCTGCATGATGGCAATATGTAGGATAGGGTTCAAACAATAAAGCGTTTGGCTAAGAGTCAAAAGAAATGCGGAATAGTTTCTTAGCGCTCAACATCGGTCTAGTCACCGAGACAGAAGTTATATGACTGGAAAGGAAACGAGATGAAGAGCGCAACACCAAAATCTGAAACCAACCGTCGTGGGCAAGAACTTATGGGCCAAGCCTATCAAGTCATTGGAGCGATTGCCTCTGAGGCAGGTTTGTTTGAGCACCCGGATGTCCAAAGAGCTTTGGACTATTTTTCCGAGAATAGATATCGCGAAGATTTCTTGCCGTTCTCCTTGCGTCTGGTGAATAATGTAAGTGGAAAATTGGAAACATTTAATAAGAACACTTCGGGGGATTCATGACATCGCGCCTATTCAAGACCGTACAACGGGGAGGCCAGGACGTTTTGAGGATGCGTCCGGCTTGGCTCAGTTATTGGGGGAGCTTTCTTGCCGCCATGGCTGTGATTGGATTGTGGATTGCTCAGCGCCCTTTCTTTGACGGCATGGCTGATGCTCTGGGCCTTTCCACTGAGTTTGCTGGCTTTGGATTAGCGATAGGGCTTTTGCCAATCGTAATTCGCGTTTTCTATCATCGTTATACCCACGCTTATGAGATTGAGAACGGTACGAAACTCCGATTGGTTGCCGGTTTTATCTCTAGGGTAAAACGCGAATTTTCCCTGACGGACAAAGTCCAGACAGATATGGGGCAGAGCTTCATCGGACGGATTCTCAATTATGGCACACTGGCCTTTTGGACGGGTGATGATCGCAGCCGATTGACTTGGAAGGATGCGCCAGACCCAGATCAGGTCGTTGCCTTCCTGGATCGACTGAAATCGGGCGACCCTTCGGCCTCGCACCAGAGCAGTGATGCGCCGCGCATGTCCTCCACGTCGACTGGTGACGGGCACGCAAGTCGAATTCCAGAACTGCCAACTCTGAAAGAGGCTAAGTCGTCGAAGTACACCCATTTCGGGCGAGCTCCAGACTACAAACAAGTCTCGGAGATGATTGCGAAACGCATCAAGACTCCTTTGGGCAATTACACGGATAATGATGACGGGACCGTGACCGATGAGCAGGGCCAACTGATGTGGCTTCGCGCCCCCTGGGGCATGGTTTGGACGGGGGTTGGTTTTGCCAGCGAACCGATCCCCCTCAAATGGGGAACCGCAGCAGATCTCTTTGGGATAGGCGTTGACGTTGGCTACAATGTCGGAAGCACAATGGCCTATATGGGGCATGAGAAGCGCAGGGCCTCAGCTTTCAGCAATGGGTACGAGCGCGGCAGTTGTGTGGTGCATGCGGCAGGATACAAGGATTGGAGGCTTCCAACTGCCGAGGAAATAGATCGGCTCTCTCCCTATATTCACAGCAATTCGAATGATGCTGGCCGCAAAGATCATGATCTATCGCGAGATGATACATATGACTGGCAATGGCATGGAAAGGCCGCGCGAGCGGTATTCCAGCGCCTCTATCCGGAGCTGTCGGCCATGAAGTCTTATTTGTGGACTGCGAATGGGCTGGGTGGAGGACTCGCCTGGGCGTTTGATGGCGGGCTCCCGGTCGGTGATTTCAAGGTTTCAGATGAGCGGCCCGTTTTATTCGTCCGCAAGCTTACAGGCGGCGAATTGAAAGCACCGAGGATGGAAGACGAAGAGCTCCAGTGGGATTGAGGTCAGTTTCGAACCCTTTCAAGGGAAGTTGACGATGGAGGCCGTCGAAGCATTCTGCGACCATCTGGAAGACTGCGTGGATAAATGCGTAGCTCCCAACCCATCAACTGAACTATTGGAAGCAATGTCGATGCAGCTTGCGCTTGTGCTTCATCGCTCAGCCCCATCGGATGGGATGGGGCCGCCAGTTCAGCATTTTTCATCAGATTGCGAGCCGAATGCCTTCGATCCAATCGAGTTTGTCAATGGCGGCCACGAGATCGTCTTTCGTTCTGGAAATACCATCATTTCATTGGATCTGATGACCGGCAAGACTGCTGAGCGTACCAGGCAAGAATGCTCGCCCGATATATTCCGCGACAGGTCCCGCAGTCCCGATGGTCGTTTCTACACGGACCGCAATGATTTTGTTGGCGTGTTTGAGGCGGCAACGGACGAGATGTTCACGCGTCTTGCCTGGGACCGAAATTCGGCAGAAGCGTGCACCGTGAATGTGGCGTTCTCACCCGATTCACAGTTGGTCGCTGTATCCTATGCGTACGATAGCGCTGTTCGGATATGGAATGTTCATCGCGGGGATTATCTTGGCGAATTCATCGCCTGCGATCATGAAGCCGCGTTGAAATTTAGCCCAGATGGAAGCCTACTTTTCACTGGGACTAAAAGTGGGGCGCGATTGTTTCACCTAAACTCCGGATACGCCATATATTCCAATAATATCAAGCAAACTTACGCTGTTGGATACCACCCTGATGGCGTCAGTATTATTGCTGATAAGGATGGTCCGGCGATCTATCGCGTGGATTTAACAAGCTTGCAAGATTGCAAAACCCAATCTGCCTTAGAAATCCTCAAACTGTTTCATGCTCATCGAGAGAAAATTGTCAGCGCAGTTAACTGGACGAGCGATTGGGTGCGGCTTGAGCACCTATCCATGCACGTTTGAAGGGCGACGTCATGAAAGTATATTTGGACGATGAGCGTGAGACGCCGGAGGGTTGGGTCAGGTGCTATTGGCCCGATGAGGTCATTGATCTTCTGCATTCGGGCGAAGTGACAGAGATTAGTCTTGATCATGATCTCGGTGATGATGAGCGGGGCACGGGCTATGATGTTATATTGTGGATTGAGGAAGCAGTCAGCATGAAAATGTGGACGGCACCAAAAATTTCGATTCACACTGCCAATATCTCAGCGCGCGCAAAGATGGAAGCCGGGATCAGGCAGATTGAAAAGCTCATGGAGGAGCGTAGTGACTACTCCAATCACAAGAAGCGCGGAAATTTTCTAACAAGTTGGGGGAAGCCAGCTTGGTATTTGCCAGAAACCGACGAACCGGTTCGGCTAGAAGACAGTGATCGCGTTTTATTCTTCAACTTGTTTGAATTCGGCGAGGGGATGGTGCTCGGTGTGGAGGGGCGTTGGAAGTACTACGCCCCGAGTTTTCTTGCTGATGGAAGACACCGACCACTGGTGCCGCAACCCATGGCAATTTGGGAAACGCAGTCTGGTAAGCGAATTAACTTTCTCCGTGGGCATCATTTCGGCGATGTCCGTGGTGTTGAACTTCTAGAGGATGGCAGGCTTATTACGTGGGGGCGGGACTATCTCATCCGCGTTTGGGACCTCTCGACGGGTATGTGCTCGGATGTTCTTCCGTTGCCTCTTTGGCCTCATCCGGCCGATCGGCGTGCGGTCTTGTCATGCGCCATGTTCGCCAGAATGAAGCCCTCTGAAAAATTGCGCTTTATCAACGACCAGCATCTGCCGTCTCCGAATGTGCGCATTGACTGGATAACCAAACCGGGAGGAGCGCAACACAGTTTCCAATGTGCGTCACGATCGGAGAAAATGCAGAACATTGTGAAGCCGTGTGTGATTAAAATTGATGAACACCCAAGTGAGAGAATTTGGGATGTGATGGACAGCGAAGCTGGATATTCCGACTGGTTCATCACATCTGACGCACGGCTTTGCGGTGGTGGCACGACCTATGGCGCAACAGGGCTATTCTATGTTTGGGATGGTTTTTGCGATCTACAATTCCTGATTGTCGGCGACCATGACTGCAACACGTATCTAAAGGGGGAAATTGCGCCAAAAACCGTGCGTGTCGAGAATTTTGGCGGGCTCGTCAGTAATGATCAATATCACTTTCAGATTTGATTTCGATATCAGTAATCCGCATGCGTCACCGCATATCGCGCGTTGAGCAAACTATCAGGTACTTCAGAAGGCGCATAACCTGAATGGTTAGTTGCCCCAACTGTCGAGATCGAGAAATTTGTAAGGCGAAGAGGTCGCAAGAGTGTACTTATGAAACGCTGTCCGCCTACATCTTTGCTGGTTATCGTCTTGACTTTGGCCGCCTTGTCGATTTCGGCCTGCGTCCATTACCCAGTCAATGAAGACGTGAACAATTCGACCAATTACTCGACGTCTGAAAGCCAGATTATTGAGTCAGAGGAGCCGCTGGCAGGTGATGTTTCGACGGACTGCTTCATGCCCAATTACCGTCTGATTGCGACGGGATTGCGTCGCGACGGTTTTGCGGAGGCTGAGGCTCAGAAGTCAGCTTTTGTGTGCAGCTGTGTTGGTGCATGGGCGTCTAAAGTTTGTTCTGATGGCGTTCGATAGAAGTTAGGAGCGGCCCATATCCCGTTTCAAGATCAGTACAGAGATTGCATGGTGATGAGCTGCAAAAGTTCGTCGGCGCTGTTATGCGCTAAAGTATCAGATATGCGAGGGGAAGCGATGAGGTTCAATACGGTGAAATTTGTACGGTCGATCATTCTCATCATAGGGCCGATGATGCTGGCCGCATGCTGGGACCTTGGGTCGTTTGAACTGGATGAGGCCGAATTCGACCAACCCTTTGACGGGAACTATTTTTCTGTCAGTGATGAGTTCGGCCCGATCGGGGTTTATGGCAGGGACGGCAACTGGTTTGTGCCACAGCATCGCGTTGATCCTTCGGAAAAGAGCCAGCCGCAAAAGACATTCGAAGTAAGTCGATTTGCGATCGTTTTTATTGACAAGTTTGCCCCGCCTCCGAACCGGTTCGCCCTGAGTAGCGCCCCGGCGTGGCGTCAGTACTCGCATAAATTCAGTTCAGACCACGACAAGAGGCTGGCAATCTTGGTCGGGCAGGAACCTACCAGTTCTGGGTCCGGAGGGCAGTATATCGTACCTGTGCTGATCCATGGTGCCGCTATCAGCCGGTGTACGGGGGATGGCGTGTTTTCCACCTCAGTCAGTGGTCCAGGTTATGGCGATTATGCAAATTTGGTTGACGCCTTGTTCGATAAAGCCATCAGCGCAGAAGCGAGAACGCACGCTATATTTGAGGCCGCCATCCAAAATATGATGTCTGCCGTAGAAGAGGGCTGGATAGAGTGCGGTGAAGACATCTATCAAGTGGAAGAGATTTTAAACGACGAGGTTCGAACGGCAGTCGCAAAAATCGTTCCGGCGAAAGAGGCTCGCGTCGCCGATAGGGCTGCACGAGACGCAGAGTTCGCAGCAAGACAGGCAGAAGCCAAACGCGCCCGTCTCGCCAAGCTAGAAGCGGACGGGGTCCAAATTCGGCTTGAGGACCTGAGCGGATATTTTCATGTCAGCAAAGTCGGCGTCGCACGATTTGACCCAGCCGAATATCGCGGCGGTGTTAGAGCCTACACTCTCAACGTTGTTCGAGGTCATGCTAACGCAACCGCACGAAACGGTAGGATGGGTCGAGTACAGTTTTTCCCTGATACCCAACAGTATGAGTATCAGGCTTACGCTGCCACCCGAAATGGATCTTGTGCAGAGTATACCGATCCTAACTGGTCTGCCAGATTTGAGTTCTCTGAACGGGACGCGCCCGGTGTCTGGTACGAGGGGCTTCAGTACGCGCCCAGCCGACAGAGTAATCCTAATGCGTGCATGGCTTATGACGTAGCGATCGGATCCTGCAGACGTGTGCGTTGTTTGCTACGCGCGCGCAATCAGCCTGACATTGGACCTGTTGCCGTTGTGCGTGATGCTGAAAAGGCTTCGGCACTGTATGATCATTTGCGAAGCAACTGACACTGTGGACGCCATTAGCGGTGCATAACCGAAACGGTTATTTGATGTCTTAGGCGAAATGCTAGAGATTATTTGAACCCGTGGATTAATAGGTAAGCTGGCAAGCTTTACGCCAAAATGAGTTGAGAAATACGCCATGACTGTCGTGCGAGTAATTTCGCTTTTTACTCTATTAATGCTTTCTGGATGCTGGCAAGCCGAAGACAAAATCTATGAGAAAGAGGACTATTTCCTTCCGGTAAAGGGCGAACTGATAACGATAAGCGATGCCCATGGACCTTTGGGGCTCTACTCTATCAGTGACCAGAACCAATACATTCCAGCATATAGAGAGGCTGAGACGAATTCACCTGAGCAGACCTTTCGAGTTTTCAATATGGGTTTTGTTCCGATTGATCGAATGGCGACATACAAGGAACCGAATGAAGACTGGGAGGCGAATCCAACTTTCTCTAGGTCGATATTTGAAGATGAAGAAACGCGCCTTTTCATCTCGACGTTGGAACAAGAGGAACAACCCGGACAACTCATATTCGCAAGTTTTGTGAGAGGTGATGTTCTCGGCGTTTGCTCCACGCTCCTTCAACAAGGAAAGAGCTTGCATGATGAGTTTACGCAGTTCGCTTCGATGCGCGCCTCCGAACACGCCTTCACGAGAAAAGCCGGGATAGCCATGCTGGTCCTAGCAGAGGCAACGGAAGCGAAGGGCCACAGCGGACTTCAGTGCGACGAATATCAAATAAAAACACACGCTCAAAGCGAACGAGCTCAGCTTATCGAGGCCGCTCGCACGGGCGACGTCCTGCGTGCGGCGCAAACCGAGGAACTTGCGGCTGAAACGAGAAACGAGGCGGTAGAATTGGCTGAAGCGCGAGCTGCACAACAAGCTGCTCAAAATGATACAACGCCTAAGAAAACAGATAGTTCACCTGCGGAGCAACGTGCCATATTGCAGCAAGAACTATCCGACTTGTACCGCGAATCTTACGATATCAATGTGCAGATTGACAGAGAGCGTTGGGGGACATTGGAAGCCGTGGGCGGGAAGTACTTTGGTGTTGATCGACACTTCCGTGACCGGGGGCTTCTTTTCAAGAGCAAGATGCTTTGCCACAATCTATCGGGTTATCAGTCGATTTACGTGACAGTCACGCACGCGGCTTCTCCGGGAACAAATGCCGCTTGGGTTG
The DNA here is from genome assembly GCA_027019605.1 of Henriciella sp. Taxonomy (GTDB): domain Bacteria; phylum Pseudomonadota; class Alphaproteobacteria; order Caulobacterales; family Hyphomonadaceae; genus Henriciella. The sequence goes on along the minus strand of JALUWJ010000263.1, from coordinate 13,934 downwards.
TGCGAAACGATCATGTGCCAGTGCGATTAGAAACGGAGCGCGGCATCATTACCCATCGCGCCGAATTAGAAGTCATCGACGATACGCGGTATACCAACACACTGCGGATCATTTTTGCAGATATGATCCCATCAAGACTCGATAATAAATATGTTCAGGACCCGGCTTTGCTCGAGCGCACGCGGCGTCAGGCCGAACTTTTTGGAACATCCTTAGAAGCGTTGACCAGAATGGGGATCAATTTTCTCTCATTAGAAGATGCGATGCGCTCAAAAACTCTCAAGATCTACGCCGACATCAGGCAAAACGGCGCTGTTCGAACAGTGATGCTGGGTGATTTTGGGTCAGAATCCAGTGAAAAGGGGCTTGGAGGGTTTCATGCGGCTTGTCTGTTTAGCCAATAGTCACGCGTCGTGTTCCCTCGTGTTCCCGAGAAGGCGTACATTTTGAATGAAAGCTGATTCCCATTACCGGCGCGCACTCTTGGCGGCGCTGCTTGTCTTTCTGCCTGTGCGACAGCGTCTCCATCGGAAGAGCGCGCCGCATGGGAGTCGCGAAGGTGCGCACATGTTGTTACAGGGCGTATGACGGCCAGTGACCTGTAGGATCGCGGGGCGGTTGGAAGTAGTGAGTTCGGGAAATGAGCCGCTTATGCATTATCGGTGATGTGCACGGGATGCTGGCACCGTTGCGTGCGCTTGTCTGCAAGCTGGATATTCACCCCTCTGACAAGCTCGTCTTCGTCGGCGACCTGATCGACAAGGGGCCTGATTCCATCGGTGTCGTGAAATATGTCGAAAGTCTCCGCCGCACTGCAGACTATGAAATTGTTGTGGTTGAAGGCAATCACGAAGACCGGATGCGTCGATACTTGCGCAACCTGAAACTGAGGCCACGCGTTGCAATTGAGCAAGCTGCCCGAGCGCCTGAGCTAGAGCAATTTAAAGAGCAACTAGCGTCAGAAGGAATGGCGTTCCTCGACTGGTCGGTTCCGTTTTACCGCTGCAAGACACATGATGTGCTTGTCGTACACGGCGGAATTCCCGGAACCTTGCAAGACTTTCCCGTCTCAGTCGAAGAAGCCAGTGCGCTGACCGGGCGGGAAGCAAAGCGAATTGAAAAGATTTATCGTACCCGTTTTGTCAATGCGAAGTCAGGTGAGTTTCTCGCCCTCGGAGACCAAGGGCCAGCCGATCCATTTTGGGCAGAGGTTTATGATGGCCGGTTCGGACATGTCGTTTTTGGCCACCAACCTTTTTTGAGCAGGCCAGCAAAGTTTACATATGCGACCGGCATTGACACCGGAGCGGTCCATGGCGGCGGGTTGACCGCGCTTACGCTCCAGCAGGGTATGTCTCCCACCTTCATCTCGGTTGGGTCCGAGCGTTTTACCCCTTACGTTTTAGATCCTGTTCCACACCCCTCCAATTGATGGTGCGGTGATCGATGAGTCGCCATCTCAGCACACCTAACCCAAATGGTTACTTGCTCCGCCACCCCCGTTTAAAATAGTTTGGAACTGATCAATTTTTTGGGAAGATGGACAATGAAGAGTTTCTTTCGGTGCCAACGCGTCTCCCTCATCGCTTTGTCATTGCTTTTGGCTTCCGTGTCATCGTGCACCAGCCTCCGGGCACCAAACGAGCCACCTATGTCGAACGATTTTTCTCAATCCCCAACCATCTCAATGGGAGCGACAAAAGGGTTGCCCAAGAGTTGGGTAACAGGTTGCTTTACGCCAGGCCTATGGGCAACCAAACGTAATTTTATCTGCTCAGATGGAGAAATTTGCAGTGAAAACCGATCCGTTTCCGGGGATGATCGGATCGAAAGATCAATCGAAATGATGCAGGATGAATAACATGCTGCATTCGATAAAATATCTAGGGTGTCCGTTTTCAAACGGTTGAGACACTCTGATACTTTTGGATCAGGAGAGATTGGCTCATCTGGTTTGGTTTAATCAGTAGATCTTGCATGATGCAAGCGGCGTAGTTTCATGGTCCTCCGTTTGGTTTGGGCGCGTTGCTGCAGGATTTCGTCGCCGCGGCCGAAGGAGACGTCAGCGGGCGTGAGGTTGTTCAGGCTCTCGTGGTAGCGGCGATGGTTGTAGTGATCGACAAAGGCGTCGATCTCGTGGGTGAGGTCACCGGGCAGGAAATAGTTTTCCAAGAGGATGCGGTTTTTGAGCGTCTGGTGCCAGCGCTCGATCTTGCCCTGGGTCTGTGGATGGTAAGGCGCTCCACGCGTGTGGGTGAAGCCTTCTTCGGCAAGCCAGTCGGCAAATTGTTCAGATACGTAAGACGGCCCATTGTCCGAGAGGATACGAGGCCGGTGTCTGACTTTGACCTGGTCGAGCCCAGAGGCTTGCAAGGCGAGGTCCAGGGTTTCCTGCGCATCGATGGAGGCCATGTTGGTGCAAAGCTTCCAGCTGACGATATAGCGCGAGAAATCATCAAGCACGGTGGACAGGTAATACCAGCCCCAGCCAATCACCTTCAGATAAGTGAAGTCGGTCTGCCACATCTCATTTGGGCGCGTGGTCTTATCCTTGAACTCATCGGCCGCCTTGATGACGATGAAGGCCGGGCTCGGGATCAGGTCCCTGGCTTTCAGGATGCGATAGACACTGGCTTCTGAGATGAAGTAGCGCTTCTCATCGGTGAAGGTCACAGCCAGTTCACGTGGACTGAGATCGGTGCGATCCAAGGCCATTTTGACGACTGCGTCGCGAATACCATCCGGAATACGGTTCCAGGTTACTTTGGGGCCACAGCGCCGGTCTTCCAGGGCATCGACACCGCCTTGTTGCCAGGCATCATACCAGCGATAGAACGTCGGGCGTGACACACCGATCTGTTCCAGCGTGCGTTTGATCGGCTGATGCGATTGCTCGACCAGATGGATGATCTCCAGCTTCTCAGATGCAGGGTATCTCATATGTCGTCGTCCCCATCCGCAATCACGCTTTTTTTGAGCACGCGGTTCTCGAGGGTCAGGTCCGCAACCACCTCTTTGAGGTCGCGCATCTCACGGCGCATCTCCACGACTTCATCGCTGCGCGCTTCGCGTTGGGTGTCGCCTGCCAGGCGTTTCTTGCCAGCCTCCATGAAGTCTTTCGACCAGCTATAATACTGGCTCTGGGCAATCCCCTCTCGGCGACACAGCTCGGCAATCGAATGATCGCCGCGCATGCCTTCCAGGACAATGCGGATCTTCTCCTCAGCTGAATATTTGCGCCGGGTGCGGCGCTTCACCGATTTTATGTGCTGCTCGGCACTTTCGGATTTTTTGCTCATCTTCACTCCTTGAGTCAGTTACGATGAGCCAAAAATCCTCCTTAAGCAAAACCACAAAAATGTCTCACGGTCGCTGAACCGCTACAACTTGGGCCAAATTGATCTTAGTAATTTTGGCGTTTCAGGAAGGATTGAAGATGGCTCGGAAGCGGTATTCGGATGAGGACGTTCTGCGATTGTTACGTGAGATCGAGCTGTCTCTGGCGGACGGTCTGGATGTAATGGGCGCCTGTCGCAAGGCAGGGGTGTCTGATGCGACTTACTATAATTGGCGTAAGAAGTTTGGCGGTGTGAGTAAGTCCCAACTGGCGGAGAAGAAAGCTCTGGAGAAGGAGAACGCCCGGCTCAAACGGATCGTGGCCGACCTGGAGTTGGACAAGCTGATCCTCAAAGAGACGCTTGATTATGTAAAGCCAAAGGCCTGAAGCCAGCCGATCTGCGTCAGGCCGTGATCCATGTGCGCCAGAAGCTCGACACCTCTGAGCGGCGCACCTGCAGAACGGTCGGCATGGCGCGCTCCTGTTCTGCCAGGATCGAAATGATCTGTTCTTCGCTAAATCTGCTCTTTCGCATTTGGGTCTCCGTTGTCAGAGACTCTCAATTCAAATGCGGGACCAATCGGGTCTCAGGTCAAAATCGCCAGGCTGCTGAGCCTCGAAGGCTGGCGGGTCAATCACAAGAAGGTCGAGCGGATCTGGCGTGAGGAAGGCCTGCAGCTCCCACAGCGCCATAAGAAACGCAAACGGCTCTACCACAAGGATAGTTCTGTCATCCGCCTCAGGCCACAATACCAGAACCATATCTGGAGCGTCGACTTCGTGCATGACAAGCTGAGCTCCGGCCGGCCCTACAAGATGCTGACCGTGCTCGATGAGTACACAAGAGAAGCGCTGTGTGTACATGTCCGTGCCAGGATGGGCTCAGCTGATGTTCTGGAGGCGCTCTATCCGCTCCTGCTCAGGCACGGGAAGCCTGATCATATCCGGTCTGACAATGGCCCGGAGTTTATTGCCGAAGGATTGCAAGACTGGCTAACCAAGGTCGGGATCAAGCCGCTTCGCATCTATCCGGGGAGCCCTTGGGAGAACGGATACAATGAGCGCTTCAATGGAACCCTGCGCCGCGAAATCCTGAATGCCGAGTGGTTCACCTCACTCGATCAGGCTCAAACCGTTATCAATACCTGGCTCAGACAGTACAATCGTATCCGGCCTCATCAGGCGCTCAGTATGCGGCCACCGGTTCCAGAAACCCTTACGCCAACTGGCCCATAACAAGGGGGCTGGACACCGCGAAGTGTTTCATTACGGATAAACGTGTCCTGCCCGGATCTGGCGCTCGCCGTGCGCTAGGTCCGGCGCAGCTATTCTGCAACTGGAAGTTCTGCTCATGACTGAATACGCATCCCTCTTTATTTCTCATGGCGCGCCGACGCTACTCGTTGAGGATAGCCCAGCCAGACGTTATTTGAGTGGCTTGGGCAAAGAGTTCGGCACCCCGAGAGCCATTTTGGTAATATCTGCTCATCATCATAGTCGCGGAAACAGCGTCGCCGTAACCGAAGGCGCGACGCCCGAGACAATCTATGATTTCTCTGGGTTTCCAGAAGAGCTATACCAAGTCACCTATGCGGCGCCTGGCGATCCCAAGCTTGCTTCCCAAATTATCGATCGTCTCAAGGACGTAGGCCTTGCCGCCGTCGCTGACGTGAGCCGAGGTTTTGACCATGGCGCCTGGGTGCCATTGCATTTGATGTATCCAGATGCCGACATTCCGGTCGTTCAGGTTTCAATTAACATGCAAATGTCGCCTCGATGGCATTACGATCTTGGGCTGGCGCTCGCGCCACTTCGTCAGGAAGGAATTCTGATCATCGGATCTGGAGGGGCAACGCACAATTTGCGGGAGTTTTTCAAAGGCGGTTATCATCTGGATGCGGAAAGTCCGGAATGGGTTGCGACATTTGCGGACTGGCTTTCAGACCGAATAGGGGTTGGCGATGTCTCAGCGGTTCTGGATGCTGTCGAGTCCGGTCCTGATGGACATAAAAACCATCCCACGATGGATCATATCCTGCCGCTTTTTGTGGCTATGGGCGCCGGTGGTGAACAGGCGAAGGGCGTAAGGCTGCACAAGAGTTCGACCTATGGTGTGCTCGCGATGGACGCTTATGCCTTCAGCGAGAATTGAGGAGATTAGCCGAAAGCCCCATTATGCTCTGCCTTGGTAGCCACGCAGCATTGGTTATTTCATTGATATCAATTCAGGTAATCTCCGGGTGATGTGTTCTGCAAAGGCGTTCACGGCAGGAGGTGTTCCGCGGCGAGACGGCTGCAGCAGACTGAGTGTTGCTTCACCGGAAAGCCAATCAGGCAGCAATCCGACAAGTCGACCGATTTTGACATCATTTTCGCATACATAGGCTGGAAGTGATACGATGCCTAAACCAGCAGCGCACGCTTCCTTGAGCGTGACCATATCGTCACTGCTCAGTCTGGGAATGAATTGAATAAGTTTTGAATCTCCGTGGTTATTATGCAGTTTCCATTGCCCGACATCGTTGCGCCATCCGAGACAAAGCCCGCTATGAACTTTCAAGTCGTCGGGTGCAGCTGGTTCGCCGAATTCTTCCGTGTAGCGAGGCGAGGCGAACAATCGCCATTCGACTTTTGCGACCCGCTTCTGGATGAGGCTAGAATCTGGCAGGTTCTCGACGTGCCCTCGAATCGCGAGGTCCAGACCTGCGTCGATGAGATTGACCAGTTCATTCGTAACGAACTGTCCGATTTCGACCTTGGGGTGTTGGCGGAGGAAGTCTGAAACAAGTGCTTCCAGGGCAAACTGCGCGACACCCGGCGAGCAGGATATGCGAACCTTTCCTGTAAGTTCTGCGCTTCGCTGCTTGATCGCAACTTCCGCCGCATGCACTTCCTCCATGACGGCCTTGGTGTGACGGAAAAACTCAATACCCGCATCAGTGATCGCGAACTGGCGCGAGGTTCGCTGGATGAGCCGAGCGCCTAGTCGCGCTTCCAGTTGCTGAATGTGGCGACTGATCCGTGACTTCGGGATGCCAAGCGTGCGTCCTGCCGGTGCAAATCCCCGATGCTCCACAACATGGAAAAAGTAGGCGTAGTCGTTCAAATCGAATGTCGGATCCTGAAGCATGGTTCCATTTATAGAACGATAAGTCCTATGTACAGGAATTTTGCGCAGGTCGTTCCGATAGTATGCCCTTAACTCGAGAAGAGGAGAGGATGCATGTCGTACGGTTCACTGGCCATAGATCAGGATCATCAAACCGCTGAACAGGCACTGTTCGTCGGAGAACTGAATGTCATTTGGGCGCGACCTGACGCATTCCCGTTTGACCGCTCAGCGTTTTCAGAACCATTCGGGCAAACCCCTGCAAGTCGGTCCTGGGCAGAAACAGGACAATCCCTGGGTTTGCGCTCCCGCATCGATTTGGCAGGTAGAGTCCGCCTTACAGTCACCGATACGCTCAGCCAGGGCGTGCCTACACTTTCCGCTATCGCTTCGGAATTGGGAATCGGGCCCCGGACCTTGCAGCGGCGTTTGTCCGCCAGCGGACATTCCTTCCAGGGCATTGTTGATATGGCCCGTAAGGACCTCGCGCAGCGGCTATTACAGGAAACAGAACTTTGCCTGGCCGAAATCGCATTTTTGACAGGGTTCTCTGAGCAGAGCGGCTTCACCCGCGCATTTAAACGCTGGGCAGGGCAAACCCCTCGTTCATACAGACTGGAAACGAGCTCGGCTCGGCAATCAGGACCTGACTCGATCGGTTCATACTCTGGCGTTTCAGAACAACAGAACGCTGCTCATTACTGCAATCAACTGACTTAACCAAACGAAAGAGAGGGAAGCCAAATGCCCTATGAATCATACAATGCACAAGAACAATCGGACCCTGTTGAATTGACGAAAGTTCAAGGGAAGCCATTTTCGATCGGCGCAGGGTTTGACGCGTTGAGTTTCACACACGCCATGTACGCGGGAGCAATGGATCCCCTGATCATGGTTGACCATTTCACCATGACACTGCCCACATTTGGGCCTCATGCCCACGCGGGCCTGTCGGCTGTATCAATCCTGTTCGAGGATAGCGAAGGTATCTTCAACAACAAAGACAGCCTCGGTAACGACATCGATTTGTTGCCGGGGGACCTGTACTGGCTGAAGGCAGGACGCGGCGCTGTCCACGATGAAAAGCCACGAACGGGCGCACGCACTCACGCGCTGCAGGTCTTCGTAAATTTGCCAGCCCGCATGAAGTATGACGTGCCAGACTCTCTTCATGTCAAATCAACCGACATGCCGGTGCGTGTCGGCGAAGGGTATCGCGCTCGCCTGGTACTTGGTGAAAGCCATGGGATTGAAGGCGCTAGCTCACCCGCACTTCCAATGACCATTGTGGATGTAAATCTGGAAGAGGGCGCTTCGTTCGCACATCAAGTTCCACCCGGACAATCTGCGTGGCTGTTGGGCATCAATGGTACCATTGGTATCCGGAACGGCGATGCGACAGCATCTCTCAAATCCGGAGCGTCGGTATCGATCCGTGCTCAGCATCACACCCAAGATCTGATCGTCTCCGGAAATACAAAAGCGCATTTCGTCATTCTTCAAGCCGAACCGTTGCGTGAACAATTTGTGCAGCGCGGTCCGTTCGCGATGACAACCGAAAAGGAAGTTGAAGCCATGTTTGCTGCGCACGCCGCAGGCGAGCTTGGCTCACTCGAAGACCTTTAATTCGAATTCCAGCGTCTTAACCAATCAAAAGGAGTGAACTATGACAACGACGCATTATAACCCCGAACCTTTGACAACGGATAACGCAGCCCTTGTACTGATAGATCATCAGGTAGGGCTCATGACGGGCATTCGGGATTACTCGATTGCAGAGCTGAAGCATAATGTTGTTGGCCTCGCAAAAGCTGCGAGCGCATTGGATATCCCGATCGTGACAACCACAACGTCGGCAGAGACGCTTTGGGGGCCTGCCTTCCCAGAGCTGCAAGCAGCTCTTCCCGATCACACATTTATCGATCGCACCACCGTGAATGCCTGGGACGATCCTCGCGTCGAGGCAGCGATACGTGAGACGGGACGCAAGAAATTGATCTTCGCCGGTATTTCCCTTGAAGTCTGCGCCGCCTTCCCAGCGATGCGAGCGGTGCGTGAGGGCTTTGAAGCCTACGTTGCTGTGGATGCGAGTGGTAATTTCAACTCCACCAAACGGGAAACCGGAATGGCACGTCTCGTACAAAGCGGCGTTGTGATCGCAGACGGGGCCAGCCTCATGATTGAAATTCTTGCAGACAATGCCTCACCAAAAGCCATGGAGGTCTACTCCGCACTCGCCATGGATTGGTCGATACTGGTTGGTCAAGTCCGATCCAGCGCTATCGAGCAGGCAAGTTCTCGCTAGTCTTTCTGCGCTTGTGGGGGACAGGAGTGATTCGGTCCCTCACATTTCCGTATCATCGAAATAATAGGATATGAAAAATGCCTACTACACCGGACAATCCGATAGACCCGTGCAGACCGTTGCCGAGACACAAGATGGCAGCGCTGACCTTCATCGGTCTCTTGGCACCTGTTTATTTCATACCGCAGTTGCTCTCGCGGCTATTCCCGGATCAAACGCTTCTCGTCACTGGTCTGGCCGTAGGGTTAATTGTTTTTTTGATGACGTACGCGATTATGCCAGTTTTGAAATGGGTCTTCCGAAGTTGGCTCAAGCAGACGCATTAGGCTCCAGAGCAGTAAATTGGTTCAACGGCCGAGATCGGTCCGAACCGACCTTTCCTATATCGAAACCCAATGTCCGAACTCAGTACAAAGCTCGCCTTAGAAGGCGGTTTAAAGCGTCCCGAAACTGCCGTTCGGGCTTTTGCAAGGAACCATAAGTTTCGGAAACTTGGAAATGAACTAGATACTGCGATAATGCGATTATACGGTCAGGCTCTCGTGACACTCTCACGCCTTGCGCACAATCTGCCAGACTGCCACCGTTTCGGTCATGCGATGCGTGCAAATGAACTTAGGCTCGGTTGGACTGAAAGCAACTGTGTCGATGCCGCCTGGCGTTACGTCGTTCAATTGAACAGGTTCATCCAGAAGCCTTGCAGGTTTATCGCCTCGTGTGACGTCTTTTCCTTGCGCCGTTAAATCCCAGAGTAAGGGTGAGCTATCCTCGTCAGCCATGGAAATCAGAAAGCTAGAGCTTTCATCAAACACCATCGCCGTGATTGAATTTTGACGCATGTGATTATTCATCGATGTCGAATGACCGTTCAAGAATAAAGGCGTTCCGCCCCCCAGATCGACAACGCGCAAATCACCTGAATTGGAACCCAGCGCAATTAGCCGACCGTTCCTTGCCGTCACGGCGTAATCAGCAAAGCCCATCGCGCCAGCCGCAGCAGTCTTCTCATCATCAGTCTGAGGATAAAGAGCATCGTAATGGCGTTTCGAGACATCTGCGCGAGTTCGATAGCCCGCATCTCCGAGGGTGAGCTTTTTCATATGCTGTCCGGTTTGCGCATCCCACAGATCGCACCCGGCTTTCGATATCGTGATAATAGAGGCGCCGTCAGGGCTAAACGCAGCGGAAGAAAAGCGGCCTTCGCTTTTAATGACCGGCCCCGCTTCTATCGTAATTGACAACTTTTGCGATGTGAGTTGAGCAGTCATTGGTTTGAGCCCCCGGCCAAGGGGCAAACCACTTGCGGTTCGGCCTCGCCGCCCTCTTCCGGGGCATCAAGCGCAACGACGAAGCACCCGTTATCGAGCGTTTCGATGATAGCCGCGTCTTCAAGCACGGGGTCGATGGCGCTGACAGAAGGGGCGTCATTGGGTGTAACAGAACTGCAACCAGAGATGAGCATTGAACTAACGGCAGCAAACCACAGCCACCCGCAACGCACCTTGACATAATACAGGTTCATCGTTGCAAACCCTCACAGATAACCGGGAATGAAGAGCGCATCCTCAAGACAGCTATCGACCAGCGAGCCGACCCGCGTGGCGCAGATTTGATTACCGCCACCGCTGCCTGAGACAGCCAATAAGGAACCAATCAGGCCCTGCTTTTCTACTTGTTCCATCGCGGCGGTCAGCATATCGTTCCAGGCGTTGAGCGCCTCTTGTTTGCGCATATTCCTTTCACGGATGTATTTTTCGCGCTCAATTTTCCACTGAACACCGCTCACATATCCATCGAAATAGCTGAAATCGCGCTCATAGCGGACTTTCAGCTCTTCGATCTTCGCCTGCATGGTTTCCACATAGCGCCCGCCGCGATGGCCGTTGACTCGAAGATTATCAACCGCGTTCGACAGCTCCATAGTGGAGGGCGTCCCACCCCAATAGAGCGGGGTAAACGTATCAAACGTGCAGTTTTGCCCGGCGATAGCAGCGCTCGGTTTGCAAGGATCGTGGGTGGCTTGCGTGTAAGAAAAATGCGCCACCATCATCCCCTCTGAAACGAGGGTGTGGATGGCGTTATAAGCGCGCCGGTTGCGGCGGTTCATGCCGGAACGGTTGGCCGGATTGTCCCGTGCAAAGTTAGGTGGCAATTGCACAATCGGCATCGGAACGACTTCCGTCAGATAGGGCGTGCCGTCGGGCGTCAGGTCCCATCCCTTAACATATACATGAGCCGTAATCGTGCTGGCGTGAGGACAACGCTGTGCCGTAATCGCTTCCAACACCGGTTTTACTTCGTCCCAGAGGAAACGACGGGTGATACGTTCATCCCGCTCGGCGTTTACAACCACAACCATTTTTGACCAATAGCGCTGATATTCGCTGCCTGGATCAATAATCATACAAAGCGGATCGCCGTACGCATCATAGTCCCAGCTGAGCAAATTGATCCGCTCAAAGACCGTAAATTTTTCTCTCTTAGCGAGTTCGTTTCCCGCATTATACGGTGTGATCTGGAGATCAATCGCCTCCCCCACCGCGCCGCCTCGGATGGAGTTAGAACCGATGTCGTAACCGGCAGGAAAGCTCTGCGCCATGGCGGCGCAACATAACGTCAGTCCAGCAGCAATTGCCGATACTATCTTAAGCATATTGTTCCCCTCTTATCTCGTCTTTAATGGGTGAAGGCGGTCCCGCCAATGATCACCTCAGCGCGTCTTCAACCATCGCTTCATATTCATGAAACGGCTTGCTCTGCGCATAGACCGTAGGATGTCGCAGAGCCTCCTCCAGAGACATCCATGTCCACATGCCTTCCTCTTCATAGTGCCCCAAAAGGAAATGAATGCCCGGCTCCACGGCGAGAAGGATTTTTTTGACGTCCTCGCGGGCGTCCTCAATGGGGTGTTCCTGCGCATAGGCCCGATCGGAATACGGCGCCCAATAGGCGCTCAAGAACTCGCGATAAACCCCGAAATCAACTCGGAGCACGCGGAAACCATAATGCATCGTATCGCCGTATCGGTGGGGATAAGGGTCGTATCCAGCAACATATTGTGTTTTTGAATCATCAGAAAAATGCACAAACGATGCGTATTCACTGTTCCAGTTTTTCTCGCTGCGCGCCCTCCGCCAATTATCGAATAAACGCGCGACATCCCTCGCCGTTACTAAACCTTCGCCGGAGCGGAAGCTGAGATCTTCCACACCTTCTGCCCACTGGACGTCGTGTTGCGGCAACGGTCCGAGTTCTAATACTTCGATGCCGACGAGCGCGCATGCCTCTTGTTGGCGTGGGGCGACCTCGTTCATGATATCAACGAAGTCAGCGCGTCCGGTTTCAGGCAATTCTCTATGGTTGCCTTGCGCCCTCCAGCACGTGGTTTGTGTATCATTTAATGTTTTTTTTAGCTCACGATTATCCGCAAGCATTTGATCAAAGTTTTGTTCCCATCCCTCGATGGAAGACATCAATTGCCTTAATCGCTTCATACGATCTGAATTGGTGAGACGCCAATAAAGCCCGTTTTCGAAATACTGCTTTTCTCCAAAATTCACCGCCCAAAGATCGGCCAAGAAGCCAGCCGGTTTAGCGCCGAACTCGCCGGAGGTTAGCAGCGCATCCATCACCCATTCCGGACTTGGCGTTCCGTAAACCCAATCATTTTCGATACGGTCCAAAATCAGCACCAGGATCGAAAGCCCGTCTTTGTTCATGGCGCAATCGCGCAGCGGATTACGTTGCTCCCACCCCAAATCAAGTTCGGCGCGGCCCAAAAGATGCCAGTAGATCTCCTGATAGGTTTTGCCGCCGATAATCGCGTTGGTCAGCGCCACGCATTCGGTACTGCGATTGGCATCGTCAACGTCGCCCAATCTGCTTTCAGAAATGAAGCGGTTGAGGGCCTCTTCCATCTCGCGATCGAGCGCTTTTTGTGTCGCATCAATTTCTGCAAGCGATACGCTAGCTTTAGCCGCCAGCGCATCGAGGCGACGGATAAATTCTTCCTTCTCCGCCTCAGTCATCTGTGATTGACCGCTCGGAGCGGGCTCCCCGGGCGCGATCGCGCGCTTTTTGTTCAAGGCGGGCGCGCCCAGCCCTAGATCGCCAACCGATGGCGCTAGCGGTGCGTCTTCGTCTACGCTTTCGTTGAGAAGCTCAAGTGTCAGGTCGATGTCATCCGGTTCCGCACTCGTTTCCCTTTTCGCTTTCGCTTCGTCAAAGGCCTGAGCAAAAAGTTCTGCCTCTAGATCATGGTCGGCCTGACGCGTTTCACTCGAATATCGACTTTCTTCCTCTCTGCTCTCTCGAGCACACCCGTTGCACCAGACCAACGCAATCAATATGACGATGACAATTCGAGTAGGTTGCATTCGTAACATTCTCTACCTTGCGGGAATCAAGTTTAATTCACCTCGACGATAAGCCGAAAGTCTTCTCAGGTGAATGTCGAAATCGAGTGAAATAATATTAGGCAATACAAATGGTGCTATAATCAGATCACAATTTTAGGTCGTCCGGGAATATATTGGTGGCTATCCTCAAAAACGGGCGTTTGTTTTCAAACCTGAAGCCTCTGATTAAGTCCATGCTTGGCCACTCGCAGCGGCGCAGAGGCTTCCTGGATCCGCCCAACAATGGTCGTGCACCAGATTTCGCTACCCCCAAAGTTTGCGACCCTCAGATAATACTAGGGTTTCAAAACGTACGCGTTTGTACAATCGAGGATTCCTCGGTGCGCGAAAACATGCTAAGAATGAGTTCGACGCGCTGAACCAGCGTCGAACTCAAGCGGTCCACAAAACTGTGGACCAAAAACTGACCGAACTGAGGACCAAAAATCGATTTTGAGTCACGTAAGTGATTGAAAATATTGGATAAAAAATATGGAATGTGGCACGTCACTCGCGCCACTTCTTTGAAGTGAAGCACGTATATTTCCTTGAAAATATGGAAAGTCAGGTTCGCCCAGGCGAACCGTGCAGCGCTTGCTATTGTCCCGCACCAGGTCTTTGATGTCCTCCGAAAATCTAAGGGGGGATTTATATGCGCGGTTTATCTCACGCATTGTATGGAGTGACTTTGAGTCTGTGCATCGCAGGGTGTGGTGGACCATCACCGGACGGCGATCAAACAGATACAGAGCAAGCCTTTGACATGCTCACGACTTCAATTGGTGC
>JALUWJ010000262.1 GCA_027019605.1 Henriciella sp. | reverse complement strand
TTCGCGGTGTTGAGTTGGAGCAGAGAGACAGACTGACGAGAGCTGCCATCGCAGGATTGTCCGACGCATTTTCCGAAACGAGTTTGCTGCGAGTTTGGGATCATGCGTTGCGTACACCAAAACACGATGGGGCCCCGGTCTGGCTGCATGGCGACCTTCAAGGCGGCAACATCCTTGTGGATGGCGGGCATCTCAGCGCGGTGATTGATTTTGGACTATCGGGTGTTGGTGATCCAGCTTGTGACTTGATGGTGGCATGGTCCGTTCTGCCCAAATCCGCTCGCCCTGTCTTCAGGGAGGAGACCGGAGCGAGTGAAAACAGATGGGTGCGAGGGCAAGGGTGGGCTTTGTCCGTATCTGTGATCGCACTTGAGTATTATCGAGGGCGGAATGAGACCCTGTCACAAATCTCTCGGAGGACAATTGAGGCCATTCTAGATGATTTTTAAAACCGACTGCCGCTCGGATAAGTCTGGACAGAGCTGCCAAGAAAAGTGACACTGGCGTCATGAACAAGACCCATTATGACGTATTGATCGTTGGCGCTGGCCTTTCTGGCATTGGCGCTGCTGTGCATTTGCTCAAAAAATGCCCCGGGAAATCCTATCAGATCCTCGAAATGCGAGAGGCTATGGGGGGCACTTGGGACCTGTTTCGATATCCCGGTATTCGAAGCGATAGCGACATGCATACGCTGGGGTTCAATTTCAAACCCTGGAAAGCGCAAAAAGCGATCGCTGATGGCCCGTCCATTCGCGAATATATCCATGAGACCGCGGATGAGTATGGGATCAATCCGAACATCCGTTACGGTCACAAAGTGGTCAGCGCGTCTTGGGACAGCGCTGCCGCGCAATGGACGGTTGAGGTCAAAGTTGAAGGCAAACGCAACAAACAGAAGCTGACCTGTAACTGGCTTCACATGTGCGCCGGCTACTATCGCTATGACAAAGGCTACACGCCGGAGTTTGAAGGCCGCGATGCCTTTGCGGGCGATATTATTCACCCGCAGCACTGGCCGGAGGATTATGACTATTCGGGCAAGAAGGTGGTGGTAATCGGATCCGGAGCGACGGCGATGACGCTGGTGCCTGCAATGACGGATAAGGCCGAGCATGTGACGATGTTGCAGCGTTCGCCAACCTATGTCGTTTCACGTCCGTCTGAGGACAAGTTCGCGAACGGATTGCGCAAAGTCCTGCCTGGAATGATGGCCTATGGGATTACCCGCTGGCGCAATGTCCTGTTCCAATTGTTCTTCTACAATCGCACGCGGACAAAGCCGGATAAGGTAAAAGACAAACTTCTCGAGATGACCCGCGCCGAACTGGGCGATGAGTATGTCGAGAAGCATTTTACGCCAGAATACAATCCTTGGGATCAACGACTTTGCCTGGTGCCGGACAGTGATCTGTTCGTCGCGCTCAAAGAAGAGAAAGCCTCGGTCGTCACCGATCATATTGATCACTTCACCGAGAAAGGCATTAAGCTTAAGTCGGGTGACGAGATCGAGGCGGATCTGATCGTCACGGCGACCGGCCTCGACTTGCAATTCATTGGTGGCACAGAAATCACAGTCGATGGGCGCAAGCAGAACGTCCACGATTTGCTCAATTATCGCGGCGCCATGGTTTCGAACATTCCGAATATGACAGCCGTGTTTGGCTATACGAATGCCAGTTGGACGCTGCGTGCCGACCTCACAAGCGAATATATGTGCAAAGTGATCAACCATTTGGAGAAAGAGAATTATGTTGAGGCGCGCCCGGTCGCTGATGGCGTCGAGCCTGCGTCAGACTTCCTCGATTTCTCGTCTGGTTATGTTCAGCGCGCGATGGAGCGCTTCCCGCAGCAAGGCAAAGATGCGCCTTGGGTGATCACCCAAAACTATGCGCGCGATATCTTTTTGATGCGACATGGCACGCTCGAAGACGGTGCTTTGATCTTCCGCCGCGCGCATGAAACCGTCGACCAAGTCGCTGGGCTTGTGCCGGTCGCTGCAGAATAAAAACAGATTGCAGTTATTCGGCGTAATTCAATCTTGAATGCGCGCGCGCTCCGGCGTATGTGGGGCTTTAGTGCAGCCTTAGCTCAGTTGGTTAGAGCGCCGGTTTGTGGAGCCGGAGGTCCTTGGTTCGAAACCAAGAGGCTGTACCATTCCTTCAAATTCAGGTGTTCACGCCCGCGGTTTCAAGAACCCGTAGGCGCTTTCATACTTCTCATAACCATCGGCTGGCACGACATAGTGGCAGCGTAATTGGCTGGAGATGAAATCCGCAACGACAAACCGGCTGGATGTTAGATAATGCTCGCCAAGGATCGGTTTGATCGCGTCCGTCGCTTCCTGCAATCGATAGTGCGGAATGGTCGGGAAGATATGGTGAATAACGTGCAGGTTGCCGATATTGTGGGTCAGCCAATTGAAGGGGCCATAATCGCGATCAACCGTCGCGAGAGCGCCTTTCAATCGGGTCCAGTCCTCATCATCATAGACCGGAACTTCGGGCGCGACATGCTGCATGTATGTCACGAAGGTTAGCCAGGCGCCGTAAATCAAATAGGGCGCCAAGATGTATTTGGCGAAAAAGCCCCAGCCAAAGATCACGCCGAGGGTGACATAGAGCGCCAGAAACCCGAACAATGAGAGCAATCCAAAATACCAGGAGACGCGAACTGACTTGGTATAAAGGTCGCTTTGCGGGAGGTAGTGACTGCCCGTAATTGGCTTATATGTCGTCAGGTTGCGAATACCGATCTTGTACATCGGCCAGCCAATGATGACGAAAATGCCGGACCGGAAAATGAGTTTGCGGAAGAAGGTATCCTCGCCTTTGCCAGCTGGGCGAAACACTTCTTCCTGACGAAAATGCCCGGTTTTCATATGGTGGAGCGCGTGGCTGCGCTGCCAGCCGCGATAGGGCACCAGAATCGCCCCGTGCACGAGAATGCCAACAATCGTATTCATGGTCCGGTTGCTGGAAAAAGAGCCATGACCTGCATCATGCCCAATCACAAACAATGACCACAACATTGTGCCGATCAGGAAGATGACAGGCCATTCCACGTACCACGCATTGGTCGTGGCCAAAATCGAATAAAGTCCTGCGATTACAGCGAGATCGAACGCCAAATACGCGAATGAACGCGCCGTGCTCGGCCGGAAACACCGTTCCGGAATCGCGGCACGAAGATCTTGAACCGTAAAGGGCAGGGCGTGTTGGCTCATGTTTATCTCGCAGTATTTAGGCGCTTGTTCTGTGTAGATGTGTATTCCTACGAAAAAGCGGATGTACAGTTAACGCGCTATGTGCCGATTTCGCGCACCATATCTATGCGTGCCGGATTTAAAGACGCGATGTTTGGCGGCTGACTCACAAGGAGCCTTGCCCCATGGGGTGACGAAAGCTACGAAGCACCCCATATCTGTTGCGGCGCGGCATCGCGCGTCGTTTTTTATGGAGACAGGATGTCAAAAGAAGAAATCATCGAGTTTAACGGCACCATCGTTGAACTTCTGCCGAACGCGACGTTTCGCGTGAAGCTGGAAAATGATCACGAGATCATTGGCTATACAGCTGGCAAAATGCGCAAGAACCGCATTCGTATCCTTACCGGGGATAAAGTTCTCGTCGAAATGACCCCTTATGATCTGACTAAAGGTCGGATCACATACCGCTTTAAATAGGCATCGCGCCTTGAGCGAAGCGCTGATTCCAGAGGGATTTGAGCGGCATTTTCGTCGCTCCGGTCTGACCGACCCATGGGAACCGCTCTATTCCAGACAATTTGAAGACCGATTTCAGATCGGCCTCGTGCTTGCTGAGCCTCATTGCAATTCGCGTGGCTTGGTCCATGGTGGATTGATCGCGGCTCTGTCCGATAATGCGATGGGATTGTCCTGTGTCATGGCCTTGCGCAAAGCCGACCGAGATGTCGGAAATGGCTTGGTCACGGTTTCGCTGGGAACAGATTACCTTGGCAGCGCAAAGCTTGGGGAATGGTTGGAGATCGACGCTGAACCTGTGAAAACCGGTGGCTCAATTTGCTTCGCACGCGCGATCATTCGCGGAAACGAAAAGCCAGTCGCAATGGCAAACGCCACGTTCAAGATCCTATGACCAAACTTGTCCTTGCGAGCGCCAGTCCAAGACGACAGCAGCTGCTCGCGCAAATCTCAATCGCGCCAGACGAAATCAAGCCTGCTGACATCGATGAAACGCCGCGCTCGAACGAGTCGCCGCGCGTCTATGCGGAACGGCTCGGGGTCGAGAAGGCTGCGGCTGTCCACACGCCCGGCCAATATACAATTGCGGGCGACACAGTCGTCGCCTTGGGACGCCGTATTTTGCCGAAAGCCGAGACAGATGAAGAGGTGCGGGACTGTCTGAACCTGATCTCTGGGCGCGCACATCATGTCATGACATCGGTTTGCGTCATGGCGCCCGGCGGCGAGATCGCGAAACGTCTCAGTGATACACGGGTCAGCGTAAAGCGTCTTAGTGATGCAGAGATCGATGCCTATATCGAAAGCGGCGAAGGCATCGGCAAGGCCGGTGGCTATGCGATCCAAGGCCTGTTCGGCGCACATATCCGGCAGATTAGTGGCAGCTATACAGGGGTGATGGGATTGCCGGTGTTCGAAACCGCGCAATTGCTCACAGGGCTCGGCTACCGATTGTAGAAGTCGAACTCGATTTCATATTGCAAATGCCCCTCTCCCATGGAGAGGTCATAGTCTCCAAACCCATAGACATAGTCGAACCGGATCGATTGCGAGGGCAGGTCAGCTGACTGTCGCCGACGGATCGCATTTCGAAATTCCAGGATCTGGGTTGGTGCGCCGAATAGATCTGCGACCGTGTTTGCATTGCCAATCGATCGGATGAAGTTGCCATTTCGGGCGTTTGCACCAAACGACATTCCGTCGTCTCTCCCATTGCGGGTGACGCCGTAGCGGAACTCTACGTCATTCAGCAGGTTGGTGGAGTTAAACTGGTCGGCATTGCCGAGCAAACGCGCTTCTGCGGTGAGATAAAAATCGGTTCGTGAAGACAGGTAGAAGCTTCGCTGCGCCGAGGTATCCGCCGCGACGAGATCTGTTGTCATGGTCAGCTCAAAAGGATCCAGGCTATCGCTGGCATCCAGGAAGCCGCTGCCATTGGCATCGGTCGGCAATCGATCAGGCGTTCCGTCACCATTTGTATCGATCCCCAAGACCACACTTTGATCTTGCAGCGGGACGGAGTGGAAGCCTTCTGTTCGGGTTCCGGTAATGACGGGATTAACCGTGCCTGCGCCCTGAAAGGGGTTGCCCGTCCAAGGGATCATTCTGCCACCAACGGGGACAGTGCCGCCGGTCGCAAATACAAAATTATCGTAGACATCAAAGGTGAAGCCGTCATGGACGACGACACAGCCATACACGCGACAGTAAAAGTCAGAATCGAGCCAGGACGCCTGGGCGGAAGGGTGCAATGACAGCACCGCGCCGCCCAGCGCGACAAGTTTTAGACTATTCAAGTGCCGTTTCAGCATTGTCGCTTCCACCAGTTGGCAGGGCGGTTTCTTCAAAAGACAAATCTGATGTGAACGGCTCTAGCATCACGGACCCACCAGAAGCCTGAGGGGCGAAAATGTTCTCAAGGGTCACTTTGACTTGCGGGTTCGCCGGCAGAGCCTCAGTGATCGGGAGCTTGTACTTACGGCTGCCATCATGAAGCACGACGAGATTGCTGATCGGCTCACTGATTGTTTCGCCGGAATCGCCAGTGATCTCTATATCGCCGCGAAGACGCGCGTGCGCATTCCCGGAATTCTCTACGTCAAACACAATCGCGGTCTCACCGTCAGCAGACTTCGTCATGGTCGCTGTGGTGATCTCCGGGGCGCTTTCAGCGTCCCCCATTGTGAGGTAAAACAGGCTCGCAATCTGGTACTTTTTCCAGACGCCGGATTGTCCAGAACGTTCTTCTGGCAGCAGCGTGGAGGCGATCAAGGCAAACCGATAGTCGCCTTCGCGATCGACGCGAATTGGCGCCGCCATATCGACAACCACTTGTTCTGTCTCGCCAGGGTTCAGCGTTACGAATGCCGGGCTGAACCGAACCCAATCGGCCGCTGAGACATCGCTTTCCCCGGGAGGTGCGAGACTGATCTGACCGTCATCATCGAGGGTCCAATCCGCCAGACCCAGGGTGAGGGAGATGGTTTCTTCCTGATGGACATTGCCAAGATTGATGACCTGGCGTTGACGATCACCGGGCTGAACAGCCATCTCTACGGTGGTTGGCTGCAGGCCAATGCCAAATGGAGCTGCGGGAGCAGCGATGGCTGCCATGGAAATTGCTACAAAGCTCGCTCGTAGCACTGTGGATAAGCGCATGTAATACCCCTGATTTTAAAGCTCTTATTGACTTCAAATTAGGACAATAGGGTTACTGGAACCTTTCTAACCGCAACTGCGCCTTGTCGGGCTTTAGAGCGTCGGGTAACGCGATCTCATGAAACTTCCCGGTCATAAGAAACGTAAACACGTTGCCGCTGACATCAGTATACCGTCGGGACGTCGGCGCGCCGAACGCGAAATGACCATGTCCGATCATGGCTTCTTGCGTGAGAGTTTTCAAAACCTGCATCAGATCAGCGATGAAATGTGGCGGGCCAATCAGCCCAATCCTCGGCAAGTGGCCGAGCATGTCCGGCTGAGAGGGATCAAGACAATCATCAACCTGCGTGGGCCGAGCACGCGAGGCTACTACCTTTTGG
>JALUWJ010000261.1 GCA_027019605.1 Henriciella sp. | reverse complement strand
CGCGGCGGAAAAGTCCCGCTGATCCTTGCCAAAGGGCTCGGGCAAGCCTTTATTTATCCCGATGCAGACCTGTCAGACGTACAGGGCTTTCTACAAGAGGAGCTGCAAAAAAGCTGATGATCATCGGCACTTTACTGACCATTTTGGTCCTTATCAGCCTATCCGGGTTTTTCTCCGGATCCGAAACCGCCCTCACGGCAGCGAGCCGCGCGCGGATGCACCAACTTGAAAAAGATGGCGATCAGAGAGCTGGCCTTGTCAACAAATTGATCTCAGACCGCGAGCGCCTGATCGGCGCGATCCTGCTTGGCAACAATCTCGTCAATATTCTAGCGTCGGCTTTGGCGACCAGCTTGTTCGTGAGCTTGATGCCTGGTCCGAGCGGTGTTGCTGTTGCGACCGCCGTGATGACGGTCTTGGTGCTGGTCTTTGCGGAAGTCTTGCCGAAAACCTATGCGATTACCCGACCGGATTCGATGGCCATGGCGGTTTCGCGGCCGATCGGCTGGTTTGTCGCGATCGCCAGCTGGATCGTGGCTGGCATTCAAGCGATCGTAAACACGACCCTTCGACTGCTCGGCGTGAAGCCACCAGATGATGCCGTTACCGCTGAGGATGATATTCGCGGTACAATTGACCTGCACCATTCAGAAGAAGGCCTCGACGCCACCAAACGACATCGCCTCGTCGGCGCGCTGGACCTCAAAGACATGACCGTCGAAGAGGTCATGATCCACCGCAAGAACATCACAATGATTGATGCTGATCAGTCCGCTGACGCGATTGTTCGCCAAGCACTGGCAAGCCCGCACACGCGCCTGCCTTTATTCGAAGGCGACCAGGAAGCGATTGTCGGCATCCTGCACGTCAAAGACCTGCTGCGCGCAATTGTCGGCAATAATGGCAAGACATCCGGGCTGAATATTCTCGAGATCTGCCGCGACCCCTGGTTCATTCCTGAAACCACAGCGGCGGAAGATCAGCTTGATCTGTTCCTGAAGAAGCGTAGCCACTTCGCACTCGTCGTCGATGAGTATGGTGCCCTGCAAGGGCTGGTAACGCTGGAAGATATTCTCGAAGAAATCGTCGGCGATATTCGCGACGAGTATGATGTAGTGGTCCGCGGCGTGCGGCCGCAATCCGATGGCTCGGTCTATGTCGAAGGTGGTGTCACCATCCGCGATCTCAATCGCGCCATGGGATGGGAGCTGCCCGACGAAGAAGCGGTTACGATTGCAGGCTTGGTCATCCACGAGGCGCAAACCATCCCGGAACCAGGCCAGCGCTTTGCTTTTTATGGCTATCGTTTCGACATCGCGCGCAAAAATCGCAATCAGATCACCGGCCTGAAAGTGATGCCGGTGCGCGAAGAGCGTGACGCGCACGATGCGTAAATTTGAGGACATCCTGAACCTCGCGGCGCAGCACCATGGCTCGGCCGCACAAGTCCTGGAGATCGCCCAGAATGACTCTGCTGTGGCGGATCCAAAATCAGTGAGCGATGATCGCTATCTGGCGGAAATGGCAAAAGCGGTCTTCAGCGCAGGGTTCAGCTGGAAAGTTATCCGCAACAAATGGCCGGGATTCGAAGCCGCCTTTGACGGCTTTCAACCCAATCGCGTGGCCTTCTATGCCGATGAAGAGCTCGATCGCCTCCTCTCCGACGCCGCAATTGTACGAAACGGTCAGAAGATCACGGCAACGATTGAGAATGCGCGCTTCATAGTCGCCACCGCCAAAGAGCATGGCAGCTTCGGCGCCTTTCTCGCAGATTGGCCGAGCGACGACCAGGCAGGACTGCTTGCCTATCTCGGCAAGCATGGCTCCCGCCTCGGCGGCGCGACGGCGCAATATTTCTTGCGCTTCTCAGGCTACGACAATTGGATCGCCTCAAAGGATGTCTGCGCGGCGCTGATGCGCGAGGGCGTTCTGGATAAGCCATCGACGACCAGTAAGACCGCGATGAAAGCGATTGATGGCGCATTCAATGAGTTACAGGCGCAATCTGGCCTGCCTCGGGCGGTCATTTCCCGCGTGCTGGCGCTGTCTGTGGGGCCGTAATGTCGTTCGCAGCTACATTTATCACGCTCTATCCAGAGGCGTTTCCTGGACCGCTCGGCGTTTCCATCCTAGAGCGCGCGCGTAAAGATGGACTCTGGTCGCTGGAGACCGTTGACCTGCGCGCGTTTGGCCTTGGCAAGCATCGCCAGGTTGATGAGAAACCGGCCGGCGGCGGCGCGGGTCTTGTGCTTCGGCCTGATGTCGCTGCGGCGGCGATAGATCAGGTCGGTACGAATGAATGCCCGATCATCTATCCGAGCCCGCGCGGCATTCCATTTTCGCAGTCACTTGCTGAAACATGGGCCAACGGTCCCGGGCTGACCTTTTTCTGCGGTCGGTTTGAGGGGCTCGACCAACGGGTCATTGAGAGCCGCAACCTGGTTGAGGTCTCGCTTGGCGACTTTATTTTGGCTGGCGGCGATGTTGCCGCTATGGCGATGTTAGAAGCCACTCTGAGGCTCATTCCCGGTGTCGCTGGAAATCAGGCTTCGGTTGAAGATGAAAGCTTCAGCAATGGTCTGCTCGAATACCCGCATTATACCTTGCCGAGAGACTGGGAAAACCGGTCCACGCCAGAGGTTCTGCTGTCCGGTGATCATAAAGCTGTCGACGAGTGGAGGAATCAGCAGAGTCAGGCATTGACAAAACATCGCCGACCCGATTTATGGGCGGCTTTCCGAAATGGACCCAATTTGCGAGCGTCGGAGACGGACGATGAACATGATTGAACAGCTCGAAGCTGAAGAAGTTGCCCGCGTCACCGCTGGCAAAACCATCCCAGAATTTTCGCCAGGCGATACGTTGTCAGTCAACGTACGCATCAAAGAAGGCGACCGTGAGCGTGTCCAGCGCTATGAAGGCGTGTGCATTGCCCGCGCTGGCCAAGGCCTGAACGAGAACTTCACGGTTCGTAAGATTTCTTTCGGTGAAGGCGTTGAGCGGGTTTTCCCGGTCGTATCGCCAATGATCGAAAGCATTGAAGTGAAGCGCAAAGGCCGCGTTCGCCGCGCCAAGCTTTACTATCTGCGCGATCGCCGCGGTAAATCTGCCCGTATTGCGGAGCGGACAACCGGCCACGGCATGGAGACCACAGAGATCACCACGTCTAAAACTGAGCTTCGTCGCCAGCGCGATGCCGCGAAAGTTGCGCGCCGCGAAGAGGCTGCAAAAGAACGTGAAGCCGCCGCGAAGGCGAAAGCTGCTGAGGAAGCCGCCGCAGCGGCCGCCGCTGAAGCTGAAGCAGCTGCTGCAGAAGCCGCCCCAGAGGGTGACGCTGAAGCATAGTTCGATTGACGAACTCAAATAGTTTAGAACCCCGCTCGAAAGAGCGGGGTTTTTTCATGCCAAACAGGGTAAACAACCGGGATTCTCGCGCAGAAATTAAGCTTTGCTTCGGGACTTAGTCCCCTAAAAAAGCAGTAGATTTTCCCGCATCGGGGGAATCCAATTGGTTAAACCCCCTCATTTCCTATACGAAACAATAGGCGCACTTCTTGCGTAGCACACGCGGGTGTCCCGAAATGGGTCGGGTGCTGAAAACACGTCCGCTAAGTGGCTACCAGGGCCGCATAAAAGGGGAAGAAAGACATGAAACTTTCAAAGTCGATATTTGTCGGCATCGCCGCAGCCAGCCTGCTGCCGTTCACCGCAATGGCGGACGGCGATAAAACAAGCTGGGACGGCAAAGCCGCAGGCGAGCGTTACGCCGCCAGTGGATCATCTACATCTGACCGCGCTTTGTCTGACGACGAAATTCGCGACATCATTGCGCGCTCTGGCGCAACCGGAAGCAACACTGATGTGCGTTACATTGGCGGATCTGAAACTGCGATCGAAACCACGTATTGCTGTGAGAACGTTGAAGAGCAAATCGAGACGCGAACTGAGATCGAAGAGACAACTGAGTATATCGATGCGGTCACGCACCGCGAGATTACACAGCCGGTTCAGCGCACGCTGATCCAGCCGATCACACAAGAGGTGCTTCAAGGGTCTGTCGAAGACATCACCGAAGACCGCATCTATAAAACCAACCGCCTTCCAACACGCTATGAGCGTGATGACGTGCCGGCTGTGGTCGAGAACCACATTCCGCAGATCACGACTGAGACCGTCGAAGAAGTCACTGAGACTTACTATGACGCGATCACGCGCCGCGAGATCATTCAGCCGGTTGAGCGCACCACAGTTGTTCCTGTTCAGCGCCGCATCATTCGCCCCGTGACCGAAACGATCACCAACGAGATCCGCTACGAAACGCGCACCGCTCCGGTTCAGCGCCATTCTGTAGAGATCCCAGCAACGATCGAAAACGTCACAGAAGATATCACCACGGTGACCGAAGAGCAGATCACGGAGCGCGTTGTTCCTTACGTAGCAACCCGCAATGTGTATCAGCCAAAAACCGTCACCACGGTTCAGCCGATTGAGCGTCAAATCCTTCGTGGCACAACTGAAAGCATCACGCAGGAAACACGTTACGAAGAAGAGCGTCTTCCCGTTCGTGTTGAAACCGTTGCTGCACCGCAAGTTGTCGAGACCATCACACCACGCGTGACCGAGCGTACCGTGCTGGAAGTGGAAGACGTCTATATCGACAATGTCACACGCAACGTCATCCAGCCTGTCGTGGTCACGACTGTCCAGCCGGTTGTTAAAGAAGTCCTCAAGGGACGGACCGAAATGGAAACTCGTGCAACCCGCTACGAGACCGAAACGCTCGCTGGCAAAACGCACACGGTTACGGTTCCGGAGACGGTCGTGAACTATATCCCTCAGCTGACCGAAGAGTACCAAGAAGAGCACTCTGAAAGCTATTTTGAGGCTGTCACGCACCGCGACATTTACCAGCCGATCCACCGGAAAATCATCCAGCCGGTCGAAATCCGCAAGGTGACTCCAAAAACAGAGACTGTAACCAACGCAACGCGCTACGAAACAGTCCGGGCAAGCCTGGTTGTGCTGAACATCGGCGCGCCTTGTAACTGCCAATAAACAAGACAGCGCTGATCTAATTTCAGCGCCTTAAATCGAAACGGGGCTGGTGGGGCGATCCTACCAGCCCTTTTCTCTGTCTTATGCTTGCGAAAAGTGTCCCCGCATGCTGATAAACCCGGCTGAAAGGTAGGACTGAGATGGCCGGACAAACGCTCTATGATAAAATTTGGAACCAGCACGTTGTTAGCGAGGATGCAGCGACGGGCGAAGCGCTTCTATTTATCGACCTCCATCTCATTCACGAGGTCACCACGCCGCAAGCTTTTGCCGGGCTGAAATCTGCGGGTCGGGGCGTGCGGCGCCCGGATCTGACCCTGGCCGTTGCGGATCATAATACCCCGACCGAGAATCAGGCGCAGGGCCTCAGCGGTGTCGATGATGAAGCGGCGCGCAACCAGCTCACCGCGCTGACCCGAAATGTCGAAGAGCATGGCATCGAATTCTTCCCGATGGGCCATATCAACAACGGGATCGTGCACGTGGTCGGCCCTGAACAAGGACGGACTCAACCTGGGATGACGATTGTCTGCGGGGACAGCCATACATCCACACACGGCGCCTTTGGCGCGTTGGCGCATGGCATCGGCACGTCTGAAGTCGAACATGTTTTGGCGACGCAAACCCTGCGCGCGCGTAAAATGAAGAACATGGCGATTGAAGTGCGCGGACAACTTGCAGATGGGGTGACGGCAAAAGACCTCGCTCTACATCTGATCGCGAAAATCGGAACGGCAGGCGGCACGGGCTGCGTCATGGAATATCGCGGAGAAGCGATCCGGGCTTTGTCTATGGAAGGACGCATGACGCTTTGTAACCTTTCAATCGAAGGCGGCGCGCGCGCGGGTCTGATCGCCCCAGACCAAGTTACATTCGAGTATATGAAAGGCCGCCCGGCAACGCCGAAAGGCGGCGCCTGGGAAATTGCCGAAAGGCATTGGCGTACTCTGTTCTCGGATGATGATGCCGCCTGGGATGAAGTGATCGAAATCAACGCCGCTGACATTGAACCTACAGTGACCTGGGGCACCAGCCCCGAACAGGCGATCCCGCTCTCAGCATCAATTCCGAACCCAGCCTCGATGAGTGATCCGGTCAAAAAGGCCGCGGCGGAACGAGCGCTGACCTATATGGGCCTCGATGCCGGCGCAAAGCTGGCCGGCACGCCGGTGCAGCGTGTGTTTATTGGATCCTGCACAAATTCGCGGATCGAGGACCTGCGCGCGGTGGCCGACATCGCAAAATCCGGAAAAGTCGCTGATGGCGTTCGCGCCATGATTGTTCCAGGCTCCGGCCTGGTGCGCGCGCAAGCGGAAGCCGAAGGCCTCGACCAGATCTTTGAAGCGGCAGGTTTTGAATGGCGTGAACCGGGTTGTTCCATGTGCCTCGGAATGAACCCAGATATCCTGTCCCCCGGAGAGCGCTGCGCCTCGACCTCGAACCGCAATTTCGAAGGCCGCCAAGGCCGCGGCGGCCGGACACATTTGATGAGCCCTCATCTCGCTGCACGTGCGGCGATAACAGGAGTGATAGGCGGGTGAGCCTGAGCGATTGGACGCCGCGAGAACGCCCCGGACAATGGCCTCTGACGGGGCGACGCGTGGTGCTCGAACCGCTGGATTGGTCGGTGCACGCGGACGGGCTCTACAAAGCCATTGCGGCCCCAGATATCGCCGACCTGTGGGACTATATGCCGATTGGCCCGTTCAAGGATCAGGCC
>JALUWJ010000260.1 GCA_027019605.1 Henriciella sp. | reverse complement strand
GCAGGGGTGACGAAGCCCGGCATTGCGGGGGCGAGGTGTTCATCGCTGCCGAGACCGAGTTCTGCAATCAACGGATCCCACATGCTGGGTGTGTCCGGAACCCCATGCAGAAACAGTTTCATTGGCATCTCGCTTCCCCTAAGTCAGACTTGTTTCGCCGTAGTTTGAGGGACATTGTGGCGGAGAACAAGGAGGAGACTCGAATGAAAACCGCCATCACTGAAATGTTTGGTATCGAGCACCCGATCATCCAGGGTGGTATGCATTATGTCGGCTTCGCAGAAATGGCTGCGGCTGTTTCAAATGCAGGTGGCCTCGGGATCATCACAGGTCTGACCCAAAAGACCCCGGCAGACCTGGCCAACGAAATCGCCAAGTGCCGCGACATGACCGACAAGCCGTTCGGTGTGAACATCACCTTCCTGCCCACGTTGAATCCGCCAGACTATCCGGCAATTGTCAAAGCGGTCATCGATGGCGGCGTGAAAGTTGTTGAAACAGCCGGCCGCAATCCGTCTGAGGTTTTGCCCTACCTGAAAGATGCGGGCATCAAAGTGATCCATAAATGCACCTCTGTGCGTCACTCACTGAAAGCGCAGGACATTGGCTGTGACGCTGTCTCTGTTGATGGCTTTGAGTGCGGCGGTCACCCGGGTGAGGACGACATTCCGAACATGATCTTGCTGCCGCGCGCGGCGGATGAGCTGGACATTCCATTCGTGTCTTCTGGTGGACAGGCCGATGGCCGGTCTCTGGTCGCCTCGCTGGCCATGGGCGCGCAAGGCATGAATATGGGCACGCGCTTTATCGCGACCAAAGAAGCGCCGGTGCATGAGAACGTAAAACAAGCTATCGTGGCGGCGTCAGAACTCGACACCCGCTTGGTCATGCGTCCACTGCGCAACACAGAGCGCGTGCTGACCAATGGCGCGGTGGAGCGCCTGCTTGAGAAAGAAAAAGCCCTCGGCGCGGATCTGAAGTTCGAAGACATTATCGATGAAGTGGCCGGCGTTTATCCGCGCATCATGATGGAAGGCGACATGGATGCAGGTGCTTGGTCCTGCGGCATGGTGGCCGGTCTGATCTACGATATTCCGACCTGTAAGGAACTCATCGACCGGATCATGACCGAAGCGGATCAGATCATCAATGAGCGCCTCGCGGGCTTCGTCAAAGGTACGGTTAGCGCTTAAGCCCAACGACTTAACTTGAAGATATGGAAACGGCCTGCAGGGCATGCCTGCTGGGCCGTTTCTTATAGGAGAATAGAGAATGAGCGATATTCAAGGACGCGTTGCCTTCGTTACTGGCGGCGCAAGTGGGCTCGGACTGGCGATGGCGCGAAGTTTCCTGAAGCGCGGTGCACGCGTGATGCTGGCCGACCGCGATGAGGAAGGCTTGAACCGCGCGGTGGCAGAGCTGTCCAAAGACAGCAATGAAATCGCCTCGGTCGTCTGCGACGTTGCTGATGTCGAACAGGTGAAAGCCGCCGCCCAAGCCACCATCGATCATTTTGGCAAAGTCCATATCGTCGCCAACAATGCCGGCGTTGGCAAAGGCGGTCAGCCGGGTGAGATTCCAATCGAAGACTGGAAATGGATTGTCGACATCAATCTGCTTGGCGTCGTCTATGGCGTTGAGGTGTTCACACCCCTGATCCAATCGCATGGCGAGGGCGGGCATTTCATCAACACCGCATCCATGGCTGGCCATGTCGCACCAGGCGGCATGGGGCCATACAATGCCACTAAATATGCTGTGGTCGGTTATTCAGAAGGCCTGAAGGCTGAGCTGATGCCGCACAAGATTGGCGTCAGCGTCCTTTGCCCAGGCTGGGTGAACACGAATATTCACACGACCGGATTTGGCGCGCCATCGAGCGATGTCACTGCGGAGCAGGCCAAAGACGATCCGCAATTCCAGATGATGAATGAAGTGATCCGCGGCGGTCTCGATCCAAATGCGGTCGCTGATTGGGTGTCTGAATGTGTTGAGGCCGACCGGCTTTACATCTTCACGCACAAGACAATGAAGATCGGCATCGACATGAAATATGCGCAGATCCAGGCCGACTATGACGCGATTATCGAGGATGGGCGCTTCGGTGAAGCTTAGCCTTCAAGCCCCAACTCATGCACGATATGCGCTGCGACGGGGGCTGAGGTCTGACAGGCTATCGCGAGTTCGCGCGCCGTGCGGGCACCTGCGTCATCGCCTCTAAGCTCAGCAAGTTTGGCGCGGGCGAGGTGATAGGCTGGAAACGCCTCGGCGCCAGGCAGTGCGCGGGCGGTATTGAGGGCGTCTTCAGCCTGGTTGAGTTCGCCCTGTAGCATCAAGCTCACCGCCCAGTTTACCAGCACCGCAAGCGACGGCGTGCGCGCGTTTAGCAGCTCATATAGCCGCGAAATGCTGGCCCAATCGGTTTGCGCCCAAGTCGGGGCCTGAGCATGCATCGAAGCAATGCCCGCCTCAAGGTGATAGCGAGTCAAGGTATCGCTCGATTTTGCCGCCTCGAGATGCTGGACGGCGTCAAAAATCTTGTCCTGGTCCCACAGTGTTCGGTCTTGGTGCTCAAGCGTGATCAATTGCCCGTCGGCTGACACGCGCGCTGGCAAACGTGACATCTGAAACAGGAGCAGCGCATGCAAGGCATGGTGGCCAGCTGCTTTGCCTTCCGTCGCCGCGAACAGGCCATCGGACAGACGCAGCGCCTCGCGACATATGTCTTCGCGATACAGATCCTGACCGCGTCGCGGCAGGAAGCCCCAGGCGAACATCAAATAGATGACCTTTAAGAGTTGGGGTAGGCGGGCGTGTAGCGCAAAGCGCGTGGGGAACCGCGCGAGCTCTCCGGATTGGGCTTTGAGTTTGCGCTTGGCGCGGGCCAGGCGCTGGAACAGCGCGTCTTCGGACATGAAGAACAAGGCGGCGGTCTCAGCCACGGTGAACCCGCACACCGTTTTCAAGGCGAGAAACAATTGGTCCTTCGGTTCAATGGCCGGGTCGCAGCACAGAACCATGAGATCGAGCTCAGGATCGCTGAGCGAGGGCGTAATCACATCTGGTTCTTCGGTTGCGAAGTCCCACTCATCGTCGACGCCAAACTCTCTCGCCGATCGGCGCACGCGGTCGAGCGCGGCATTTCCGGCGACGCGGCGGAGCCAAGCGCGCGGATTTTCCGGAACGCCTTTATACGGCCAGGTCGCGAGCGCCTTCACGATCGCGTCTTGCGCGACGTCTTCGACCAATTCGACCTTTGCGGGGCCAAACTTCGAGACGAGGCTGGAGATTAACCAGCCTCGCTCGCGCCGGACGGTTTCGTCCAGCAACTTGTGGATGTCACCAGCGACACTCATTCGTCTGCAGAAGCGTCTGTCTGACGAATGATGATCGTCTCATTGTGCTTCATATGCGGGTGAGACCGCGCAATTTCGACAGCTTCGTCATAGTCTTCAGCATTGATGACCATATAGCCGCCGAGGATCTCTGCGACCTCAGCAAATGGGCCGTCATGAACTTCAATCGAGCCAGACTTGTTGGTGACAATCTTGCCGCCTTCATCGAGGAGCTTTTCGCCGCCCTCGAACTTGCCTTTTGCGCTCATCTCCTCGACCCAACCGATATAGTCTTTCATCAAGTCCATGAACTCAGCTTCCCCGAGCTTGGTGTAGCGATCCGGGGCATGTGGCAGCATCAAAACAAACTTAGCCATAAAAAATCCTCCCTCCAGAGGTCTTGCGTTCAGGATCCTGCGTGATTGCGGGATCTGTCAACAAGACGATTGGGGGGAGGCGATCCTGACAAAGGTCAGAAATTTTTTTTAAGACAGCGCAGCCGCCTCAGTGATTGCAGCCGTGATCGCGGCTTCATCCATCGATTTATCGACCGTGCCGACAACCTCGCCGCTGTCCAGGTTTACGAGGTATAAGCGGCCCGTTTTGACTTTGTCTGGGAAGGTTGCGCGCATCGCCCCGGCAACCCCAAGCGTTTCAGCATCGGCGAAGAAGGCGTCAGAATCGCGGCTGGTATAATCAACGCCGTCAAACGAGTTGGCAGCCTGTACGGCCTTCACTTTCGGATCGAGCGCTTTGCAGCTGCCACACCAATCGGCATAACTGAGCACAGCGAGTAGTTTTGTGTCTTCCGCAGGCGCGGTCACGGCGGCACGTTCAGAGGCGGGGACCGCAGCTTGACCGCACGCGGCCATCAGAGCGACGGCGGATGCCGCAATAAATAGTCTCATGGGAGCTCCTCTCAATAGAGCGTGTTTCCTACCATGACGGGGCCGGGCACAGGCTCACAATCGCGTTATGAACCGCGTGCTTCTTCGGCGCCGAGGCGGGCGAGTTCGTCGGCTTTTTCATTGCCCTCATCGCCCGCATGACCCTTGACCCAAACCCACTTGATCTCATGGCGTTCACAAGCCGCTTCTAGGGCCTGCCAGAGGTCTTTGTTTTTGACAGGTTTCTTCGCCGCGGTCTTCCAACCATTGCGCTTCCAGCCATGGATCCATTTGGTCAGGCCATCTTTGACGTAAGTGCTGTCAGTATGCAGCGTCACCTGGCTCGGCTTTTTCAAGGCGTTGAGTGCCTCGATCGCGGCCATAAGCTCCATGCGATTATTCGTCGTGTCCGGATCACCACCGTGAAGCTCTTTGCGGTTGTTGCCAGCGACGAGTAATGCACCCCAGCCGCCGGGGCCAGGATTGCCGCTACACGCGCCATCCGTCCAAATTTTTATGTCTGGTTTTACCATGCGCAGTGAGGTGGGTCGATTTCGAAGACGCGTCAAGCGAGCGGCGCGTGCGTATCTGCAATTCAGATTTATGTTGAATTTCGAACACCGTATCGTTTAGGCAAAGGCGATGACTGCTCCTGTAACTGCCGCGATCTGCTTGATTGGAGATGAACTCCTGTCAGGGCGCACCCGAGACATCAACACACAAACCATTGCGGGCTTTTTGGCACCGTATGGCATTCAAGTCCGCGAAGTGCGCATCGTACCGGACGAGACTGACCGGATTGTAGAGGCCGTGAACGCACTGCGCGCGACCTATACCTATGTCTTCACCACTGGCGGGATTGGCCCAACGCATGATGACATTACAGCCGACGCCATCGCCGCCGCGTTCGATGTAGAGATTGGCGAACACCCTGAAGTCGCGAAAATGCTCGCCGCACGCTATGCAGAGATGAACACAGAGTTCACGCCGGCACGTCGCCGCATGGCGCGCATTCCGCACGGGGCGAGCTTGATCGACAATCCTGTCTCCGGCGCCCCCGGTTTTCAGACTGGCAATGTGTTCACGCTCGCGGGCGTTCCGAAAATTGTCGAAGGCATGCTCGGCGATATTGGGCACCGTTTGAAAACAGGCGCCGTGGTGAAGAGCATTACTGTGCGTGGCAGCGACCTAAGAGAGGGCGAGCTCGCCGAAGCGTTGGAGCAGCTATCAGATCAATATGAAGGCGTCAGCATCGGGTCCTATCCCTGGTTCAAGACGGTGAACGATCATGGCGTGGCGCTGATCGCGCGCGGTACCGATGAGGCTGTGCTGGCGAAGGTTCGAGATGCGCTGGTGATCTTGGTGAAGGACCAGGGTGTTGAGCTAGAAATATTAGAAGGGGAGCAATAGAGATTAGATGAGAGCCTTTTTGACGAATGGAAAGACCATCCTTGCCTTGGGGCTAGCTTTTGTCGCGCTCACCCTCGGCTTTGGCGTCTGGATCCAAGCTTATGATCTGCACATCATTGACGAGATCAGTGATCCCGAGCAGATCCGAGCGGTCGTTGCCGCGATGACTCCGGAACAGCGCTCTGCGCACTGGTGGATGACGCTGGCGCTGGATTACTTTTACCCGCTCGCCTATGGCGGCTTCTTTGCGGGCATCGCGCTGCGCTTTTTTGGCAAAGCCGGACCGTTTCTGGCGCTGCCTGCCTTTATCTGTATTCCAGCCGATGTGATTGAGAACACAGTCCAATTATTCATTCTCTCAGGCGATGAGAGTTTGATCTGGCTGAAAGCCATTATGACGCCGCTCAAACTGGCAACCTTTATCCCGGCGGCGATCATCGCATTGGTTGGACTCGGGATCGCGCTTTACCGGCGCTTTATCCGCAAAAAAGACGCGCCCACGGCTTAGCTCTTGGTTTCCGCGAGGGCGCTTGTCGCAAGTGAGACCGAAACAGAATGTCAGGAGATAAACATGTCTGAGAATATCGTATTAGTAGAGCGCGATGGCCCGGTTGCGATTGTCACCATGAACCGTCCTGACGCGTTGAATGCTTTGAGTCGTGCCTTGCGGGCGGAAATCGTAAAGACGTTCACAGATCTTGCCGAAGACGATTCGGTGCGTGTCGCTATTCTGACCGGCGCTGGACGCGCCTTTACGGCCGGCGTCGATTTGAAAGAAGCAGGCCAGACCGGCTTCGCGCTCGGCGCAGATGGCGGCGAGATTGACCTTGCAAAAGGGCTGGCTTCATTCCCGTGGCCGATTATCGGGGCAATTAATGGGTTCGCGATCACGGGTGGATTCGAGCTGGCGCTGATGTGCGATGTTTTGCTGGCCTCAGAGAATGCGAAGTTCGCAGATACGCACGCCCGCGTCGGGATCATGCCCGGATGGGGGCTTAGCCAGAAACTGTCCCGTTTGATCGGGATCAGCCGCGCGAAGGAATTGTCCTTTTCCGGGAATTTCCTCGACGCCGAAGGGGCCGAGCGCTGGGGACTGGTCAATCATGTCTACGCCGCCGATGAATTGCTGCCGGCAGCCAAGAAACTGGCGCATGAAATGGCGACCTGCGACCCGGTCCTACTGCG
>JALUWJ010000259.1 GCA_027019605.1 Henriciella sp. | reverse complement strand
AAGATGCCGGGTTTCAATTAAGCCTTGCTTAACGCTGCCCGAGAAGGCGGCGGACACGCTCAAAGCTTAGTTTGAATGCGCTCGGCATTGCGCCAAAGCCTGTTGAATACGCTCTTGATAGAGACGCTCATTGAACCAGGCAGAATGAGCCTCGTTTTCCGCAGCCTTGGATGCGATGAAATCAAACAAAGGCATGACCCGCTCTTCTGGAACCGAGCATGGCGCATCGAACAGATTATGCGCTTCCAAAGGGTCGGTTTCTGTATCATAGAATTCTACCAGACGGCCGGCGCTGTAATTGGTCTGTCGCTCTGTCTCGCGCAGAATAAGCTTGTGTCCAGCCCCATCGACCGCGCCAAAAGCGAACGGCAATAGGGCATCATTTCCGCGCTCGAAAAAACTGAACCTTCTTGGCGATGCTGCGGATTGAGCGCCATCAATTTCGGTGCGAAATGAGATCCCATCGATCTGACGACCACCATCACTGAAATGGGCTTCTTCCACGCCAGCCAGCGACGCCAAGGTCGGAAACAGGTCAGCCAGGTGGACAAGCTGCTCGGACCGCCGTGAACCTTCAATGGTCTCCCCCCACAGCATGAGCGGCACGCGAACACCGCCATCATAAAGAGTCGCCTTAGATCGAACCTGCGCATCATCGACCGCGGCAAAGACTTCTGCGGCTGAGCCATTATCTCCGAGAAACACAAACACAATTGGGCGATCCGAAGTCTGCTGAAGGGTTTCAACCAGTCGTTTGATCTCATTGTCCAAAGCCTCAAGCATCGCGAAATAATATCGATCGAGCCGGGGTTCGCGGCGGTTCGCGCGATACTCCTTCGGGCCTGGCGTGTCAGAGCGCGTGCCTTGCAGGTTTAGTTCAGACAGGGCCCCGAATGAGTGCAGATGCTCTGGCGGCACGTGGTATGGTTTGTGCGGATTTGTAAAACTCACCAGCGTGAATTGCGGCGCAGATCGATTTGCCGTTTGAAAATACGCGGCTACGCGATCCACCAGGAACGATGTTTTGTAAGTTTCGACATTCCCGACAAGCTCACCATTCTCGAACCAATCGAAGTTTCGGTATTTGTAAGTGTCGTGCTGGCGAGGATTGCCCTCATAATGATCAAATCCCTGAAGGTTGGGATTGTCGGCAGATCCGTTTTTGTCGTCGGCAAGATGCCACTTTCCAAAACCTGCCGTTTGATAGCCCTGGTCGCTGTGCTGCTTTATCAGCTCCGCAATTGTCACCTCTTTCAATGGAAGCTTCGGTGCTTGCATCCTGACATCGGCCGCACCGTGCCGAAATGGGTGGCGTCCAGTCATGAGGGCAGCGCGGCTGGCCGTACAGTATGGATGCGTATAAGCGCGATCAAAGACCAAGGCGCGGCCGCACTGCGATTGCAGATATGGCATGCGTACGTCCTGACTGTGACACGGCGCCAGATCGAGCCCAAGATCATCCGCAATCAAGAGCACAATGTGCGGCGCATCAGTGTCGGATCTATCCGCACACGCGCTCATCGCCATGCCACTCAGCAGGATCAGAATAGAAAGAAGGAATCGCATCTCGCTCTCTGCAGTGACTACCTCCCCCGACAAAGCTCTAGTAGGCTAATTTATCGAGGTATCTGAGTGAACTTCATCAATGAACTCCATTGTGGCTTCAGAAGCGAACAGCCAAGACCGACTTGGCACGTCTTTAGACTCGAAATTCATATTTACAAAAAGCCCTCGGCTCGCATCTACCCACCAGGTCATGCATTCACGTTCTTTGCCGGGACGATCAAAATAGCACTTAAACGCAATGGGATGACCGCTCGGCGCAAATAACTCTGGATTCCTTTGAAGGAAGACTTCGCCCGACGCCATACCTACAAAAGCTCGCTTTATCGAAAGAAAATCTGGATCAATGATGTCGGCCTCAAACAGACTCCAGTCTCTTTTCGATTCAAAGAAATCTTCATCTCCTTCAGCGAGCGGTGAAATTCGCAACGAACTCACAATGAACTGCTCTTCGATTTGCTCAAGTTCGAACCGCAAGTCCGTAAAGAGGATTTCCTTTGGCTCTAGGGAGGGGGGCATCATCGAAGCGCAAAACATACTTGGATATTCTGCCCGCCCTGTCGACGGCGAAGGTCTCAAATAGGGGTCGCGAGGAAACGTATAGCCTCGCGTTCCTGCTGGGATTAACAGTGAAATTCCGTCGATCTCTATTTCAACTGGAGCCGATGATTCGCATTCTGCTTGCTCCCGACTGCCCGAATTCGGACTACACGCTGCAAGCAAAACAAGCACACCCATGACTGAAATTATTTTTTTCATTCTTTGCGTCCCATACATAAAAGTTTGAGCAAT
The DNA here is from genome assembly GCA_027019605.1 of Henriciella sp. Classification (GTDB taxonomy): domain Bacteria; phylum Pseudomonadota; class Alphaproteobacteria; order Caulobacterales; family Hyphomonadaceae; genus Henriciella. Next base: position 4,526 of record JALUWJ010000259.1, on the reverse strand, counting down.
CCACGCAGCGGCGTCCCGTATACATGCGATTTACACTCAATCACTTAAAACTCCGTCCCAAATACAGGATGGAGTGACGCCCAATTGGCGATCCCGACGCGATTCGAACGCGTGACCTACAGATTAGGAATCTGTTGCTCTATCCTGCTGAGCTACGGGACCGTATGGTGGAGCTTACTATTCGATGGGGACAGATTGAAGAGGGTGGATGATCCGCGCTTTGAAAATGTCTGTCTTGCTTGCCGTAGCAGCTTGCACGGCGCCCAGCCCGTTTCCTGATATGGAACCTGGCGAAACCGGACGCGTCACGCGGATTATCGATGGCGATGCCTTAGTTCTGGAGTCCGGGCAGAGTGTCCGATTGGTCTCCATCGAAGCCCCCGCCATGTATCCGCGCGATGGACCACCAGCGCCGCATGCCGGCGAAAGCGCGCGGCGGCTTGAAGATATGGCGCTGGGGCGGCGGGTGCAGCTCTTCTATCCTGGCCTGACGCGGGATCGCTATGATCGTGCGCTCGCGCATGTGGTCACAATTGATGGCGCTGGGCCGACCCTGTGGCTGAACCGAGAGATGATTGAGGCAGGGGCCGCCTGGGTGCGATTGTATCCAAGCACGGCGGCCAAGGGACGCGACTTGCTGGCGATTGAACAGATTGCGCGTTCTGAACGCCAAGGACTTTGGGCACGCTCAGACTATGCGATCCGCAATGCGACCCAAATCAAACCAGATGCGTCTGGATTCTTTTTCGTGCGCGGAAAGGTCGGTGCGCCGGTTGCGGTAGATGAAGAGACTCGGTTTCCACCCGCCTGCCTGCGTAAATTCGAAGACGCGGCGCTTTTGCTTTCGGTCCGAAGACCCGCCGCCACGGCGTGCGGGCTGGCGGATGGAACCGCAGTGATCGTGCGCGGCCGGGTTCGAGACGGCGTTTTAGATCTCAGCCATCCGTTTCATTTGCACCTGCCAGAAGCGGATTAGCTGGCGATATGTTGCGCCCCGTTTACGGTCATGGTTGCGCCGGTGATGAATGCGGCATCATCGCTGGCGAGATAGGCGCAGATTGAGGCAATCTCTTCTGGCTTTCCGAGGCGGCCAACCGGAATGGTTGAGACAATGCTTTCGAGCACTTTTTCAGGCACGGCGCGAACCATCTCGGTATCGATATAGCCGGGGCAGACACAATTGACGGTAATGCCTTTACGAGCACCCTCTTGCGCAAGGGCTTTGGTAAACCCGATCAAGCCGGACTTCGCTGCCGAGTAATTGACCTGGCCAAACTGTCCTTTTTGGCCGTTGATCGACGAGATATTGATGACCCGGCCAAAGCCGCGTTCGCGCATCCCTTCCCAGACATGACGGGTGACATTGAAGGCTGAATCCAGGTCCACCGAAATCACCTTCTGCCATTGCTCCAGGCTCATCTTGTGAAACGGTGCGTCCCAGGTAATCCCGGCATTGTTGACGACAATATCAATCGGCCCGAGATCTTGCTCGATGGCTGCGACCCCTGTGCCAACTGCCTCGAAATCCGCGACGTCGAATTTGTAGCATTTGACCCCGAGCTCTTCTTCGCAGGTTTTCGCGGCCTGATCATTGCCGCTATAATTGGCGGCAACCGTATATCCGGCCCGTTTCAAGCCGGCGCAAATCGCGAGCCCAATTCCGCGCGTTCCCCCCGTCACCAGTGCCGTTCTGGACATGCCGGATCCTCCCGCTATGCTGCGCAGCATAAAATTTGCTGCATGTGCTAAATTCGATGTAAGCACCTTGAGTGTATGTGCCGTAATCGAAACGTCTTCGGTGCCGGGAGTTTAGCAGAATACGGCGCCGAGACGAGCAAAACATTAGCATACGTGCTATGAAAGGGTGTGAGATGGCGAAATCAAACGGGGCGAGCGATACCGTCATTATCAAGAAGTACGCGAACCGGCGTTTATACGACACGTCGACCTCTTCTTATGTGACGCTGGACCACTTGTCGGAGCTGGTGCGCAAAGAGATTGATTTCGAAGTAGTCGACGCAAAGTCTGGCGAGGATCTAACTCGACAAGTGTTGACGCAGATCATCTTTGAAAAAGAGAATAAGGGCGAAGGCGCCCTGCCGGTAAACTTCTTGCGCAAACTGATTGGCTTTTACGGCGCCGGGTCACAAAGCCTGCTGCCAGCATGGCTTGAGATGAGCATGAACAGCTTTGCTGAAAGCCAGGATCGTTGGAAATCAGCGATGGGCAGTGCCAATCCGTTCACGATGTTTGAGAAACAAGCGCGCGCGAACATGGAAATGTTTGAGAACGCGATGCGGATGTTCACGCCGGGCATGGTCGCGAAAAAGTCGAAGCGCGGTGAAAAAGATGCGCCGCGTCTGGATGATCCGATGGATCTCTTGCGGGCCCAAATGGCGGCGATGCAAGAACAGCTCGATGCGCTGTCGCGCAAGCACTAAGTCGTTAGTTTAACGCTCGAACTGCAACGACTTCGCCTGTGTCTTGCTCTTGTAGCAAGACCGCACAGGTCGACGCGCACGCGATCTCAAACGCCTGGCTCTCTTTAACCCAGAGCCCCAGGGAATCGACGCTGGTCACCGGATTGACCATGCTCGTATAATTCGCGTCCCCGCTGAGATACTCAACTTTCATCACTTCAAGCGTCTCATCACTGGTGCCACTCACCAGAACCTGCTGGCCATCCCATTCCAGGCTTGGCGCTGTTGCATCGCGCACATCCAGGCGCTGTTCGATATTTTTGCGGATCCGACGCTTTTTCGTGCCCGGGCACTCTTTTGCGCCGTCATAGAAAGATTGCGGCGTGTAGGGCGCGCGCAAGCTCATCCGATCCGTATACGCCATTTGGCGATCTTTCGCCGCCGGCATCGCCATCGGGTCTGGGTCTCCCAGATAGTCCCAATAGTTGACCGTCCAGGTGAGGATCAGAACGTCATCGCGCTCTGCCTCGATCTGCTTCATCGTCCGATGCGCTTTTGGACAGGCTGGGCAATTCTGATTGGCAAATAGCTCAATCAAAACCGGCCGCTCGGCCTCAGCAGAAGCCGAGCCGAAGGCAGAAGCCGCGAGGGCAAGTAAGGCGAAAACGCGTATCATGCCGCTCTCATAGCTGTTTCTATGCGCACTTAAAACTCACGTCGGCGTGAGAACCGCATTAAGCGGCCTCATTCGCCAGATTCCGCAGCACATAATGCAGGATCCCGCCATTGCGATAATAGTCGAGTTCATTGTCTGTATCGATACGCACCGTTGTATTCGCGGTGACCGTTGAGCCATCCGATTTGGAGATCTGAACCTCAACGCGCTGACGCGGTTGGATCGTGTTGATCCCTTCAATCGTCACCTGCTCGTCACCTTTCAGGCCAAGGCTCTCCCAGGAAACGCCCTCCTCAAATTCGAGCGGGAGCACGCCCATACCGATCAGGTTGGACCGGTGGATGCGCTCAAACGAACCGGCAACGACCGCCCGTACACCAAGCAGGATGGTGCCCTTGGCCGCCCAATCGCGCGATGAGCCATTGCCGTACAGGGTGCCCGCAAATACGACGAGCGGGACGTTCTTTTCCATATAACGCATGGCCGCATCATAGATCGGCATCTGGTCGCCGCTTGGATGATGAATGGTGACGCCGCCTTCGACGCCGGGCACCATTTGGTTCTTGATGCGAATGTTCGCGAACGTGCCGCGCATCATCACTTCATGATTACCGCGCCGCGAGCCGTAGGAATTAAAGTCGAGCACACTCACCTGATTGCTCTGTAGATACTCCCCAGCCGGGCTGGACGCTTTGATCGAACCAGCGGGCGAAATGTGGTCGGTTGTGATCGAGTCGCCAAATAGAGCGAGGACCCGCGCCTTGTGAATGTCTGCGGGTGCTTCGACCTCACCTGTCATGCCGTCAAAGTACGGCGGGTTCTGCACATAGGTTGAGCCGAGCGGCCAGCCATAGGTCTTGCCGCCTGAAACCTCGATATCACGCCATTGCGCATCGCCTTTGAAGACGTCGGAATAACGCTCTGAGAACATGGCAGGCGTCACGCACTCGGCCATGATCTCCGCGATCTCGTGCGAGGTTGGCCATAGATCCTTCAGATAGACATCATTGCCTTCCTTATCCTGGCCGAGCGGATCAGTCGTGATGTTGATTTTCAGCGAGCCGGCAATTGCATAAGCGACCACCAAGGGCGGCGAGGCGAGATAGTTGGCCTTGATGTCTGGGCCGATCCGACCTTCAAAGTTGCGGTTACCCGACAGCACGGAGCATGACACCAAGTCACCATCTGCAATGGCTTTGGCAATCTCAGGCTGCAGCGGGCCGGAATTCCCAATACAGGTCGTGCAACCATAGCCGACCAGGTTGAAGCCGAGCGCATCTAAGTCTTTGGTGAGATTGGCTTTGTCCAAATAGTCGGTCACAACTTGCGAGCCTGGCGCGAACGAGGTCTTGACCCAAGGCTTGCGCGCGAGGCCAAGCGCCGCTGCTTTGCGCGCCAGCAATCCGGCTGCGATCAGCACACTTGGATTG
>JALUWJ010000258.1 GCA_027019605.1 Henriciella sp. | reverse complement strand
GCCCGATGCCAACATTTAGCGTTTCACCTTCATACCAAGGTTCACCACGCGCGGCGCGTTTCCACTCATCATTCGGCACAACGCCGCTGCGTCCGCCGGTCAATCCAAGTTCCCAGCGCTGTCCAAATCCGAACCGTTTGGAAACATCGGCGAGATGCTCAATCCCCATCCGTTTGGCAACTTCATAGAAATAGACATCACATGAGCCTTTGATCGCCCAATGCATGTTTACAGAGCCATGTCCGCGGCGTTTCCAGCAATGCCAGGTATTGTTGCCAAAGCGATAGTGACCGGGACAATAGATCCGCTCGTTGGGATCGATGACGCCAGCTTCGAGGGCTGCAGCCGCAACCACCATTTTGAATGTCGATCCCGGCGGATAGGTTCCGTCATAGGCTTTGTGATAGAGCGGAGAATACTCTACATCGTCGCGCAAGACCGCATAGTCCTTGGACGAAATCCCATTCACGAAATCATTCGGGTCGAAAGCCGGAGTCGATACGAAGGCCAGAATATCGCCGGTTTCGATATCGAGCACCACGGCGGCGCCGCTTTCTTTCCCGAACCGATCGATCGCGAACTTCTGAAGCTCGGCATCGACAGTGAGATACAGATCCCGCCCAGGTTTTGGGGCGAGACTCGGATCGTCAAACTCGCGAATAATCCGGCCCGCTGCATTGGTTTCGAGCTTGCGGAAGCCCGCCTCTCCGCGCAGCCATTCTTCGGCAAACCGCTCCACACCCGATCGTCCGGTGCGCATATCTGGATGCTTGAAGAGGCGACGAATGGCGGCGCGCTCTTGCGCATTGGCGCCATCGCTTAAGCGTTCAAGGTCCGCCTCACTCGCCTTTGCGACATATCCCAAGACATGCGCGAAATCGCGTCCGCGCGGATATGACCGCGTTGCCGCCATTTCGACTTGCAAGCCCGGCAAGCTCGGCGCCAGCACAGACAGCCTCGAAAAATCTTCATAGGACAGTTCGCTGCGCACAATGGTGGGCTGGAAGCTCGCCTGACGACGGGAATCGCGGATCAAGCGCGCCTGTTGTTCCGGGGAAATCTCGATTTGATCGGAAAGCTTCGACAAAAGTCGCGCAAGATCATCTGTTTGCTCGCGCACGAATGAGACGCGCCCAGCCTGACGATGAGCTGCCAGCGGGCGTCCAAACCGATCGAGGATGCGCCCTCTTTGGGGCGGCGCTAGATCCAGGCGGACGCCATTCTCTGCTGCCGCAACCTCGAACCGCTCATGTTCCATGATTTGCAGCTGAAACAACCGCGTAATCAGGCCGCCAAACACCATCGCGCCGCCGCCCGCCGCAATCATGGCGCGGCGATTGAACATCGCATCAATGGGTCGCGTTCCCTTCACGATACGGCCCCTCCTGAAACACCGCGGCGGATTCCGAGATCAAAGAGTGGCGCGATTAACATATGCACAACCAAGGTCGCGAAATACGCTGTCAGCATCGGGGTGACGCGCGCGAAATGTCCCGAAGATACGCTCGCCACGAGCCATACGAGCATGATGCCAAAAAACAAAGTTACAACGGGGAGAACAAAGGCGAGGATTGGCGACCGCTCAGTGTCCGCCATTTGCGAGACGATGACCGCAAGGCCATAGGTCAACAGATTCGCAAAGCCGTGGCTGCCCCAAGGCGCTTGTGAAGCATCTTGCGCAAATCCGAACAGAACCAAAAACACCATCGGCCCGAAAGCAATCCCAGATCGGCCCCAGCCAACCGCCGCGATCAAACCAATATAGGGCCAAGACAATTGCACGCCGAAAAGCGTCTTGGGCGTCAGACCAACCAGGCCGATCATGCCCACCACCAAGACACCTATGATCAAACGCGATCGCGGGCGGGCATTCTCCCAGCGAAGGGCGATGGAATCTGCAAAACCGCCGACCCCGTTCATGAAGGTTCTTCCTCAACCAATGCGGAAAGCTCGGTTTCTATAGGGCTCTCCTCAGGCGGAGAGATGGTGATGATCGGTTTCAAGCGAACATAGCTGAGCTGACCAGAAAGCATGGCGAGATCGACTCGAATGTCTTTGCTGTCTCCGCCGCGAACATGTCCCACAACCACGCCGCGGGGAAACAATCCGCCCTCGCCTGAGGTTAGAATTCGCTCATTCGGCAGAAACGCACCCTGTTCAGGAAAATCGGTGAGATGGCCCAAACCATCGCGGCCGCCAAACATAATCGCCCGCAGCCCGCTTGCCTCGCCCATAACCGGCACGCGGCTGTTAAAGTCTGTCACTTTCAAGATCCGCGACGAGCGTTGTCCAACTTGCACAACGCGGCCAACCAGCCCGCGGTCATTCTCTGCATAATAGCCTTCAGCAACGCCATTGGTTGCGCCAGCATTGGCCAGAAGCGCTTCCGCAAACGGGCCGTTCGTTTCAGCCATAATTCGCGCCGTCACTTCCGCGCCGCCAGGCTCACCCTGCATGTTCAAGATGTCTTCGTAGACTTCGAGTCGCTCTGCCATCGTCAGGGCGAGCGCCTTATACTGCGCGAGCTCTCGCACCCGCGCCTCGAGTTCCAAGATCTGACGCTCTCGCGCAGAGGCGCCGCTCAAACGGTCGATCAAACTGGGCCGCGTTACGTGGAACAGTTGATCCGATGCGGCGGTTCGGATCGGCTCTACGCCTTCGCTCAGACGCGGCGAGGTTTGCAGAAGCAGAAGGGCAACAAGGCCCGCAACAGCTATGAAGAAGCCATACCGGCGGAGCGGTCTTTGACGATATCCCTTGCCGCTGCTGCGAGGCATGGGCTGCTTCCTTCTTCTATGAACGCAGCTTCGGCTGCGTCATTCAGATCAAACCTCAGGCGATAGGACGTTCTTCATCCGCGAGAGGTTTTCGAGGACGAATCCACACCCATTCGCAACACATTTCAATGGGTCTTCGGCAATCATCACCGGAAGACGCGCTTGTTCGCGTAGGACAACATCCAAATTCCGCAACAGGGCGCCGCCGCCCGTCAGAACGATCCCGCGATCGACGATGTCCGCCGAAAGCTCTGGCGGCATCGCCTCTAGTGCGATGCGAACAGCTTCGACAATCTCACCCACCGGGTCGGCAAGGGCTTCGGCCATCATCTTTTCATTGATTTCAACTTCATTCGGTACGCCGTCACCGGTTGCGCGGCCGCGCACAGTCACCGTCATGCCGTCGCCATTCTCAGGCGCCATCGCTGTACCGATTTGTTTCTTGATGCGCTCGGCTGACATTTCACCGACCAAAATGCCTTGGTGCTTGCGCAGATAGTTCATTATGGCTTCGTCCATCTTGTCACCACCAACGCGGACAGAGCGCGAATAGACTTGTCCGCCGAGCGACAGGACAGCAACCTCAGTTGTACCACCGCCAATATCGACGACCATAGAGCCCGCAGGCTCTTCAATCGGCAGTCCTGCACCAATCGCGGCGGCGAGCGGCTCATCAATCAGATGAACTTCACGTGCACCTGCTGCCAGCGCTGATTGATGAATGGCGCGGCGCTCAACATTCGTCGCGGAGCTTGGCACACAGATAATGATCAGCGGAGATACGAAGGCGCGGCGATTGTGCACTTTGCGGATGAAGTGCTTGATCATTTCCTCGGCGACTTCGAAGTCGGCGATCACGCCATCGCGCATCGGGCGGATGGCTTCCATGTTCAGTGGCGTCTTACCAAGCATTTTCTTGGCGTCATCACCCACGGCATAGACCATTTTGCGGCCGCCCTGGTTCATATACGCGACGACCGAAGGTTCATCGAGTTTGATGCCTTGACCCTTAACGTAGACGAGCGTGTTCGCCGTCCCCAGGTCGATGGCCATATCTGTGGAAAGAACTCCGAGTAGGCTTCCGATCATTTTTTTACGCCGCTTTTGTTGCACGTGGCTCGTGATTGAACGCACGCAGCATTGATAGTCTGATCAGCCCAATACCCTCATGCCGTTTAGATATGATTAAAGCAAGTAGAAATAATTTGCCACATGTACGATCCGTACACATGGCAAATTCTCAACAATCAAAGGGCTCGTGACGAAAATCGCCACTTACACGTCATGTTAACGCAAACGCTTCGTTTGTTAACTTTTAAGCCGCTTTGCGCTTCAATCGGCGGGCTTCGAGCTTGTTCAGCGCATGGATATAAGCCTTCGCCGCAGCCACCAAAGTGTCTGGATCTGACGAACGCCCGGTCGCCATAATGCCCTCGCCTTTCAAGCGAACATGCACATCGGCCTGAGCATCTGTCCCACCGGTGACGGCGCTTACTTGGAATAGGTCGAGCTTGCCTTCGTGCGGAACGATGGCTCGAATAGCGTTGAAGACCGCATCAACCGGCCCATTGCCTTCAGAAGACACAGAATGGCTCTCGCCATCAACGAGCACGCTTAGATCGGCGGTCTGAGGCCCTTCAGATCCTGCGACAACCCGCAGTTTCTCAAACGAGATCCGCTCGCCCATTGCAGAGAGCTGATCATCAACCAGCGCGATCAGGTCATCATCAAAGACATGCTTCTTTCGATCCGCGAGGTCTTTGAACCGTTTGAAAGCCTCGTTCAGGCTGTCCTTGTCGAGTTCATAGCCCAGGCTTTCGAGCTTATCGCGAAACGCGTGTCGCCCAGAATGCTTACCCATGACGAGGCTGGTTTTGGAAACGCCAACATCTTCCGGCTTCATGATCTCATAGGTTTCGGCATTTTTCAGCATGCCATCCTGGTGAATACCGCTCTCGTGAGCAAAAGCGTTCTTGCCAACGATGGCCTTATTATACTGTACCGGGAAGCCGGTAATTCGGCTGACCATATGGCTCGCTGCAGCAAGTTTGGTCGTGTCTAACCCGGTCGCAAATGGCAGATCATCGCTTCGCGTGTTGAACGCCATGACGACTTCTTCCAGCGCCGCATTCCCAGCGCGCTCGCCAAGCCCGTTAATCGTGCATTCGACCTGACGTGCCCCGCCCTGCACACCAGCGATTGAGTTCGCGACCGCGAGCCCCAGATCATTGTGGCAATGGGTCGACCAGATGACCTTGTCGCTGTTCGGAATGGTCTCCCGCAAACGACGGATCAGATTGCCGTACTCTTCAGGGTGCGAGTAACCAACTGTATCGGGAATATTGATTGTGGTGGCCCCTGAAGTGATCGCAGCATCAATGCACTTACACAGAAAATCGAATTCTGTCCGGGTCGCGTCTTCTGGGCTCCATTCGACATCACCCACCAGGTTACGAGCCTGAGCGACAGATCGGCCAACCGCTTCGAGCACCGCGTTCGGGCCCATTTTCAGCTTGTGCTTCATATGCACGGGGCTGGTCGAAATAAACGTATGGATACGTGGTTTCGCAGCATGTCGAACCGCCGCCGCACATCTTTCAATATCGCCGGGCGTTGAACGGGCCAAACCGCAAATCGTCGCTGTTTTCGAGCGCCGCGCGATCTCGCTGACCGCCTCAAAGTCGCCAACGGACGCCGCTGGAAAGCCCGCCTCAATGACGTGAACGCCCATCGTCTCGAGAAGCTCCCCCAATGCGAGCTTTTCATTGTGGGTCATGGAAGCGCCTGGCGACTGTTCGCCGTCGCGCATAGTGGTGTCGAAAATTACAATATCAGTTGGATCGGTCATCTATCTGGCCTGGTGATGTGAGAAACTTTTTAAGGTCTATCCCCTGGCCGTGGACGCGCGCTACGACGCCGTCGATACCGGCCAGGGGCCGATAAGGAGGAGTAGGTCCAAAAGAGGCAAATTCTTGCGCATGAGCACTGCAATGCGGCGGTGAACCGATCGTGTCAACAGGCTAATCTGCGCTAAGCGCAATATTTTCCCCTTTGCCGCGCCGATGCCGCACATAAAGGAAACCGCCAAGGAAGACCGCAATCGCCGCGATGGCTGCGAGCACCGCCATCCAGATATTTCCCTGCAAAGCGGCTTGAATGGCCTTCAGCCCAAACGCGACAAGCGCAATCTTGGGCATGATCCCAGCCCCCATGCCCGCAAGGTAATGCAGATAAGGCGCGCGAATGGCCCCAAACAACATATTCACCATCACGAAAGGTCCGGTTGGCACGTTGCGAACCACGGCGCTCGCGATGAAGGCGTTCTTGGCGACAAAATCTGTGAACCGCTTAATCCGCCCCTGCCCGACACGCGCGAGCGTGGCTTTGCCAAAGAGACGTCCCAGCCAAAAGGTCAGCGTGCCGGAACAAAGCGTTGCCACCCAAGCCCAAATCGCGCCCCAAAGTGGCCCGAACGCGTAAACACTGATCCCGATCAGTAGAAATTGCGGCACGCCGATAAAGGCGCAGCCGCAGAATGTGAGGATCAAAACTGGAAGCCCGAGCGGTCCGCTGGCAAATTCCTTTATCGAGCCCTGCAAGGCCTCGACGTTCAGGATATCGGTATAGCGACCGACCAGGAACAGAGCGATGATCAAGAGAATGGCCGCGGCGACAAGCCAAAGCCCAATCTTCCCCTTTGGATGCTCAGTTGAGGACTGCGGTTCCGTGCCAGACATTCGGCTTCCCTGCTCTGAGTGTCCAATTTCGTCAAGCATTTGCAGCGAAAGCGCTCAATCTTTGCGTTTCAAAAACTTGAGGCCAGACCAATCGGCATCAACTGCGCAAACTTTCACATCAACCCACCCAATCGGCAGAATGTGATCTCTTAAGTCCTGTTCGGTAAGGTCTTGAAAAAGAGCTGAACTTTTCTTTGGCCACGACATCCAGATCATACCGCCGGGTTTCACACTTGCCAGCGCTCGGTCGAATAAGGGCGCGATATCTCGGCGGCGGGCGCAAAACGCGTGCACAGTCTCCGCTGGGGCCGCGCGGCTGACAAATCGAACATTCTCCACGCCATGGACCAGCTCTGCGTAGTGTGACGGTGCGCGGATTTTCAAACACGTCAT
>JALUWJ010000257.1 GCA_027019605.1 Henriciella sp. | reverse complement strand
TTCTCGATTTGATTCAAAAAGACGCGTCTCTTTCAGTCGCGGATATCGCAGAACGTGTTGGCCTATCTTCCTCGCCATGCTGGCGTCGAATCAAGCGCATGGAAGAAGCAGGAATCATTCAAGGACGCGTCACACTGCTTGACCGGCAAAGCCTTGGGCTCGGCTTTGAAGTGGTCGCCAACGTCAAACTGGCCTTACCCAGCAAGGAGAATTTGGAGGCGTTTGAGGACCTTGTCCGCAAGTGGCCGGAAGTCATGGAATGCATGACCGTCACCGGCGCGGTCGATTATATCATCCGCGTGACCACAACCGACATGTACGCCTATGATAAGTTCTTGCGCGATAAACTGCTCGGCTCCGCTTTGGTGTCCGATGTTCAATCCCGCATTATTATCAATGTCGCCAAGCGCACAACGGCTGTCCCTCTCGGCTTGGTCAGCGACTACGTCCCAGCTGGGTAGGGATCAACATAAGTCACATGGCCATCAGATTGGCCGTAAATCTCGACCTCGCCATTAGGCCAGGTTTGCAATCGCGCATGCATGTTTCCGCTATTCGGGTCACCGCCGAACAGTGCCTCCGCTTCATAACTAAGCCAGGCCAAAGGCGCAGCTGGTGTCGCGGCCTCACCTGCCGCCTGGAGGGTTCGCATAATCTCTGCGATGACCTCTCGCGGCGGATAAACCAGAAATGCCGAATGGTAGATCACTGTGACCCCTGTCTCGGGGCGGGTCTCGAGGCGCTGCTTTAGCCAAGTCAGTGCATCAGCTTGCTGAACCTTTGTCTGCTCGGCCTGCGCCAGCCGAATGGCCGCATCTAAGCGCGACAAACGCTCCGGCTGATCGGCCCAAGTATAACACTTCAATCGCAGAACCTGCGCCGGGTCTGAAAGATCTATCGGTTTCAGATCACACGCGGCGCGGCTCTCGATCTGAATATCTGCGTCGAGATGCTCTGGCACAGGCGCCCGCCAATCAGACAGCACAGTCACATCACTGTCTCCAGAGCGCGACCAGGTTTCGGTCTCGTAGTTGAAACGATCCCAGTTTTGATTGAGCCCAGCGCTCGCGCCCGTCTCCAACAAATGTAGCGGCATCTGAAAGCGGTGAGCCAGCTTCAGAAAGCCCGGCAGAAAGATGATCGATCGTCGGGTTTCATTGGTTTGCGGCGGGCTTTGGATGAAGGCTTGAACCGCCTCCACATTCGCCGTTAGCCAGGCCTCTGCGCGCGGCCAAATAGCTTCCATATCCCAGTCGGCTTCCCCTTTGGGATACAATTCAGCAAGCTCAGGTGAGGTGCCAGACAAGACCGCGTGATGCAGCGCTCCAGCGAGCCTCAACCCCAATGCGTCTTTGCGCGGATTAGTAGCCCAATCGCCGCATATCACCGCGATCGGACCGCCCGAGCGATAATCGTCGGCAAACTTTCGTTGAAGCGCGGCGGTAAACGGAGAGCCTAGCGCGTCGCACCACTCCGCCTGTTCGACGAAGTGGTCGACTATTTTTGTTTCACCGAGCAAAGCGCGTTACGCTCGCTCAACACACATGGCGATGCCCTCGCCGCCCCCAATGCAGAGCGATGCAACGCCTTTTTTGGCATCACGATCTTCCATTGCCGCCAGGAGCGTGATCAGGATCCGCGCCCCGGAGGCGCCAATAGGGTGGCCCATCGCGCACGCCCCGCCATTCACGTTGACGATATCGTGGCTGATACCCAGCTCTTTCATGGCGATCATCGGGACAACGGCAAACGCCTCATTGATCTCCCAGAGATCGACATCGTTTTTAGACCAGCCCGCTTTAGCAAGCGCCTTTTCCATGGCCGGTACCGGCGCTGTGGTGAAATTCTCTGGCTCATGCGCGTGACTGGATGAGGAGATGATTTTCGCGATCGGCTTAAGCCCGCGCGCGGTCGCGACAGATTCCTTCATCAGAACCAATGCCGCGGCGCCATCGGAAATCGCTGACGCGTTCGCGGCGGTCACGGTGCCGTCTTTGTTGAAGGCTGGGCGCAAAGACGGAATTTTATCCGGACGGGCCGTGCGCGGAAGCTCATCGGTTTCAACCGTAGTTTCGCCTTTGCGGCTCTTGATCGTCACCGGCGCAATCTCGCGCTTGAACTTGCCGCTCTCCGTCGCGTCTTGCGCGCGCTTCAGCGTTTCGAGGGCGTACGCATCCTGTTGTTCGCGGGTGAACTGATACTTTTCAGCGATCATATCGGCGAATGCGCCCATTGGGCCGCCAGCATAGGCATCCGTTAGGCCATCCAATGCCATGTGATCTTTCGCGCCCATATCACCATATTTGTGACCTTGGCGGACATCCAAAAGATGCGGCGCATTGGTCATGCTCTCCATACCGCCAACGATGACGATATCTGCGTCACCTGCGGCGATCGACTGACGCCCCATAACCGCTGCTTGAAGGCCAGAGCCGCACATTTTATTGATCGTGGTCGCCTCGAGGCCTTTGTCCATGCCGGCTTTAAACCCGGCCTGACGCGCTGGCGCCTGACCTTGGCCGGCTGGCAAACAATTGCCCATGATAATCTCGTCGGCCTCGTCCGCCCCAAGACCAGCTTCTGCGACGGCTGCTTTCACTGCAATCGCGCCAAGCTCATTCGCGGACATGCCTGACAAGTCGCCCAGCAATCCGCCCATTGGGGTACGTGCCATTCCAACAATTACAACAGGATCCGTAGCGGTCATGGTAAGCCCTCCTAAAAGCTTTTAATTCATGCTTATTGTGCACCTGCGAACAAATGGAGGTTAAGACCCCCAATCGTCAAGTCATGTCGGATCAGAAAAATCCTGCGCTCGCTTATCTGACCCGCTGCGGCGCTGTCGTATCCAAGGTGACTGCGCGGTCCATAATATCAATTAGCTCGTCATTGATTTCATCCGCCGAATACACTTTGACATGCCGCAGCGATTTCCCGGTGCCTTCGATCCGCTCGAAATAGTCGTTCGCCAATCGTGCGCCCTGCCAGAGCTGCAAATTACACCGATCGGCGTGCGCGATGATCGAGAACACTCGTTCATTTCCACTCCAGCATGGAAATCCCCAAGCAAGCTTCACTGTGAGGTGTGGCCATTGCGTTTTTATGACATTTTCCAAGCCGAGCGCGATGGCGGATTGATGAGATTCCAACCCATCAAAATAGGCACTTACGGTTTTTGGTTTCGGCACTTCCCGCTCCCCATCGTTCGCCCCGGCTACCGTCTATAGCTCAAGGTGCGCCGCACAAACCATAGGGAAATGGCAATATTCTGCGAAAACGAAAAAGGGCGAACCGTAGCTCGCCCTTTCCAGACTTCAGTTTTTTCGCGCTACCAGATACGGATCCGATCCTCTGGCGGCAGATAAAGCTCGTGCTCAGGACCGACATCGAACGCTTCGTACCATTCGTCGAAATTGCGCACGATACCGTTGACGCGGTAGTAAGGCGGGCTGTGCGGGCCGCGAACCAGCTGCTGACGCAGAGCCTCTTCGCGATACTTGTTCCGCCAGACTTGCGCCCACGCCATGAAGAAGCGTTGATCACCGGTCAGGCCATCCAGCACGGGAGCTTCTTCATCGGCGCTAATCTCGCCATCGCCATTGGTATCAAGGCTCATTTTATAGGCTTTGTAGGCCATTGAGAGACCGCCAAGGTCGCCTGTATTCTCGCCGAGTCCGAGGCGTCCATTGACGCAGGTTTCGCCATCATCAAGCGGGCAGAAGCCATTGTACTGACCAACCAAAGCATCGGTGCGCGCAACAAAAGCTTCCTTGTCTTCTGCCGTCCACCAATCGCGTAGAACGCCATCGCCATCAGACTTGGAGCCTTGATCATCGAAGCCGTGACCAATCTCGTGTCCGATCACGCCGCCAATCGCGCCATAATTGATCGCTGGATCGGCATCGATGTTGAAGAAGGGGGGCTGCAAGATCGCCGCTGGAAACACAATCTCGTTTCGCGTTGGCGAGTAATATGCGTTGACCGTTTGCGGCAACATGAACCACTCGGTCTTGTCGATCGGCTGGCCGAGCTTTGCGAGATTGTCCTCAAACGCCCAGCGGTCTGCGACTTGGGCATTTTCAAACGCATTGCTGGAAACGCTCAACCCATCATAGGTCTCGAACTTCTCAGTAAACCCAATTTTGGGCGTGAACTTTGAAAGCTTGTCGCGCGCTTGGACCTTTGTGTCCTCACCCATCCAATCGATTTCATTCAGATTGTCAGACATTGCGAGGCGAAGATTAGCGACGAGCTCATCCATCGCGGCCTTGTTTTCGGCCGGGAAATATCGGTCCGCATAGACTTTGCCGACAGCTTCTCCGAGCGCACCTTCAACCGCAGATACGCCGCGCTTCCAGCGTGGGCGTTGCTCTTCCTGACCGCGCAGCTGTTGATTGAAGAAGGCAAAGCTGGCTTCATCAATTTTGCTCGGTAGAACGCTCGCATTCGATGCGATGAACCGCGCTTTGAGATAGGTTTTCCAGTCTTCCAGATCCGCTGATGCCATCACTTCTGCGATTGCCGCGATCCCGCCGCCGGAGATTTTTTCCAGCTGATCGTCGGTCAAGCCGAGCGTCTCAATCTCTTCTTCGCTTGGCATAACCTGGCTGACCACGAAGAAAGCCTGATCTGCGACGCCGGTTGCATCCAACATCGCCTCAAACGGGAAGGCTCCGCCAAGTTCAAGCAACTCATCCTTGCTGAGTTTATTATAGGTCAGATCGCGATTCCGGTTCATTGTGCGATCCCAATGCGCCTCAGCGATCCGGGTTTCCAAAGCAAGGATGCGCGCGGCGCCGTCGGCGGCATCTTCAGATCCAGCTGCTTCGAGCACAGTGGTCAAAAATGTGAGATAGCCGTCGCGAATCTCTTGGTTCTTTTCATCATCGCCGAGATAGTAAGACCGATCCCCGAGGCCGAGCCCGGACTGAAAGATATAGAAGATATTCTCATCGGTCTTCTTCGCATCAATGCTGACACCGCCGCCGATAGGACTTGCGAACCCGACTGTTGCGAATGCCCGCGCGAGATCTTCCTGGGTTTCAATCTGATCGATTTGGTCGAGATAGGGCTGGACCGGCGCCATGCCAGCAGCTTCGATCGCATCCGTATCAACAAATGCGTTATAAAAAGCCGCGACTTTTCCTTCGAGGGTCGCCGGGTCTGGCTTCGCAGCGGCCAGGTCATCAATGATGAATTTCACCCGCTGCTCAGATTTTTCCCGCAGCAGCGTAAACGATCCATAACGGGTTTGATCGCTTGGGATCTCGAACTCATCATACCATGTTCCATTCACATGATTGAAGAAATCATCGCCCGGATGAACCTCCGCGTTCACCGAATAGAGGTCAAGACCAAAGGCGCCCCAATCGTCACGCGAACTGGTTTCTACAACGCGCTCGGCCGTTGCGGCCTCATAGTCGCCAGAGGGGGTTGCCGTCTCTGAAGTGTTCTGCGCACCGCATGCGCCCAAAGCCAGCGCCGCAGCGCTCGCAAGCCATAGGTTTTTCATTCGTCTCTCCCGGAACGTTTGAATGTTAGGTTGAAGGTGTATGCCTTATTCCGCTGGCATCGGTCGCGGCGTTTCCGCACTGGTTCCGATCAACTCTTCGCTATCGATCGTAACTTCGCCTGAATAGGATTCGCCAATCTTACGATAAGGGCGACCACCCCAACTCCAGCGGAAGACACGGCCAATCTCGACCCCAACCGCGTAAAGCGTTGGCACCAAGAAGAGTGACACAAAGATTGCGAACGCCACCGCGTAGCCCAGTGAAATCACCATCGGCTTGAGGAATTGTGCCTGCATGGAGCGTTCTGCGATCAGAGGCAGAATACCCACAAATGTTGTCACTGAGGTCAGCAAGATCGGACGGAAGCGCGATACACCGGCATCGACCAGGGCTTGCACCGCCCCAGTGCCCTCGGCCCGTTTTCGGTTGACGAAATCGACCAAGACCAAGTTGTCATTGATCACAACACCGGCTGCGGCCGCGATCCCGAAGATCGAGAACATCGCCATCGACGTCCCTGTAATCGCATGCCCAAGGATCGCTCCTGTGACCGCGAACGGGATCGCCGTCATCAACAGCAATGGCTGCGCGTAAGAACGGAAGGCAATCGCCAGGACGATATACATACAGATGATCGCCCCTGCCGCCAGCATTTGCAGCTCGTTGAAGAAGCGTTGCTCCTGTTCAAATCCGCCAGCTGCACCCCGTTCGATATCCGGGAACTGCTTTTCAAAGTCCGGCCAGAAATTGACGTTCATATCGGCCATGACTTGACCGCGCCCGCCGTCACCGAGAACGTCAGCGAAGACTGATACCGACCGTGTCCGGTTGCGGCGCAAGATCCGGTTGATGCCTGGCGCATAGGTAAACTCTGCAACCTGGGTCAGCGGCAACTCACGCCCATCCGCGGTTCGAATGCGCAAATTGTCGATACTATCGAGGTCGGTCCGAGCCGATTTCGGCAAGCGCACCATCACGCGGACATCTTCACCATCGCGCGGCAAACGCTGCACTTCTTCACCGAAATAGGCTTGGCGAATTTGGCGCGAAACATCAGCCAGAGAGACCCCCAAGGCTTCCGCCCCAGGCTTCAGCTCAATGCGAAGCTCGTCCGCCGCAGCAGTGAGGTTGTCGCCGATATCATATGCTGCTGCATAAGTAGCGAGCTGTTCTTGGACGACCGCGGACGCTTCACGCAAGCGATCTAGATCCGGATGGTTCAATGCAAACCGAACGCCGGTATCATTCTCATTGTCTGTGAAGTCAAAACTGACTTCCTCAGCGTCTTGGACCGGGCCAACGAGCTCACGGATCTTTTCTGAGATCTCGCGTGTCGACAGTAATTCCGGACGGTTTTCCGGGGGCACTAGTCCAATCCAAGACTGAATTCGGCTATTAGATGCAACGACTGACGCACCATTGAGAACACCGCCCTCATACCCGCCCTCAGATCGAATGATCTCGCTATTCCATTTTGAATTGAGCTCGACCTCGGCAGCATTGATCCCAGCTTGTAGCTGATCACGCACTTGCAAGGTTCGAGAGAATGGCGTGCCTTCCGGCATTTCGATTGTGACCTGAACCAGATCGCTCTCGATTTCCGGCATGAACTTGAACGGCACGACGCGGTTCGCCACCAGCATGATCGCAAAGGCGAACACGATAAAGAAGAAGACGATTGTCGCGTAGCGCATACGCAATGCGAACTCGAGCACCGGCTTATAAATGTGCTGCGCGAACCAAAGCAGACTGTCAGCGATGCGCTGCTGGAACCGAGCCAGTCCGTTTTGCTTGCTCTTATCCTCTTTCTTCATGTGCGAGAGGTGCGCCGGCAGGATGAACATACACTCGATGATCGAGAATATGAGCGAGGCGATCACAACGAACGTAATCTGCTGGGTGAAGGCTCGGGTCGGTCCGGTCAGCATTGCCCAAGGTGCAAATGCGATAATCGTGGTGATAACCCCGAAAACAACCGGTTTGAATACAAGCTGAGTTCCGACGACAGCGGCGTCGATTCCTTCGCGCCGACCGCTTTCGACTTCGCGGTGGATATTCTCCCCAACCACAATCGCATCATCAACGATCACCCCGATGACCAAGAGAACCGCAAAGGTCGATAGGACATTCCAGGACACGCCGAAGAGAGGCATCAGCATGATGCCACCTGCGAACGCTGTAATAATACCGATCGTCACCCAGAACGCCACGATCGGGCGCAGGAACAAGATCAAGACCAACATCACCAAGACAGCACCGAGCAGGGCTGACTCTGAAATTAGCTGCATCCGTGCCTGGAAGGGCTGCGAATTGTCCCAAAGGATCTCGATTTGCATTCCGTCCGGCAGAATGCCTGTCGCCGGATTGTTCGCGCGATCGATATAGTCGCGGAAACTGTTGGCATAGTTGACGATGTCCATTCGGTCCGGCTGGACCACCATGACAAAGGCGGTCGGGCTGCCATTGTGAGTCGCATTGAGGTCAGCGTCGATAAAGCCATCGATCACTTCAGCGATATCGCCAACACGGATCGTGCCTTGATCATTGGATTGACGCACAATGATCTTTTCGAACTGCTCTTGGGTATCCGCTAGAGCGCGGGCGGTCATCGACACGTCACCCACATTCGAACGGATTTGACCGCCAGATGAATTCAGCGACGACTGGCGAATGGCCTGGGCCACTTCCGAGAAGCTTAGATTGTAGCGCCGCAGCGCATCTTCCGAGATCTCGATCGAGACCTCTTCATCAAGTACGCCTTGAAGAACCGCCAATTCACCGCCGCTAATCTCGGCAATATCATCGCGAACATCATCAGCAACGCGCTTCAACGTCCGCGCATCGACCTCGCCAAAAATCGCCATGCCGAAATACCAATCGCGTTGCTCCCAACGGGTCACTTGCGGCTGGAATGCGGCTTGCGGCAGGTTATTGATCTGATCGACGCGCAGTTTGATCTCATCAATGAAGACCTGCATGTCGATATCATCGCGGCCGCGAATGTTCACAACGGCAAAGCTTTCGCGGGCGATCGAGGTGATCCGATCAAGCCCGTCAATATCGGCGACTGCCTCTTCGATCCGGGTAATGATCTGTTCTTCAACGTCCTGAGGCGAAGCGCCCTGCCAGGACATGGTCACCGACGCTCCAGCGACTGGGACAACCGGGAACATTTCGCGTTCCATTTGGTTGAAGCCGAGAACACCGCCGACAAAGGCGACGACCATTAGAAGGTTAGCAGCAACGGCGTTCCGCGCGAACCAGGATACCATTCCGAACATTATAGGCCTCCGTCACCAGCGCCTGCGACAAGGTCAGTCGAAACATCCGCCATACCCGTGCCAGCGTCATCGTCTTCCTCGGCATTCGCCGCTTCATTGTGATTTTTGATTGAGCCATCTTCCATGCGTTGCAGGATCGTGATGCTCATACCGTCATTCGAGCCACGGATTGGACTGGTGATCGCAAGATCGCCAGGCGCGACATCCGGACTGCGGAACCAGGCGCCATCTGGCGAGCTGAATACCAGATCAACTTCGTAAATCCGCAGCGCACCTTCTGCAGGGTCACCGATAAAGATGTTCTCTCCGCCACGGATGGCTGAACGCGGCGCGACGAGGAGGTCTTCAATTTTGGTTCCGGCAATGTCTGCATTGACGAACAATCCAGGCGCCATTGGCGCGCCATCATCCGAGCCTGCTCCATAAGGGTCATTGAGCTCTGCGATGACGTTGATCAAGCGGGTCTGCGGGTTAACCGCAGCAGATGTCCGCGTGATCCGGCCCGTCCATTGGCGAATCTGACCCGCGACAGCAGCCGAGAATGTCACTTCCGGTCCAGGAGCGGCGGCGGTCTCTGCGAATGCCAAAGGCAGTCCCAGGCGTCCGAGCTCATCATCTGTGATCGGCAAAGCCACTTCCACAATGTCGGTCGCGAAGACGCGGCCGAGAGATTGTCCTGGTGAGGCAAATTGGCCGACATCAACATTCTCTTCGCGAACTCGTCCATCAAACGGCGCCACGACCGCGGTCCGTCCAAGCGCCAGCTGAGCGTCCGCAAGTTGCGCTTTCGCAGACTCCAGAGAGGCGCGGGCTTCGGCCAATTGCGGCTCACGGCGAGCCAGAGGGCTTGAATCTGTAATCCCGAGATTGATCAGGTCTTGGCGCGCAATTTCAGCTTCCGCTTGTTCGCGTGCCAAGCGCTGCTCAGCACTTGCAACGCCTGACTGAGCTCTCACCACCGCAAGCTCATAGTCAGCAACTTCAAGGCGTACCAGGACCTGACCGCGACGGATGAATCCGCCATCGATAAAATCAGGCGACACATAAGAAATACGTCCCGCGATTTGTGGCGCGACAACGATTTCACGCTGCGGGCGAACCTCGCCCTGCGCTGTGACATGGAAGTCCAAGTCTTCTTGGCGAACTTCCTCCGAGAATACCGACAAGCCAGCAAACTTTTCTTCGGCTTGCTCCGGCTCTGGCTTCAAGATCTGAACCGTCATGAATGCGGCGACGGCCATGCCTGCCAGTGCTGCGACTATAATAAAGATTGAAATGATACGGCTCATGGGAGGACTGCCTCTTCGGGGCTATTATTGCTCGCAGCGATCGGTGCGGCCGGGTTTGGAACCGGCAAACCGCCGCCAAGAGCGAGGTGGAAACTAACACGGTTTGACGCACGTGCTGAGCGGGCCGAGATCAAACTGCTCTCAGCGCTCAAACGACGTGTTTGTGAGTCGATCAGGTTAAAGATCGAGACCAAACCGTTGGTATATTGTCGGGTCGCCAGTTCTTCGGCGAGGCGCGCTTCTTCCAAGGCTCGGAACTGCGCATCTTCTTGCAGGGCCAGCAGCGTATCAGCCGCCAATGCGTCTTCAACTTCACGCCAAGCTGTCAGCGTCGTTGCGGCATAGTTTTCAACCGCAGCCCGTGCGCTTGCGACCGCAGCATCACGGTCTGCATCGAGCGAACCGCCATTAAAGATAGGTGCCGCCAAACCGGCGATCAGCCGCGCTGCGACGCGGGTTGGGTCGAGCGCATCGGAAATATCGGTCTCGGTGGTCGAGACCGAACCGGTGAGCCGCAGGCTTGGCAGCATGGCCAGACGGGCCTGTTCGGCGCGCAATCCGGCGGCCATGACACGCGCTTCAGCCGCTGCAATGTCTGGGCGGCGAGTGAGCAAGAGCGTTGGGTTACCGGATGGTGGGATGGCCGACAGTTCAGGTAGCTCAGCCAAGGCATCAAGCTCAGCGCTTGGATAGCGGCCGAGCAGAATTTCCAGTCGGCGTGAGGCGTTCTGGCTAGCCTGGCGCTGCGCCGCAATCGACGCTTCCGCAGACGCTTGCGTTGTACGAGCTGTGCGGACATCAAGCGCAGAAGCGAGACCACGCGACAGACGCCGCTCGGTCAGTTCCAGGGCCCGGCTGCGAGCCTCAAATGTTTCAACTGCGACCCGCTCTTGGGCGAGCGCCGCGTTCAAATCGAACCAAGCCGATGCTGTTTGCGCCGCGAGGGCGAGACGCGCGGAAGCGAGATCGGCTTCGCTGGCGACCAAGTCAGCCTCGGCGGCATTGATACCAGCGCGCAGGCGCCCCCAAAGATCGATATCCCAACTCAGATCCAATCCGACGCCAAAGGTCGTGTCGTCCACGCGGCTGTCGATGGATTCGATATAGTTGCTGGTGCCCCCGGCAGACGCTGAGCCGGAGAGGCTGGGCAGGCTTCGCCCGTAAGTGCTCCGAGCCTGCGCACGGGTCGCCTCAACGGCATAAAACTGAGAACGAATAGACGGATTGGCAGACAGCGCCTCATTCACCAAAGCGACCAGCTTCTCGTCGTCGAACTGGCTCAGCCAATCCGTTTTTGGTGTTTCACCTGCGACACCTGAAGCAGCCCAAACCTCCGGCGCGTCTGGCGCGACCGGGAAAATTGCCTCTGGTTGTCCGCCCAAGCTTGGAACACTCGGAACGCTAGAACACGCGCCCAATGCCAGGAACCCCAAAACTATACCCGCTTGTTTCATAGAAACCTCTTAACCTAGGATCGTCGCTTTACGCCTGGACTATTCGACTGTCAACAAATAATTATCGTTTTTCAATAATGAGCAAGATGCATATACACTTGCCGATTGATACTACCCGTTTATACGCCGGAAGGCACATAACGGACCACAAGATTACCGAAAGTTGAGCGGCGATGTCGCAGAGTAAACCAGAGACCGATGGAGATCCACCGAAGCGGCTGCGAGACTTCCTCGTCCTGACGTCTGGCGGCGTCGCTGTGCTTGCACTTTTGTTTCTGACCGGCGCGATTGGCTTGGTTGAATGGATCACTGGCGCGGTGGTTATGACGGCCGGCGCCTTGGCGTTTTATGTTGGATCTGCGCCCGCATCTCAAAAGATACGCACCGCCGAGGTGCTCGACCCGCCGGAGCGAAAAATCTCTGCTTCTGAAGACACCGCGATAGAGTCCTTTATCGCTGCGCTCCCTCTACCCGCGCTGCTCGTATCCCCAGAAGGCCAGCTCTCCTCGGTCAATGGCCATGCCCGGAGCCTGTTTCGTTTGGAAGCGACCACTGCGAGCCCGCCCGCAGCGCTGCTCCGGCAGCCTGACTTGTTGGCAGCATTGGACCGGGTCGCAGCCGACGGCGCCAATGAACGGGTTGAATTCAGCCAGCACGGAGACGCAGAAGTCTGGATGGCGCATGTCCGGCCGGGCCCGGAAACGAGATCAGTCCTCGCGGTGTTCGAAGACCTGACGGCGGTCCGCCGGGCCGAGAAAGCCCGCGCCGACTTTCTCGCGAATGCGAGCCATGAATTACGCACGCCCCTGACCGCAATTGGCGGCTTTATCGAAACCATGCGCGGCCCCGCCAAAGACGATAAAGAGGCATGGGACGGGTTTCTCGAAATCATGGCGCAGCAAACAGAGCGCATGAAACGCCTTGTCGCTGATCTTTTGTCGCTGTCGCGCATTGAGTTCAGCGAACACCGCGCGCCAAGCACGCAAATTGAATTTGTCGACCTCGCGCGCACGACCAGCTTTGGCCTCAAGCCGATCGCGGAGGAAGCAGGCATCAAGCTGCATTTTGATGCGCCGGACCACGTCATCCATGCCATCGCGGACGATGACGAGATCGCTCAGGTCATCCAGAACCTGGCCAGCAACGCGATTAAATATGCGCGGCGCGGCGGCGAAGTGCAGATCCTGGTCGGGTCCGCCACCACAATGGCCGACGCAGCGATCGCGTGTAGCCGCCAGTCTGAGGAAGCGAAGCGATCTGTTCTCTTGCAGCCTTATGCGGCGTCCGGTGCCCCAGCTTTATGGGTGCGCGTCACAGATGATGGCGCGGGTATTTCAGAAGAACATCTGCCGCGCTTGGGAGAACGGTTTTACCGGGTCGATGAAAGCCGCGGTGGAAAAATTGAAGGCACCGGCCTCGGTCTGGCGATCGTGAAACATATCATGGCCCGCCATCGCGGCGGCTTGGCAGTTGAGAGTTTAGAAGGCCACGGAACCGCATTCGGCGTCTGGATGCCTCGCCTGAAAACCGATGCCAACACCTAGCCCGTATGCGCCGCCACCCGCTGAATCCTTGGTCTCACTGCATTGCGATGATGAGATCGTGCTGGCGGACAAACCAAGCGGACTGCTCAGTGTTCCGGGGCGCGGCCCCGAAAAAGCATTTTGCGCGCAGAGCATTCTGAGCGAACGCCATGGGCCGGTCCTCACCGTCCATCGACTCGACATGGACACGTCAGGATTGATGGTCTTCGCGCGCACCAAGGGTGCCCAACGCACCCTCTCGCGGCAGTTTGAAAAACGAACAGTCGCCAAAACATATGAGGCTCTGGTCGAGGGCAATGTCGCGCAAGACAGTGGCACAATCGATAAAGCGATTGCGAAATACTCGCTGGATCGCCCCCTCCGCCATCTGGATCCTGATGGCCAAACCGCAATCACCCACTGGCGTGTGATCGATCGCACCCCGCAGCAATCTCGCCTACACCTGAAACCTGAGACAGGGCGGTCGCACCAATTGCGATTGCATTTGGCAAGCATTGACCATGCGATTTTAGGCGACGCCTTTTACGGCGACAAAACACGGCATGAGCGGCTCTGTCTGCATGCAAAAACCTTGGAACTCGATCATCCGGGCACGGATACAAGAATGCACTTCTCATCGCCGACACCGTTCTAGAAAACCGGGCGGGGACCCGGCCAACAGTGAATGTCACAAACGTGTAAAGAACGCGATGTAAGAGCGCCAAACCTGAGCGATCGACCATTTCATGCTGCAAACATTAGGATACCTTCCCATCGGATGGTTGCTGCTCGCCCCATTGGCGGCGGCAGCCTTTGTTGCATTTTATTTTGGCCGCCAGCGCATCACGCAGCTTGCCAGTGGACCTGCGAATAGAGCCCGCCTCAATTCACAGCCAAATTTTCATGGCTACTTCCTGGCCGTCGCGACCGTGGTGCCGTCTGCCTTGGTGTTTTTGATCTATTTGATTTTTTCCGATGGATTTGTGCGCAGCAGCCTGATTGCAGAGCTGCCGGATTATCTCATCGCGCGCGGGCCGGAGCAGGTCGATTTCTTTGTCAGCCGCGTCGTTGAGTATTCTCAAGCTGGGAAGGCAAGCGCCACCGGCAACGCCCTGTTCGATACCAGCGTCGAGCGTTTTTCTGTTCTCAAGGGATCGGCGCGGCTTTTTGCGGTCTTCTTCGCAACGCTGGCGGGGGCAGCAGGATTCCTGATTGGCCGGCGCCAGCTGAGCCGAACCTTTCCTGCTCGCTCTTACATGGAATTGTGCATCAAATCCGGTTTGTTCATTTGTGCCGCCATCGCGGTGCTGACCACGGCCGGGATTGTCCTGTCTCTGGTATTCGAAACCGTTCGCTTTTTCAGTCTCCCCGATGGCCCGAACGTTTTAGAATTCTTGTTCGGCACCGACTGGAACGCACAAACCGGCACAAATTTTGGCGCGGTTCCATTGTTTTTTGGAACGCTGATGATTGCGCTACTGGCCATGCTGGTTGCGGTTCCAACCGGTTTGTTCTCCGCGATCTATCTCTCTGAATATGCGAGCCCTCGGTTTCGAGCTTGGGTGAAACCGATTTTGGAACTGCTCGCCGGTATTCCCACCGTGGTTTATGGATTCTTTGCGGCCACCCTGATTGCGCCTCTGGTCCGCGATTTTGGTCAGTGGGTGAACGCCCTCCCGTTTACGCCAGATACGCTGATGGCAGCGCAGCCCACCAGCGCACTGGCGGCAGGATTGGTCATGGGCGTAATGATCATTCCATTCGTTAGCTCGCTCTCAGATGATGTCATCAATGCGGTGCCGCAGTCTTTACGGGACGGCGCCCTGGCGATGGGCGCGACAAAATCAGAGACAATCAAGCAAGTTATTCTGCCCGCCGCTTTGCCGGGAATCACCGCCGCGATCTTGCTGGCAGTGTCACGCGCGATTGGCGAGACGATGATTGTTGTAATGGCCGCTGGTGGCCGGGCCTTGATCACGTTGGACCCAACCTCTGACATAACCACGGTGACGTATCAGATCGTCGCGCTCCTGACCGGAGACACTGCCTTTGATAGCGCCCGCACCGTATCGGCCTTTGCGCTTGGATTCGTTTTGTTTGGGGTGACCCTGCTGTTTAACATCATCGCGCTTCGCGTCGTGCAACGCTACCGAGAAGCCTATGACTAAGCCAGCCGTCTCTTCTCAAGGATTGGCGGAGCGGCGCTTGAAAAAGCGGCATGCTGCCGAGCGCCGATTTAAGCTGTACGGCCAGCTTGCGATTGGCATCGCCATTGGCTTTCTGGCGATATTGCTCGTGTCTATCGCAGGCAAAGCGTTCAATGCCTTTTCGCATCACATGCTGGTTTTGACGATTGACCAAGCGGAGCTTTCCGAGCGCGCAGACTTGACCGTTTCCGACTTAAACCTGGCGACCAGAGACACGCTGCTGAGCGAGTTTCCGGAGATATCAACGGACCGCACGGCGCGGATTGAACTGTTTGGACTGACGACACGTCTTGCCGTGCTGCCATTAACGCAAGACGCGGCGCAGACCCCTAACATGTTTGACGCGCCGGTTGAGACGCGGCTCGCTTTGTCTGATGATCTCGACCTGTACTTGAAAAATGACCTCAAGAACCAACGAGAGATTGAGGTTGGACGCGCCGGAAGATTCGCGGCCCTGGCATCAGGCGCGTTCAGGCTCACCGATGCGGGGCCCGATGGGTTCATCGCATTTCAGGACCTCGTCGATGAACTCCCCGAACCCAGGACCGATATCTTGATCTCATTTTCTGGGGCCTGGTTTGAGTTGATTGAGGTTTCGGGCGCAGCGCTGGAGTTGCGGCACCTGGCGGGTACCCTGCCCGAATTCGGGGAACAGAATGCAAGCCAAATTGAAGCAACCCTTCTGCCGAGCGCAAGTGAAGATCGGAAAGTAACCAACCGCCAAATCGCGTTTGTGATGATGCTGAAGGATCGCAATAAAATCCTGAAACGGTTTAATACCAGCCTGTTCACCAATTCCGATAGCACCTACCCTGAGCTCGCGGGCGCTGCTGCCGCCCTTGTCGGCTCGATGTTCACAATGCTGATCACCGCCTTGTTCGCGATCCCAATTGGTATTCTGGCCGCGGTTTATCTCGAAGAGTTCGCCAGGAAATCGCTGCTGACCAACATTATCGAGGTCAATATCAACAATTTGGCGGCGGTGCCGTCGATCATTTTCGGACTGCTTGGCGCAGCGGTTTTCCTGAACACGTTCGGGCTCCCGCGATCGGTCCCATTGGTGGGCGGATTGGTGCTTGGACTGCTCGTCCTGCCAACCATTATCATCGCTTCGCGCGCGGCATTGCAATCGGTGCCACCATCGGTTCGAGATGCTGCGCTCGGTCTCGGAGCATCGCATTCTCAAGCCGTGTTTCATCATGTCCTGCCCTTGGCAGCGCCAGGTATTTTCACGGGTGCGATCATCGCCATGGCGCGCGCGCTAGGTGAAACGGCGCCTTTGCTTTTGATCGGAATGGTTGCCTTCATCAGCGAGGTGCCGCGCTCGCCCAATGATGAAGCCACGGTTTTACCGGTCTTGATTTATAAGTGGTTTTCCGGCGCCGAACGCGCTTGGGAACCAATGACAGCGGCGGTGATCATCATGCTGCTCACGATTTTGGTGGCGATGAATTTGATTGCGGTTTTGCTGCGGCGTCGGTTTGAGCGGAGATGGTAGTGATGGCAGATACAACCCCTTCTCAGAGTGGATTCGCACCGACGGGATCTGGCATTGGCGGCGCCAAGATTGAATGCCGCGGGATCAATGTCCGCTATCACGACAAAGTCGCGATCCAGGACATCTCGCTCAAGATCAGAGACAAGTCCGTCACCGCTCTGATCGGCCCATCCGGTTGTGGGAAGTCGACCTTTCTACGCTGCCTCAACCGAATGAATGACACGATTGAAGGCGCTGTGGTGGATGGCGAGATCATCATGGATGGCGAGAACATCAACGCGGCAAGCCTTGATCCCGTGACGCTGCGCTCAAAAGTCGGGATGGTGTTTCAAAAACCGAACCCATTCCCGAAATCCGTCTATGACAATATCGCCTATGGTCCCCGCATTCACGGGCTTGCTGGATCTAAAGCAGAACTCGACCAGATTGTTGAAGTCTCGCTCCAAAAGGCTGGTCTCTGGGACGAAGTGAAAGACCGTCTGAATGCGACCGGCACCAGCCTGTCGGGTGGGCAGCAACAGCGACTCTGCATCGCACGCGCCATCGCGATTAGCCCGGAAGTCATTCTGATGGATGAACCGTGCTCAGCGCTTGACCCCATCGCCACAGCGCGGATCGAAGAGCTGATCGATGATTTGCGCCTGCGCTATTGCATCATCATCGTCACTCACTCGATGCAACAAGCGGCACGCGTTTCGCAACGGACTGCTTTCTTCAATCTCGGAGAGCTGGTCGAAGTTGGCGATACCGAAATGATTTTCACCAATCCAGCGAAGCAGCGTACGCAGGACTATATCACAGGCCGGTTTGGCTAAAGGAGACATGCGTGGCAGGACCACAACACATTGTCAGCGCCTATACTGAGGAGCTTGAGCGCCTCTCATCCGATATCCTTCGGATGGGCGGGCTCGCCGAGGCTATGATCAAGGATGCGTCGCGGGCGGTTGTCGCGCGCGATGCAAAACTGGCCGAGCTGGTGATTGATCGCGATTTGGAGATGGATCGCCTCGAGAAAGAGATTGAGCGACAAGCCGTGCGGATGTTGGCGCTTCGCCAGCCCATGGCGGCCGACCTGCGAAACGTAATCGGCGCGATCAAACTCGCGGGTGGAATTGAGCGCATTGGCGATCTCGCCAAGAATATTGCGCGCCGCAGTCTCGCCGTCGTCGATGAAGACGATCGCACAGCCCTGAAAGGGATTGAGCGGATGGGCCAAGCGGTCTCGCGCATGCTGCAGGTTGCCCTGGACGCCTATGCGCGCCGCGATCCGGTCTCCGCGATCAAAGTCTTGCACCAAGATGACGACATCGATAGCCGCTACAATGCGTTGCTGCGCTCCATGCTCGTCTTCATGGCCGAAGCCCCGGACCAAATTGATGCCCGCTCGAATTTTCTGTTCATCGTGAAGAACCTCGAACGTATCGGCGATCATTGTACGAACATCGCCAAGGTTGTTCACTTCATCGCCACGGGCCAGCAGATCACAGAAGCTGAAGCTGGCGCCATCTCGACTAGAACCAAGGAAGCTGAATCATGAAACCGTTCATTGTCATTGCTGAGGACGAACAAGCCGTTTCTGAACTGCTGCGCTACAACCTGGAAGCAGAAGGCTACGAAACCGCGATCGCAAATGATGGCGACGAGGCCATGCTCCTGATCGATGAGCGTATCCCGGACCTGATGCTGCTGGATTGGATGCTGCCTAAGATCTCAGGCATCGAGATTTGCCGCCGGGTTCGCACGCGCCAGGAAACAGCGAACCTTCCGATCATTATGCTGACGGCCCGCACCGAGGAGGCGGATCGTATTCGCGGTCTCGAAACCGGCGCCGATGATTATGTCACCAAGCCTTTTTCAACCAATGAGTTGATGGCCAGAGTGAAGGCGGTGCTTCGGCGCATTCGCCCCGCCCTGATGGATGACCGGATCGAGGTTGGTGATATTCAAATCGATCGCTCGACCCATAGCGTGATGCGCGGCGGCAAAGACATCCATCTCGGGCCCACAGAGTTCAGATTGCTCGAATATTTCGCACAGCATCCCGGCCGCGTCTTCTCACGCGAGCAATTGCTCGATGGTGTCTGGGGATCAGATGTCTATGTCGAAGCGCGCACCGTCGATGTGCATATTGGGCGGCTCCGTAAAGCCCTGATGAGCCAAGGCGGGAACAACCCGATCCGAACCGTTCGTTCGGCGGGCTATTCCTTGCGGGTCGACTAGCGGTCTGCGCCGAAGGCGCGCTTAGGCAGTCTCTGAGACGCGCAACGCCGATACGCGTGAGATCGAGGCTTCGGCCTCGTCGATGATCCGGTCAACAATGTCTTTGACGGGAAGGATATCCTTCACCCCGCCAGCTGACTGCCCCATCGCGAAGCACGACTTGTCCGCATCCAGCCGAGTTTCGTCGGTCACTCCGCCAATGCCGCCAATGACATCGGTTTGAACCGAGAGCGCAGCCTGCATGGGGAAGGGTTGAATTTCGTCCGGACGGGCTTCCCAATCGCGAATGTACTCATTGGTCCGACACCGCATCGGCTTGCCAGAATAGCAGCGTGTCCGCGTCGTATCCGTATCGCCGGCGCCGACAACGGTTTCCTTATAGGATTGCGCGGCATGCGCCTCTGCTGACGCAATAAACCGGGTGCCCATCCAGACCCCAACGGCGCCAAGCGAGAGCGCCGCAGCAAGTCCGCGGCCATCATAGATGCCGCCGGCCGCAACGACAGGAATGTTCACAGCTTCAACCGCTTGCGCGACCAGTGGAAGCGTTCCGACAAGGCCAGTATGGCCGCCGCCTTCACCGCCTTGCAGAATGACTGCATCACAGCCAGCTTGCTCGGCCTTGACCGCATGCTTCACCGCGCCGCCGACCACCATGACTTTCACGCCTGCGTCTTTCAGCTTCTTCATGATGGGCATCGGCACGCCGAGGCCAGCGACAAAGCTGTCGGCACCGCCCTCGATGATCACATCAACGCTTTTCTCGAGGCTGGTCGGATCCGCGGCCAAGAGGTCAACGCCGAACGGTTTGTCAGTCAGCTCTTTGACGTGCGCCATTTGGCTGGCGATGAAATCGGGTGAGGTTCCGGCCATTCCCAAAACCCCGTATCCGCCCGCATTACACATCGCAGCCGCCAGTTCGGCATATGATACGCCGCCCATCCCAGCCAGCATGATCGGGTGTTTGGTCCCAAGAAAATCGCAAAGCGGTGTGTGAATCGCCATAAGTGCCTCCTGTTTCTTGCCTGATAGGAGAGCAACCTTGCGGCAAGACAAGGCATTCCCATGCGGAAATTTGGACGAAAAGGCCTGCCTGCAGTTTCCCCCTGCAATTTATCCGCGATTCCCGTACAATTCGGTCACGCCAATCATGGCGTATCTTCTAGAGGGGAAGAGAGAATGAGCAAGAAACTTTGGATTGCAGCGATCGCTGCGGCCGGTTTGGTCGCTTGTACAGCTGCTGAGGAAGCCGCGGAGTCGACTGCAGACGTCGTCGAAGAAGCTGCAGGTGATGCAGCGGAAGCAACTGGCGAGGCTGTTGAAGCTGCCGCTGACTCAACTGAAGAGGCCGCTGCTGATACAGCAGAAACTGCTTCTGATGCGGTAAGCGACGTCGTAGACGCGGCTGAAGAGACAGCTTCTGACGCTGTTGATGCTGCTGCTGACATGGCTACCGAAGCTGGCGATGCGGTTACCGAAGCTGCCGGAGACATCATGGATGCAGCTGAAGAAGCTGCGGAAGACGCTGTCGAAGCTGTTGAAGAAGAAACAACCGAATAAGGCTGTTTGCTTCACCGAAATAGAAAAGGCCCTGCCAAATGTGCAGGGCCTTTTTTATGTGGAGGGTTTGGGGCGCTAGAAAATCGCGTACCCACCATCGATGATACAAGTCGTTCCCGAATGGTATTTTGAGGCATCACTCGCAAGATACACAGCCATGCCGCCAAAATCTTCCGGTTCGCCCCAGCGCCGGATCGGGACGCGGGTAATGACTTTGGATGTGAACACGTCATTGCCTTGCGCGAGCTCTGTCATGTCGGTGGCGATCCAACCTGGCAGAATTGAATTTGCGCGAATGCCATAGCGACCACACTCAGCTGCAATCCCGCGGATCATGGACGGCAGACCGCCTTTGGTCGCCGCATAGGCTTGATTGCGCGCGGCGCCCTCGATCCCTGCAAGCGATGCGACCCCAACAACAGACCCGCCCGGGTCACCCGCTTTTGCGCGTTCTGTCATGTGCTTCACGCTTTCACGCAAAGTCCAAAAGGCGCCGTCCAAGTTGACTGCCATATTCTTACGCCAGATCTCGGTCGTCATTTCGGTGAAGCTCGGCGCCCCAAAGCCGACCCCAGCATTGGCAAAGCAGCTATCAATCCGGCCGAGGCTGGACACGACGTCTGCTGTGGCATCAATAACTGCCTGCTCGTCGGAAACATCAACCGTCCAGGCTTTCACTTCGCCCGCGCCGAGTTTCGACAGAGACTCAACCGCCGCCGAGTTCGCAGCTTCTTTTCGTCCCCATATCGCGACGCTTGCATTTGAGGCGGCGAGCGCCTCCGCCATACCATAACCAATCCCGCGATTACCGCCGGTGACGAGTGCGACTTTGCCCGTCAAATCAAAAGGCGCATATGCCATTTGTCTTACTCCCAAACTGATTGTGCATCCTCAGTCGGGCGCGTAACGGTAGGGAAAGCAAACGCTAATTAGCGATCAAAATAATCGCTGATGCGAGCTGCTTGCGGACGAAGCCGCGAACGCGGGTATCGCTCCTGCACTTGAACCATCGTAATTCGCTTTCGCTTGCGATCGACCTGAAGGCGAAAGTGGTGAAGAAAATCCATTCCCATCACCATCATTGGTGTGTCGGTGTATCCTAGCGCCTCAAACAAATCTGTTCGCAGGACAGGGATTTTTGTTCTTGCGATGCCAAATTCACCGATCTCAAACTTACGAAACGTGTAGAGGTGGGCCGTCTTGGTCGACAAATCGCTGCCCTGCATGCGCTCTTGCTCATACTCTTCCGGGACGGCTTTTGCCCGGCGCGCGTAAGCCGGATTTACAAAGCTCCGTTCCGCGCCTGTATCGATCAAGGCTAAGCCTCTCACGCCGTTGATCTTGACCGGCACGAAGATCAGACGCTGGTCCTCTTTGTATCGGATCACTGACTTTGGCGCGTTGCGAACACGTCTCGGGCGACCATCATAAAGATGCACCTGCGACTTGCTGAATTCGAAGTCGACAATCGAGGTTTGGAACAGCGAAATCGGTAGGATGCTATGATCAACCGGGAACCGATGACTGGAATTCACTGCGACTCGCACATCCTGCCATGAGCGCTCTCCGACGGT
Source organism: Henriciella sp. (assembly GCA_027019605.1). Taxonomy (GTDB): domain Bacteria; phylum Pseudomonadota; class Alphaproteobacteria; order Caulobacterales; family Hyphomonadaceae; genus Henriciella. The sequence continues at coordinate 11,731 of JALUWJ010000257.1, read as the reverse complement.
TAGGTGCTGCAGCGTCGTCGTCGGATACTCGCGCAATCCGCCCAGCCCCAATATCCGCGCTTGCACATCGAGGAATTCCGGCGGTTCATGCTCGGTCAGATAATCATCATCGATGAGCGCAACGGTCGCGCCGGTATCGAGCAACGCCGTGGTCGCGATGCCGTTGACTTCGACATTTATGACGGGCCCGATTCGCGTGGTTTCAGCGAACGACAGGGTGCGGTGTTCAGAAGCGTTGGCAAACAGGGTCGTCGACCAGAGCAGGATCGCGCAAACGATCAAAATCAAATCTCTAGTCCGCGGTCTAATGTGCGAACCTAGTTGTACCATTTCGGCAGTATAGCACAAAACTGGATGCTTACGCGAATTCATCCGACCCGACCGCGTTTCGAAGCGGTTTTTGCGCCAGGAAGGCTTCCAGGTTTTCAAGAAAGACTTGATCAGTTCTGACTTTAGAGCCTTCGGTCAGTGCAGAGATGTGCGGGGTCAGCGTAATCTTTGGATGCGACCAGATAACGTGCTCTGCGGGCAAAGGCTCTTCCCTCACTACATCGAGATAAGCGGCGGCGGGGCGGCCCTGATCGAGCGCGCTCAACAATGCCGTCTCATCGACGAGACCGCCGCGTCCAACATTGATGAACAGGCTGTCTTCCTTCATCGCGCTGAAAACCGCATCGCCGGCCATATTTTCGGTCGCGGGCGTGAGCGGCAGGCTGAGCAAGACGACATCCGCCTCGCCGAGCAAACCCGGAACCGCATCAGGGGTCGCAATACGGTTGGCCGCAGGATCTTCCCCGCCGCTGCGTCGGACACCGGTCACATCGCACCCGAGCGCGCGCAATCGCCGACCACAGGCTTGCCCAATCGCGCCAAATCCGATGATCAGCCATTTGGTGCCGGCCAATTCGCGGAACGGCAAACGCGTCCAGTTTTTCTCTGCCTGGGCGCGGCGTCGACGCGCGCCGCCCTGAAAAAAGTCGAGCCCGGACCACAGCACCCATTCTGCTATGGCTTCTGACTGTTCGTGGCTTCCGGAGAACAGGTCCGCCTTTTTACCGACCGCCTGGATTAGCGGATGCTCCACGCCTGCCGCGGAGGATTGGAACCATTCAAGGCGCTCAAATCCCATGAGTGTTTGAAAGAATGTGGTCACGGCGGGACTGAAATACGCGTCCTGCGTTCCGTAAGCGATTGCGCCCTCTGCCTCACTCTCGCCCCAAGGATGCTTCAGGTGTCCTTCATCATCTAGGACTAAGGGTGAAATTTGGCTGGAGAATCTCTTCAACGCGTCCTCGACCCGGGCAAAGGATTTTGCATGAATCAAAAGGTGCCGCATCGCGCTCTCCTCGCAGGGATTGTTTTTGGGGTTTCAGCTTTGTTGCCAGCTCTTCCGGCGCAAGGCCAGACCAGCGTCCAGTCACAAGATTATTATCGGGACGTCACCGCCCTGGCCGAAGTGCTTGGCAAGGCGCACGCAATTCGCGTGGCCTGCAATGGACGCAACGATCAATATTGGCGCAGCTATATGCTTCGCCTGCTCGAGCTCGAAGCCCCGTATCAAGGCGGCCTGCGTCGATCATTGGTCAACGGATTTAATGCCGGTTTCTCGTGGGGCAGTGATTTACACCCTGCTTGCGACAGCAACGCCGTGAGCGCGGAAAAAACCTATGCCGCCGAAGGGCGAGACCTGTCGGCGCGTTTGGTGCAATCCAACATCCCTGGTGCCAATCCAGTCGCGCCCAGACCGCGTTAGTCGTCACGCACCACGCGCGCTTTACCGCGGCCATGTGCGAGCGCTTTGATCGCGCCTCGAAACGTCCGCACTTCCTGCGTCGTCCAATTCCCGCGAATGAAAGCGTTGCGGATATTGGTCTTCATCAGCGGGGTTTTGTCAGGTGGATAAAAGTACCCTGCCCGCTCAAGCTCTTCTTCCAAATGCTCGAACATGCGGATGAGATCTTCTTTCGATGCCGGGGGTTCGACGCCGGCTTTCTCGCCCTCCCAGCGTCCAACCGCGCCCTGACTTGCGCCCCAGCTGGCACAAAACACACCTACCGCTTGGGCTAAATTCAGGGACGCGAAACTGGGATTCACCGGATAGGTGAGAATCGCATCCGCCAGCCCGACCACTTCACTCGGCAATCCGTGATTCTCTGCGCCGAAAAGAATGCCTGTCTTTTGCGCCCGCGCCTGGATCAACTGTACGCCGCCAGCCGCGTCCACGACGTCTTTTTCCATGCCGCGCGGGCGTGCGGTCGTCGCCAAGACCGTGCCAAGATCTGCGAGCGCCGCTTCTACGGTCTCGAAAACGCCAACGCTCACACCTGCCTGAAACGCCCCGGCTGACAGGGTATCAGCGGCAGGATTGGGCCAACCATCCCGGGGCGAGACCAGCCGCAACTCAGTCAGACCGAAGTTCAACATGGCGCGCGCGGCCGATCCGATATTTTCGCCAAGTTGTGGACGGTGAAGAATGATTATGGGCGCAGAAGATGTCATGGCGCCCCACCTGCCTCATCCGATTGTTATTGGTCAACCAATCGAAAGCCGCAGGTCCCCTTTTGACGCCGCTGGTAGACCTGCTATAGGCGGCCCCAAACCTATAAAGGCAAAGGACTTCCTCTCATGGCAAAGATCAAGGTCGAAAACCCAATCGTTGAAATGGACGGCGATGAAATGACCCGCATCATCTGGCAGATGATCAAGGACAAGCTCATCAACCCCTATCTCGATGTAGACCTGAAATATTACGACCTTTCGATTGAATCGCGGGACGAAACAGACGACCAAATCACCATCGACGCTGCGAACGCGACGAAACAGTATGGCGTTGCCGTCAAGTGCGCGACCATCACGCCAGACGAAGCGCGCGTTGAAGAGTTTGGTCTGAAGAAAATGTGGCGCAGCCCGAACGGCACGATCCGCAACATTCTCGGCGGCGTTGTCTTCCGTGAGCCAATCGTCATCAACAATGTGCCACGTCTTGTTCCAGGTTGGACGCAGCCTGTTGTGGTTGGCCGTCACGCCTTTGGTGACCAGTATAAAGCGACTGACTTCCTGGTCCCTGGCGCCGGTAAGCTGACCATGAAATGGGAAGCCGCTGACGGGTCTGACAGCCAAGAGTTTGAAGTCTTCGACTTCCCTGAAGCCGGTATCGCGATGGGGATGTACAATCTGGATCAATCGATCCGCGATTTCGCGCGCGCCAGCATGAATTACGGCCTGCAGCGCAAATGGCCGGTCTATCTCTCAACCAAGAACACCATCATGAAAAAGTATGATGGCCGTTTCAAAGACATCTTCCAGGAAGTCTTCGACACTGAGTTTAAAGACGCCTTCGCAGAATTTGGCGGCACCTATGAGCACCGTCTCATCGACGACATGGTGGCAGCTGCGATGAAATGGTCTGGCGGCTATGTCTGGGCGTGTAAGAACTATGATGGCGACGTGCAGTCTGACACCGTCGCACAAGGCTACGGCTCTCTCGGCCTGATGACCTCTGTTCTGATGACCCCCGATGGCAAGACGGTTGAAGCCGAAGCGGCGCACGGCACCGTGACCCGTCACTACCGCAACCACCAGAAAGGCGAAGCGACCTCAACCAACTCAATCGCTTCGATCTTCGCGTGGACGCGCGGCCTGCAGCATCGCGGCCGGATGGACAACACGCCAGAGGTGACGGCCTTTGCCCAAAAGCTCGAAGACACGATCATCAAGACCGTTGAAGGCGGCCAGATGACGAAAGACCTCGCGCTTCTGGTTGGTCCAGAGCAAGAGTGGCTGACCACTGAGGGCTTCCTCAATGCGGTTGGCGACAATTTCGAAAAAGCGATGTCTGCTGGCTAATGTCGGTCGACGCATCTGAAATAAAAATTCGCCGCGCCGAGATCGGAGAGGAAGAAACCCTCGCCGCCATCGGCGCGGCAACCTTTTTAGAAGCCTTCCCGTTTGACATAAAAGGCCCGGCCCTGGTCGAGCATTGCCGCGTCCAGCATAGTGTAGAAGTCTACCGCAAATTTTTGGAGGCGAGTGACCCACGCTATGCGTGTTGGTTGGTCGAGTATGCGCCGACGAGCGCTCCGATTGGCTACGCCGTGGCGTGTCCTCCTGACTTGCCGCAAGAGACCGGCGAAAACGATATTGAGCTAAAGCGCATTTATGTGTTCTCGCGCTTCCATGGCACCGGCGCAGGCAAAGAGCTTAACCGCCTGGTTGATCTGCATGGTCAGAGCTTGAACTGCCCGAAAATATATCTCGGCACCTATGAAGAAAACCACCGCGCCGTCGCCTTCTACAAACGCGAAGGCTACGCCCAAGTGGGTACGCGGCAGTTTCAAGTTGGCGAAGAAGTCTATGACGACATCGTCATGGCAAAATCGCTTTAAGCGCTAAGATCAAACCTGTGAAACGGGCCAGCGAAAACCGTCTGGCCCATCTTCGATTGTGACGTCCTAGTAGAGATTGCGACGATCGCGTCTGTCTTCACGGCGGTCTTGAACATTTTCCAAACGGTCAACCCGGTCTTCAACGCGGTCCAGTGGTCCATTGTTTACAGCGCGGTCGCGGCGGTCTTCCCGGCGGTCGATGACGTTTTCGCGCCGGTCGATGCGATCTTCGACGCGATCCCAATAAGAGCCCTGCTTGATTACCCCCTGGCGTTCGAGTCGATCCAGGCGATTGTCCAAGCGCTCGAAGCGTTCGGCCGGCCCGGCGAGAGCAACGGGCGCCGCCAAAGCAGAAATGATGGCGATAGAAGTCAGTTTAATCATGCGGTCCTCCATTTTGTGTTCGCATGGAGGGTCAAACGAATGACGCGCAAAGGTCCGTCGAAAAATATTCAATAAAATCAACTATGAACAGGTGTTCAGTTTCAACAAAGAAAACTCCGACGCATCAAGGATGATCGGGTATAACAAAGCAGAGATAAGATCCATGAGAGGAAGCTTTGCTGTGATTCAAAAAGCAATTTCGATTGTTTTGTCTGCTGGACTGCTCGTTGCGTGCACCAGTCAAAACAAAGCCAGCGACGCCGCATCCACGCAATGGATCAGCATCTTTGATGGTGAAAGCCTGTCTGGATGGACCCCGAAAATCAACGGACACGCGCTCGGCGAAGATCCCGCACGAATATTCAGGGTCGAAAATGGCGAACTCCACGTCACGTATGAGGATATGGCCGAATTCGACAATGCGTTCGGACACCTCTTCCTCGATGAGGAGTTGGCGAACTATCGTTTGCGATTTGAATATCGATTTTTAGACGCCCAGAAACCCGGCGGACCACCTTGGGCGTATATGAATAGCGGTGTTATGGTGCATGCACAGGCGCCGACAACACTGCGACAGGATCAGGCTTTCCCGGTCTCCCTCGAGGCCCAACTGCTGGGCACATCTGAGCAAACCCCTGGCCGCACGACGGCGAATATTTGCACGCCTGGAACGCACATTGTGTTGGATGGCACCCTGACCAAACAGCACTGTGTGACCTCTCAAACCCCAGCGGCAGCCGCGGGGACCTGGGTTTCCTTCGAGGTCGAAGTTCGAGGCTCAACCCGAACGCGCTTGATGATCGATGACACGGAAGCGTTCGTGTTCACTGAACCACAATTTGATACAACAGATCCAGATGTTGTGCGCTTGGGTCTGCAAGGCCCTGTCAATCAAGGCTACATAGCCCTTCAGGCGGAAAGTCACCCGGTCGCATTTCGGAACATCGAACTGATGCGCCTGGATTAAGCGGAAAGCTCGATCCGGTAGCTCTCGATCACAGTGTTCGCGAGCAGCTTTTCGCACATATCTTTCACGCGCGCTTCGGCATCAGCTTCAGATACGCCTTCAAGATCAAGCTCAATGACTTTCCCGATCCGGGCATTGGCCACTTCGCCGAATCCCATGCGCCCGAGAGAATCCACAACCGCTTTACCCTGCGGGTCGAGAACGCCTGGTTTTAGACCGACATGGACGATGGCTTTCATTTGCTCGCTCCTGAAATATCAACGACGTTGGCGCCTTGCTGCGATTCTTTGATAATGCCGAGGCGACGTGCCACCTCTGAATAAGCTTCGGTGACGCCGCCAAGATCCCGGCGGAATCGGTCCTTATCGAGCTTTTCATTGGTCTCTAGGTCCCAGAGACGACAGCTATCCGGACTGATCTCATCGGCGAGGATCACGCGTTGCATATCATTCTCGAAAAACCGGCCAAATTCGAGTTTGAAATCGACCAGTTTGATTCCGACGCCAGCAAACAGGCCGGACATGAAATCATTCACCCGCAAGGAGAGCGCGATCAGTTCGTCCATCTCATGCGGCTGCGCCCAGCTAAAGGCCGCGATATGCTCTTCTGAGACAAGCGGATCGCCCAAAGCGTCATCTTTCAAGCAAAACTCGACAATTGCGCGCGGCAATTGTGTGCCTTCCGCGATGCCGAGGCGTTTTGACATGGTTCCAGCTGCGACATTGCGTACGATCACTTCCAGCGGGATGATCTCGACCTTCTTGATCAATTGCTCACGCATGTTGAGGCGTTTGATGAAGTGGTTCGGAATTCCGACACCGCCAAGGCGGGTCATCATGAACTCTGAGATGCGGTTGTTCAGAACGCCTTTGCCATCCAAAACTGCTTTCTTTTCAGCGTTGAAGGCGGTCGCATCATCTTTGAAATACTGGATCAGCGTGTTTGGCTCAGGCCCCTCATACAGAATCTTGGCCTTGCCTTCATAGATCATTCGTTTGCGTGACATCGCGCTTTCCCTCGAGCGTGTGATGGTGGGCCGACTCACCCACCCGCAGCATCAGGCGCTTCCCTTACGCGAAACCCGCTGTTTAGGCAAAAGGCTTCTTGCACCAATGCCCCCATCATCCCTATATCAGCGACGGAAACAGAATATCTCGCACAAGGTTGAATACATATGTCTTCATTTGACGATCGCGAACGCGCCGAAGAAGCTAAATTCGCAATGGACGAAGCGACCGAATTTAAGGTCATGGCGCGCCGCAACAAACTGCTCGGACTTTGGGCAGCTGAGCTGATGGACCTACACGGTGCAGATGCCGAAGCTTATGCCAAAACTGTCGTCCTCTCTGACCTCGAAGAGGCGGGTGATGATGATGTCTTCAGAAAAGTCCGCGGCGACCTAGATAAGGCAGGTGTTGAACGCACCGATACGCGTATTCGCGACCATATGGCAGAGCTCCTGCCGGTTGCGCGCGAACAGGTGATGAAAGAAGCGGAGTAATCCATGTCAGACGATGTCCATACCTCGATCGACAATGCCGTGAAGGGCAATGACGTATTGCTGTTCATGAAAGGCACCCCAACCTTCCCGCAATGCGGGTTTAGCTCTGTGGTTGTGCAAGTGCTGGATTATCTCGGGGTCGAGTACCAGGCCGTAAATGTCTTGGAGAACCAAGATGTTCGGGAAGGCGTCAAGGCCTATTCCGATTGGCCAACCATCCCTCAGCTCTACGTTAAGGGTGAGTTTGTCGGCGGCTGCGACATCGTCAAAGAAATGTTCGAGGCGGGTGAGCTGAAAGAGTATTTCGACGAAAAAGGCATTGAGATGGAAGCGGCCTGATGCGGCGACATCTCGAACCTGGTCCGGACCATCCGATCACGATCGAACCAAAAGATACGCCCGTCAGTGTAAAGCTGGCGGGCGATATTGTTTTGGTGTCTCAAACGCATTTGGAGCTGCGCGAGGCCGCTTATCCCCCAGTGGCCTATCTGCCGCGAACGGATATCGACCTGTCGCGTCTGATACGCTCTGATCATACAAGCTGGTGCCCCTATAAGGGTGAGGCGACCTATTTCCATTTGCAGACCGCCAGCGGCGAGATCATCGAAAATGCGATCTGGACCTATGAGACGCCATTTCCCGCTGTCGCAGCCATCAAAGATGCCCTCGCAATCTATCCAAACAAAGTCGATGCGATAGAGATCGGCGGTCGGGGCAAGTCTCCGCCCTCATCCTGAGCGAAGTCGAAGGAGAAGGGTGGCACCGATCACAGGCCTATCCTTCGACTTCGCTCAGGATGAGCCTCAAACACTCGGCTCTGCAGCCCGCTCAAACCGCGAAGAAGAACAAATAAATACAAGCGATCAGGGGCAATAGTCCCATCGCGAACATGATCCGTATGAATTTGTAATGCCCCACCCAGGCATCGATCTTTGCGTCCCCGCTCTCGCGCGTTTCCGTCTCCAGGTCGATCCAGTCATGTTTTTTGCTGAACGTGTCGGACACAATGTACTGATCGAGCGAGTCTTCAAAAAACCGGTGCCCGAAATAGAAGCTGATTGAGTAAGCGATGATGCCAAGCATCACGATGATCAACCAACCGACCCAGCCCATGCCGCCGTCCGCTTCGATCACGTCCCAAAAGGCGAACCCGGTGCCCAGGCCGATCACCCCAGCGGCAAAGACGATCAGCCATAACCGTCCCGTATTTGGATCTCGCGCACCCTCACCCATGAACCGCGCTCCTTTTCAAATGCGCTCGCAGCGTATAACAGCGCGGCCATGACGACCACCCTCGACCGCCCCGCACCGATTAAACCGAATGCCATCCCAAAAGTTGGGATTGTCTCTTTGGGTTGCCCAAAAGCCCTCGTCGATTCGGAGCGGATCGTGACCCGTCTGCGCGCCGAAGGCTACCAAATCAGTCCGGATTATTCAGGCGCCGACCTTGTCCTGGTCAACACGTGCGGCTTTCTCGACAGCGCCCGAGAGGAAAGCCTCGATGCGATTGGCGAGGCGATTGAGGCGAATGGCAAAGTCATCGTGACGGGCTGCCTTGGCGCTGAACCGGAAGTGATCGAGAAAGCGCATCCCAAGGTGCTCGCAGTGACCGGGCCGCATCAATATGAGCAGGTCATGGATGCGGTGCATGAAAACCTGACGCCGCCGCACAATCCGCACACAGATCTTGTCCCTGAAAGCGGTTTGCGGCTAACCCCGCGCCACTATGCCTATTTGAAGATCTCTGAGGGCTGCAACAATCGCTGTAGCTTTTGCATCATCCCGAAATTGCGCGGGGACCTCGCGTCGCGCCCCATCCATCATGTCTTGATTGAGGCGGAGCAATTGGTTCGCGCTGGGGTCAAAGAGCTTCTTGTTATCAGCCAGGATACCAGCGCCTACGGCCTGGATCTTAAATATGCGCCGCAGACCTGGCAGGGTGAGGAGTATGAGACCCGTTTTCTGGACCTCGCCCGCGGCCTCTCCTCCCTCGGTGTGTGGACGCGGATGCACTATGTTTATCCCTATCCGCACGTCGACAAGTTTATCCCGCTGATGGCGGAAGGTGCGATTACGCCTTATCTCGACATTCCGTTCCAGCATGCGAGCGCGAACGTTCTAAAGGCGATGAAACGCCCAGCAAAACAGGACCGCGTATTGGAGCGTATCCAGCAATGGCGCCGCGACGTGCCAGATCTCGCCATTCGCTCAACCTTCATTGTCGGCTTCCCGGGCGAAACCGAAGAAGACTTTCAAATCCTGCTCGACTTCATCCGCGAGGCAAAGATCGATCGCGCCGGCTGCTTCAAGTATGAGAACGTTGCCCATGCCGACAGCCGAGACCTACCGGGCCACATTCCAGAAGAGATCAAAGAAGAGCGCTGGCATCGCTTCATGGAAACGCAGGCGGAAATCTCAGCCGCCCGCGCCGCCGCGCAGATCGGCACCACGCAAGATGTCATTGTCGACGGACCAAGTGATGAAGCTGGTGAATTTCTGGCGCGCTCGAAAGCTGATGCGCCTGAGATTGATGGTGTAGTCTATCTAAAGTCCGAAACCGCGCTCCAGCCAGGCGATATCGTCCCCGCGAAGATCATTGATGCGGATGCCTACGATCTGTACGGCGACGCGATTTAGGGTTCGCTCGCCTTTGATTTTGAAAAACCTCCAGGTTCGCCTTAAACAGTAAGCCCCTTCGTCGAACCAAAACAGGTGAGCGTTATGCTGCCACCCCTGATCATTTTAGATGTCCAAGACGCGATCAATCAGCCGGTCTGGGATGGAAAGAACAATCCCAGCTACATCGATGCGATTGAACGTCTATTGATGGCTTGGCGCGATCGCGATGGACACGTCGTTCACGTCAAACATGATGAGGCCAATCCAAACTCGAGCTATCACACGCATGGTCCTTGGAACGGAATTCAAGACCGAGTGGCACCCCGTGACCATGAGACGGTTGTCAGCAAAACCCAGAATTGCGCCTTTATCGGGACAGATCTGCATGATGTTCTTAGCACATTGGGGGCGGATCAGTTCGTGCTCACCGGCGTGGTAATCCATAATAGTATGGACGCTACGATCCGCGCGGGGAAAGCCTTGGGATACCAGATCCTTCTTCCTCAAGATGGAACGACCGCGGTCCCAGTGGTCGATCACAAGGGAAAAACCTGGCCCGCCCAAGATGTCTTCGATTTGTCTTTGGCTTTGCTGGGCGGTGAGTATGCAGAGGTCACCTCAACGGAGGCGGTTCTGAAAGCCTTCGCAGACAGAGATTGAGCCCGGCTGTTCCTCAGCGCATAACTGCAGTAGGCTCCTCTCATGACGCAAAGGAGCTCCCGATCGATGCGAACCAAAATCTTTGCCTTAGGGGCCGCCGCTTGTTTCCTGTACTCGGGTGTTATGGCGCAAGATAATCCCGATCCGGTCCCGTTTGCTGAGGTTCCTGCGCCCGAAGATTCTGGGGCGATCCAGTTATATGACGGCGCTGCGCCTGGCTCTGAAGATTCAGCCCTCCAAGAAGTCTGGCGCAATGCCGGCACCGAACGCTGGGCCACGAACGTCTCTGTGCCAACGCTTCTGCCTGTTTTGCCAGAAGATCCTGACGCGACCCGCGCGGCGGTGATCGTTATTCCAGGCGGCGGGTTTCAGTTCGTCTCTATGGACAATGAAGGCTACCCAATTGCCGAGTGGCTCGCCGAACGCGGTATCGCAGCCTTTGTCTTGAAGTATCGCACGATGGAAACCCCAACCGAAGCGGGCGATTTCGGTGCCTTTATGAGTGCGCTTTGGGCGCCGCAACCAGGCGATCCGCAGGTTGATGTAACGCAAGGCATTCCGTTCGCTGTCGCCGATGCGCAGACAGCTCTAAGCCTAGTAAGAACCCAGTCCGACACCTGGGGCTATGATGCCGACAAGATCGGTATGCTCGGTTTCTCTGCAGGTGCGATCACAGCCTTGGGCGTCACGATGTCCGGCGAGGACGGCGCGCCGAAGCCGAACTATCTCGGTTACATTTATGGCCCGATGAACACTGTCGAGGTGCCCGGGCAAGCCCCGCCTATGTTTGCTGCACTGGCAGCCGATGATGGCCTCTTTGCAGGCCAAGGCTTTGGCATTGTCGAAGCCTGGCAGTCAGCCGGCGTTCCGGTTGAGCTTCATTATTACCAGTCCGGCGGACATGGCTTTGGCAGCTACAAACGCGGCGTCCCAGCCGATGACTGGTTCGATCAATTTGTCGGATGGATGGAGGCGCAAGATCTGCTCACGCCTCCCGCCAAAGAGTAGCTATTCCTCAGATTCGAAGACCTCTTCGAGGAATTCAGCCTGCGCGCGATAGTAGAACAAACGGTTTGAAAGCTTCCGCCACCCATGTCCCTCATCCTCAATGCGGATGTATGGCGCATCGATGCCATTTGCGCGCAAGGTCTTCACCATCACTTCGGTTTCATAAATGTCGATCCGCGGATCTTGAACACCGTGCGAGAAGAGGAC
>JALUWJ010000256.1 GCA_027019605.1 Henriciella sp. | reverse complement strand
AACGCGCCGCGCGTGGTGAACCTTGGTATGAAGGTGAAACGCTAAATGTTGGCATCGGGCAGGGGCAAGTCTCAGCCTCGCCGCTTCAGCTCGCGGTTATGAGCGCCCGCATCGCGGCTGAGGGCCGAGTGATCACACCTAGAATTATCGGCGAAGGCCCACGGCCTGAAAGTGATATTCCATTCGATGCGCCTCTGGATCCAGAGTTCATGCAGCGGATGAAAGCCGGCATGTATGGCGTGACGTCGGAAGCGGGCGGAACCGCGCTTCGATCAGGCGATCTCGGATTAGGCGGCCCAAGGCTGGCCGGTAAAACGGGTACGTCGCAAGTGCGGCGGATTTCTGCGGCGGAACGCCGAACCGGGATTCTGAAAGGTGACGCGATTGATCGCCGCCTGCGAGATCATGCGCTCTTTGTCGCTTACGCGCCGCACGATGACCCTAAGTATGCAATCTCGGTTATTGTCGAGCATGGTGAGGGCGGCTCCAAAGCTGCCGCGCCAGTTGCCCGTGACATCATCGCTGAAGCGCTGCGCCTCGATGCACGCCGCGCGCCGGCCTATACGCGAACCGCATCTGTCGGCGGGGCAGGCGGTACGGGTAGCGGAGGGCCATAGAAATGGTCACGATCCGCTCCAACACGCTCGACTTCTCGCGTCGATCCTTGCTCAGTCAGGTCCAGTCATTGCCTTGGGGCCTGATCCTGATGATCTGCGCGATGGCGATGATTGGCGTCGCGATCCTGCATTCAGCGACCTTCACCAATCCAGAGGAAGCGGGTCTGCCAATGCGCCAGGCGACCCGGTTTGCAGTTGCATTCGTCGTTCTATTGGTCACCGCGCTTGTGCCCATTCGATGGTGGTTTTGGGCCGCCTGGCCAAGTTATTTGGCGACCCTGATCCTTCTGGTTGGGGTGGAGTTTTTTGGATCTACCGGCGGCGGCGCGCAGCGCTGGCTGCAAATTGGCCCGATCGGTGTGCAACCGTCTGAGTTTATGAAAGTTACGCTGACGCTCGCGCTGGCCGCCTATTACCACAAGCGTTGGAACGATTATTCGGGCGGGTTTCTGATCCACCTGCCGGCCTTGGGTTTGATATTGCTGCCGGCCGCCTTGATCTTTCGGCAACCAGATTTTGGAACGACACTCGCACTCTTCGCCTCAGGCGGCATTCTGATCTTTCTCGCGGGCCTTTGGTGGCGTGTGATTATGGCGATTAGCGTGGCTGCGGTTGCAAGCATCCCCGCCATCTATTTCTTTGTCCTGCAGGACTATCAAAGAGAGCGTGTGGACACCTATCTGGCCCAACTGACAGGGCAATCGGTCAATGTGATGGATGATGGCTATCAAATTGAGCAGGCCAAGATTGCCATCGGGTCCGGCGGCTGGACCGGCAAAGGCTATATGGAAGGCACGCAGTCACAACTCGACTATATTCCCGAGCAGCACACAGACTTCATTTTGACCGTCTTGGCAGAAGAGTTTGGGTTTCTGGTGACCAGCGGCGTGTTGATCCTGTGGATGTTGATATTGGGATTGGGGCTGACCATCGCGCTGCGAGCAACAAGCTTGTTCGCCAGATTCGCGGCGGCTGGCGCCGTTGCCACAGTTGCCTTCTATATCTTGTTCAATGTTGCGATGGTGCTGGGTTTGGTGCCTGTGGTCGGCGTGCCGCTGCCGCTCTTGTCATATGGCGGGACGGTGATGATCACGACAGCTGCGTGTTTTGGCTTGGTCGGCGCGGTTCATCTCGGCCGAAAAGACCCGATCAATACGGGCGCTTGATCACCCGGCAAATTCGCAATCAATCTTGCTCCAAAACCCAGTGATCGCGTTGATTTTTGCCACCCGAAGGCTAGTGTTCGGCCAAAATCATTCCTCGGGAGGAGATATTTATGGCAGCGATCGGTCGTAAGACAGATACGTGGGGCTCGCGCTTTGGATTCATTATGGCCGCGGTGGGATCCTCCGTCGGCCTCGGCAACTTTTGGCGGTTTCCGTTCACGGCAGGTGAGAATGGAGGCGGCGCCTTTATTGTCATCTACCTCGCTTGCGTCGTGCTTTTTGGTTTACCGGTTCTGATGGCCGAATATGGCATGGGCCGAAAATCAGGCATGTCTGCTGTTGAAGGCATTCATTCCTTGGCGCGTGCGGAAAGCAAAAGCGCAAATTGGGGCTTTGTCGCCTGGGTTGGCTCCCTCGCGGCATTCTTCATTCTGACATTCTATATGGTTATCTCGGCCTGGGTTATTGCGTTTATTCCGCAAGCTTTTTCTGGGGCATTTGAAGGCTTTACGGCTGAAACCTCTGGCGCCAATTTTGGTGAAACGATTGGCAACCGGGGCATGATCCTTTGGTGTCTCGGCGGGTTTATCGCGGTGAACACATTCATCGTCGCGCGCGGGGTCAAAGGCGGTATTGAGCGGGCGGCGACCATCCTGATGCCGCTCTTCTTCATTCTGCTCCTTGGCATTGTGGCGTTTGCATTGATCAATGGTGATGGCGCCAAAGCGGCGGCATTCCTGCTGCAGCCAGACTTCAGCAAAGTGACCTTCAGCACCTTCCTGGCAGCTGTCGGGCAGGCATTTTTCTCGATTGGCGTAGGCTCATGTTTGATGATCACATATGGCGCCTACCTGTCGCAGGACACGAATATTCCGAAATCTTCCGCGATCGTCGCAAGTGCGGATACGATGGTGGCTTTGATTGCGGGCTTTGCGATCTTCCCAATCGTGTTTGCGTTCGGCGCAGACCCAGCGGGCGGGCCAAGCCTCTTCTTCGTGTCGCTTCCAATTGCGTTCGGATCTGAAGCGATGCCGATGGGAAGCCTGATTGGTGGCGCGTTCTTTACGCTCGCATTGTTCGCCGCTTTGACCTCATCCATCTCGCTGATGGAAGTGGGTGTGTCCTGGCTTGAGGAACGCCAAGGCGTGAACCGTTGGGGCGCCGCGCTTGGGGTCGGGTTTGTGCTGTTTATGATCGGTGCAGGCTATGTCTACTCAGCAGATTATATCGACTTTGCCGATATGATTACCGGCACGATTATGCTGCCGCTCTGTGGCCTGCTGGTCGCTGTGTTCTCAGGCTGGGTGCTCAGCCGAGACATGCTGACCTCAGAGTTCGGAGAAGGCACTGTGATGAACCTATGGCGGTTCGCGGTTCGATGGATCGTGCCGCCAGCCATTGGTGTGATCCTGGTGTTCGGAATTATCGACAAATTCTAGGATCTGAAAAACCCTAAAAGAAAAACCCCGTCTCGGTTTCGAGGCGGGGTTTTTTGTATTTGGGAGAAATGTCCCTCAAGTCAGCGAAGTGCTGCTAAAACTATTGAATTGGCGACAGCAATTCTGGTGCGGTAACCAATTGGCGAACGCCGTGCGACTTGGTCTCGTTGAAGACATTGCCTTCTTCCGCCCATTTGTGCAGCGAGTTGATATCAAGCTTTGCGCACATTGGCCGGACATTCCAGGTGACCTGAGCGGGTGAGCAGACGGACTGTGTATAGCTCGGTCCAGTTGTTGAGCCTGGGAATGTGACCGGCGTACCTGTGTCAGCAGGGATCATGCCGGCCTGGTAGAAGCCGCCTTTTTCTTCCACGACCGCGGCCATCTGTGTGAAATCGAGCGCATTGGCGTCGTTCACGACCAGAAATGTTTGCGCTTCAACCCGCAGAAGCGGATCTGTGCAGCCCTCAGGCACGCAGGCGCCCAGGCCTTCGCCAGGGGTTGCGTCGCAGGTTGTGTGAACCCAGTGCACTTCGATGGTTTGGCCAGGAACAACGCCTTTATAGGCACCTTCAGATGGGGCGAGCTCTTCAGCGCTGAGATCCGCTGTTTCATTGCAGGCATACCCACCATTGTCAGTGGCATCGACGAACACGCTGAAGCCTGGACCTTTGTGCTCGGCATTTGTGTGCGTGTGAATATTGCAGAGGTTCATCGAGCTCGCTGGTGGAGCTTTCGGGAAGGACACAGTGTTCAGGCCAACCGTGCTGGAAATATCGCGCGGTGTCTGGGGGCCTGCGTCCAAGCAGAGCTCTGGCACGGACGCCTCGACGACCTCAGTCACTTCTTCAACCGCAGCTTCGGTTTCCGCAGCGGCTGTTTCAGCGGCTTCGGCGGGTGCGTCAGATGTCTCGACATTTACGCAAGCAACAAGGGCGGCCCCAGCTGAGGCCACCAGCAATAGATGTTTCATTGAATATCACTCCCAAGTTTAACGCTTAGGACGTAGGATCACACACCAATAAGGCGAATAGAAAAATTGTATTTTTTCGATAGGTTCAAACAATCAAGAGTGGTGGGCTTGGTCGCTTATTCCTTTATTCCGAGCGAAAGCGCCGGCCAAAATCGCGTGTGCTGCGGATGAGTTTGTCGACGATTCCAGGCTCGAGGCTGGAATGTCCAGCGTTCGGGACGATGTCCAATTCCGCAATCGGCCAGGCTTTTTTCAATCCCCAAGCGGTCGAGAGCGGAGTAACGACATCATATCGGCCGTGAATGATTTTCCCGGGAATATTTGCGAGCTTCTCGGCGGCCTGTTCTAGCAGCCAACCATCTTTCTCGAAGAACCCCTTGTTCACAAAATAGTGACATTCGATGCGGGCGAAGGCGTCGGCAAAATCGTCTTCTTCGAAGCGTTTCGGGCGACTGGTTGGGCCCTGGATTGTGATGGTTTCACCTTCCCAGCACGCCCATGCTTTCGCGGCGGCGCGTCGCGCTGCTTTGTCATCGCCTGTCAGGCGCCGATAGAAAGCGTGCAGCAGATCACCGCGCTCGGCTTCCGGGATGGGGGCGACATAGCGATCATAAGAATCAGGGAACAGGCGGCTCGCGCCTTCCTGATAGAACCAACGCACCTCGGATTCAGTCAGCAAAAAGATCCCGCGCAAGATGAGGCCGAAGACTCGTTCCGTGTGCGTGACGGCGTAGGACAGCGCCAGCGTGGAGCCCCAAGATCCACCGAACAGCACCCATTTCTCGATCCCGAGATGCTCTCGAACCGCTTCAATATCGCTGACCAGGGCCCATGTATCGTTTTCGCGCAATTCTGAGTGCGGGGTCGATTTCCCGCACCCGCGCTGATCAATTAAAATGATGCGATACACGGTTGGGTCGAAAAACCGGCGCATTTCAGGGCTTGAACCGCCGCCAGGGCCGCCATGAATACCGATTACCGGCAAGCCTTGAGGGTTGCCTGATTCTTCCCAATAGATCTCGTGCAGGTCGCTGACGCGCAAGAATCCAGTACGTCGTGCTTCTATCGGTGGATAAAGTTTAAGCATTTT
This sequence comes from Henriciella sp., assembly GCA_027019605.1. Taxonomy (GTDB): domain Bacteria; phylum Pseudomonadota; class Alphaproteobacteria; order Caulobacterales; family Hyphomonadaceae; genus Henriciella. The sequence goes on along the minus strand of JALUWJ010000256.1, from coordinate 1,662 downwards.
TTGCCTTTGTTCACGACCTCTTCACCTATCGGCAGTTAGCTTATGAATAAAGGGTATGGACGGCGATTTTCTCATCTGTATGTGTTATTGCAGGTGAGGGATGTTTTAGGCAGGTGAGAAGCCGAAATGCGTAGTGTACTTGTTTCCATCCTTTTGATGACGGGCCTAACAGGGTGCGCAACCGTTTCCATGGTGGCTTCTGAAGCAACCGTTGAAACGAATCTCTCTGCCTCCGAAAGCAGTCTCAAAAAAGTCTCAGACGCTTACACAGACCTTGCAGAGCGCAAGCTTTGGATCGCGAAAAACACCGGTCTTCTCGGGTTTGCGCGCGTGTTGATGGATGGCACAAGCGGTGAAGGCGAGTCTCCGGAAGGGACTTATTTGAAGCTCGTAACCAGCCAATCTGCGGCCAGTTCAGAGCAAATCTCTTTTGTTCAGGCCGATATTGAAAGCGCCGCGCACGGTCTAGATGTGGCGACGATGGAAGTTGATAAGCTTTTTGGCGCTGGGATTTCTGCCAAAGCACTTAGAGCGGATCTGCTGAGCTATGAAAGCGCACTGGTGACCGCGAAGAAAGCGCGTCGAACCTTTGTCTCGACACTGTCTGACCTCGAGATCGATGAGATTAATTCTGCCTCCTATGCGCTGACCGAACTCGACCAGAGCATCGATAAAGCCCGCAACGCCGCCGATAAACTCGCGGATTATGCCGCGGACCGGAAACTCGAAGAGTCTCTGTCTTAGCGCGCTCCATTTAGATATTTGCTCTAGATTACCGGCAGGGCACGATCGAGCTGCCAGGCATTTTCCATAATTGTAGAGAGATGCTCTGTGCGTTTCCGAGTGACTTCGGGCGTCCACGCGACTTTTTCTTTGATATCGCGGGTGAGGGCGAACTCTGGATCACCTTCTGCGAAGTACAGATCTCTCTTTTCAGCAAACGAAAGATTGTCGGCCTTCTGATTCGTCGCCGATGAAAGCAGGGCGAAATTCCCGATCGTATCGACCAGATCTCTATGCACGGCGGTGTTCGGCCAAGCATTTTTCCAAGGCGACTCTTCGGGGAGATTCTTCGGCAGAACATGCTCAACAGTGGCGCCGTCTCCGGGGCCAAGGGCTTTTCCGCTCTCGATTTCAGCATTCATCCGCAAGGCAATCGCGCGTCGCTGAGAGAAGGCGCCAAATCTGCTGCGCAATCGGTTTGAGATTTCACGGCGTTCTTCGCGTGACAGCGCCAGAGGGCCATTTTCCGCAAACAGATTGCGGATATTGTCTGCATTATCGGCGATTTTTTGATAGCGGCGCTGACGGCTCCGCTGATCAGTGATCGCCATCATGGCGCCAAAGGCAAATCGCTCCAGATTTCTAAAGAAGATGAAGGCGTTCTCGGGGCTGCCATTGTGATTCACGAGGAATTTGAGAGCTGGCGCCCGCCATAATTGGTGGTCAATCAAGCGCAGGTGATTGAGGCATTCATTCACCTGGTCGGTCATATTGCCGAATGTTCCTTGCCCGGTGGAGATCGTGACATAGGCATCGACATAGGCTGGCAGCTCTTTGCTCAAGAATTGCCGCGCGCCGCCTGATGTCTTGTTGATCACCGCCTTACGAAACTCGCTCGCGCCTTTTTTGGCTTTGCGGGCGTAGAGCGTGGAGATCTGA
>JALUWJ010000255.1 GCA_027019605.1 Henriciella sp. | reverse complement strand
TCCTCGATGCTCGTATTGCGCAATCTTGCGGTCTAGCGCCTCTGATCGAACCCTCGCCACGGCCTCCTCCCAAAATGGCGTCTGATACGCGCCTGACGATACCAGTAGAGCATCCTGGAACAGGCGAGCATGTGACACGTCATCATTGACACGGCGATTGTACTCCTTGCGCTCGATGCAGCAGTCGCTCGATACAGGTATAAGCTCAAGCAATCGCTCAATGTCCGCCTGCAAGAGCATCATCGGCGCCGGCGTCAAAGGCTCCATCGCATACGCGGCGAGCCCAAGTGCAACACAATTCCCGCGCCATCCTGCGTCCACGCGGCCAATCGATAAGGTGTGTTCGCCTTGATCGGACGATAGGCGCAAGCTTTGCGCGCGGCCCTGCAAATGCGTTTTGATCTCCCAGCCTGATGCACTGGCGATCAACTCCCGAGAAGCCGGCCCTAGCCTATCGGCGACATCAGATGTGGTTCGCGCTGAAATAGTCCGATCCGTTTTGAACGTCTCGTTTAAAGCCGTCAGCAATGTTCGCTCTGGACCGGTGCAATCTATATAGAGCTCGCCCCGCAATTGTTCCCCTGTTTCCAGCGATACGCCCGATATCGTCTCACCATCGGCATCAATTCCGGTAACGGCTTCAGAGCGTATCTCGACCGCACTGCGCGCCAGATTTTTTTGCAAAAGATTGACAAGCTCGTCGGCGTCGAATTGATATCCGTATTCAGCTCTCGAAAGCGGCACTTTCGGATCTTGCGGAGGATGCGCGAACTTTCCAGCTTTTGCGGCCGCCGCGGACACCAGTAAGCCCTGCAAGTCAGCTCCGGCACGCGCCAGGTGATGCTGGAACGGTACCGCATGAAGTGCGGGCAGCGGCAAATGATGACATAAAACCCAATCTGAATCGGTCTTTGGCCATGACTGTATGCGTGTACCGAATGAAAAAGACGTCGACGTGTTTTGAATAAGTGTCGGCTCATCGAGCCCAATGCTTCGCAGGAACTCATAGGCGTTTGGCGCAGTCGCACCGCCATACATAAAGTCCAACGCAGACGATCCGGCATTCGGCAACAGGACGATGCGGTGCGATGACCGCAATTGATTTGAGAGTTGCGCTGCCGTCAGATATCCCGCGAGCCCACCACCGCAGATAATGATCGTCTTCTGTTGAGTGTTATGTGTTGCGTCCACGCCTTTCATCCCTCCTTCCTTATGACGCCATTAAAGGACGGGTTTGGGACGCAGCGCCATAGCGTTGCAGAAATTCACTTTGCTCCGGCGTTGCGTGGACCGCCTGCAAGGTTTGGGATTTGATTTGATCCAACTGTCCCTGCAATGCCTCCTGCGCGATTGCATCGGCGCGCGGATCATAGGCTGTCGGAACCAGGTTCTGCCCAAGCATAACCGCCACCCAGCTTGGCGGGAGGAACACCCCGATCTCATATTGCAGAACATAGCCACGGCGCATCCACGCATCGAGCTTTTCCTGCAAACTGTCCGGTAAGGTCATATTGCGGAAATAACGCCACATGTCGCTGTCATCTCGCTGCGTCGCGATATAGTGGAGCAGCAAGAAATCACGGACGCGCTCAAAATTGAGGCCCATTCGCTCATTGTATTCTTCGATGTCGAGCGGGTGGATGCCCTCGCTGGGGAATAATTCAACCAGCGTCGTGATCCCTTCCTGTATGAGATGGATAGAGGTCGACTCGAGCGGTTCCAGAAAACCACCCGAAAGACCAATGCTCACAACATTCTTGTTCCAGAATTTCTTGCGTCGCCCGGTTTTGAAGAAGAGTTGTTTCGGGTCCGCGAGTGCCGGTCCCTCCAGAGTGCTCATCAATTGATGCGTCGCTTCATCGTCGGAGATGAATTCATTCCAATAGACATAACCATTGCCGGTTCTGTGCTGCAGCGGGATGCGCCATTGCCACCCGGCTTGTCGAGCCGTCGCGCGCGTAAAGGGCAAAAGCTGACCACGGGCTTCGCAGGGCGCCGCCACGGCACGATTGCATGGCAACCACTCCGACCAATCATCATATCCAGTTTCTAAGGCTTGCTCGATCAACACCCCCCGAAACCCGGAGCAATCTATATAAAGATCCGCCTGGATCTGCTTGCCGTTCTCTAGCGTTACACTCTCAACACCCCCGGTGGACGGGTTTAGTGCGGTTACAACGACTTTTCCCTCGATCCGAATAACACCATTCTGCTCACCATAACGTCTCAAGAACTTAGCGTAGAGGCTCGAATCAAACTGGTAGGCATAGCCAAAGTTGGATCCAATCGTGTTCACATCGCCGCTTGGAATCTGAAAACGTCCCTGCTCGGCGGCAATGATGGGATATGAATAATCATCAAGACGCGTGACCGTTCCATGGTTTTTCAAACGCAGCCAAAGCTGATGAAAATCCATCCCGTGAAGCGGCACACCATAGTCTCCAAACGGATGAATGTAGCGATCTCCGAGTGCGCCCCAATCGCAAAATTCGATTCCCAGTTTAAACGTCGCTTCGGTCTCTTTCATGAAGGTTCGCTCGTCTATTCCGAGCGTTTCATTAAAAAACCGGATGTGTGGTAAAGTTGCCTCACCGACGCCCACAGTTCCGATCTGATCGGATTCAATGAGTGTTATTTCTACGCCTAAACCCTTGTATTTATTGGACAGTGCGGACGCCGTCATCCAGCCCGCAGTCCCTCCCCCGAGGATGCATACTTTCATAGGTTTTTGCATGCCAACACCTCTAAATGCGTTTTCTATATCACTTTTATGACTCAACCCTTGCCTTATCGGAAGGAAAAATGATAGCGCTATCAATATGAAAAAAGCACCCGCGGCATTCGTGCACAACCGGGGCAAATATGGCGAGGAAACAACACGACCATGGAGTGTGGTCGCAGAGAGGTAATCAGAACATTTGCTTAAGCGATTAGCGTGGGATCACACCTGCAACCAATCGCTGATGAGAGATCACCGCAGTTTTGCTGCGGTCAAAAAAGTATCACTGAATTCGATTTAGGGAGGTAGATCAGTGAATTCTAAGTCTAGACTTGGCCGGCGAGGGCCAAACAAACTTTCACTTTTGGGAAGCACCGCACTTGTTGCGGCTTTAGGCATGCCCGGTGCGTGGGCGCAGGCTGACGACACGGACGCTGACGCTCAGGTTGAAAATGTTAGCGATAACACAACTGAAGATGAGGCCCGGCAGGACGTTATCGTTGTGCAAGGTGTTCGGGGCGCCCTGCAGACTGCGCGGAACCTGAAACGCGACTCTGACACGTTCGTAGATTCAATCACTGCGTCGGACGTCTCACAGCTTCCAGACCTTTCAGTCGCTGAAGCTCTTGCGCGTGTCCCAGGTGTTGTGACACAGCGCTTTGAACTTGGTGGCAGTGACGGTGACTTCCCGTCCCCAGAAGGCTCAGGCAACATTATTCGTGGCCTTCAATACGTCCGTTCAGAATTCAATGGTCGTGATGCCTTCTCTGCGAATGGTGGCCGCGCCCTTGAGTGGGCGAGTATTCCACCTGAACTGATCGGCGCCGTTGAAGTTTTCAAAAACCAACGCGCTGACATGATCGAAGGTGGTATCTCTGGCGTCGTAAACCTCCGCACATTGGAACCATTCGATCGTGATGGTCTCGTTGCAGTCGCAATCGCCGACGGCACCTACACAGACCTCGCAGAAAAATGGAGCCCAGGCTTCAGCGCGGTGCTCGGCAATCGCTGGGACACATCAAGCGGCGAATTTGGTTTGCTTGGATCCTTCTCTACATCAACGCTAAACTCAGCGATTCATGGCTTCCAGTTTGGACCATTGCTAACCCTCCCTGATCCCTTCGGGTCTGGCGAGAACATCGCTCTGCCAGGCGGCTGGCAGGCCCGTGATGTCGAGTTCGAACGTGAACGCGACAGTTATTATCTGGCCGGCCAATGGCGCGCACCAGATGGCAACACTGAGCTGACAGTCAAAGCTGTTCGCGTAGAAAACGAAACGCAATCTGACGAACGCACATTCGAGTTCTTCACGGATGCGGAATCCTGGGCCAACTGGGCATTCCCAACCAGCGAAGGCGGTTATGGCATTCGCCCGTTCTCATCTGAAGGCATTGCCCAGTGTAACGGGAATGGCGAAGCGGCAAATGGCGGTATCGGCATTTGTGAAACAATACGACCTGTGACGGGCGGCCTGTACGAGTCCGGTTTGGTTTCCAACGGTCTTCGCGATTGGTTGGGTGATGGCGGTGCTGGCACACAAGGCCTTGGTACTCCATTCCAATCACTTGCAGTTTTTGAGGAGCGTGACTCTGTCACTCAAGACATTAGTGCAAACCTGAAATGGCGCGCATCTGATCAGTGGTTCTTCGAGTTTGACGCGCACTATACCGAAGCCGAAGCACGGCTTAATCGTCTGTGGGCAGGCGGTAATCACTTTGCTGATTACTTCTATGACTTCTCTGATCCAATGAATCCTGAAGTCAGCCTGTTTGTAACGGATACGCCGCTACAATCGTGGGTTCCACGTGGTGGCAGCACTGGCCTTCCGCCAACCTCACTGTCTGATCCGTCGAACGCCTTCCTGCTTTATGCAGCGGACGAGTTCCAGGACAATTCAGGTGACCTGTACGCTATTCGCGGTGACGCCGAGTATGAGTTTGCCGACGATGGTTGGTTTGACTCTGTCAAATTCGGAGCTCGCTATTCTGAGCGCGAACAGAATAACCGAAGCGCGGGCCTCAACTGGGCCGGCATCGCTCCACCATGGGCGGGCGGATACCTGCCATACTCAAACCGTGCAGATGCTGATGCGTTTGAAGTCTTTGATTTCTCTGACTTCCAGCGCGGCGGTGTGTTTGTCGGCGATGCTGGGATTGTCTTCCCATCCCGCACGCAAATTCAAGACTATGCTGCTTTCGTGAACTCGATCGCGAGTGAGCCTCTGATCAACACGCAGATCAACAATGACGGAAATCTGCAGATTGGTGACTGGGTCCCGCTCAACCAGAACGGTGTGATCGACTATGCCGGTCGCGGCGTAGACGGCCTGGTCAACGAGAAAGTGACAAACCTCTACGGTATGCTGAACTTCGGCAATGAGTTCGGCGATGGTACCGCACTGTCTGGTAATGTTGGTCTTCGTTACGTACGCAACGAAACAACCGGCGGCGGAATCGGGACGTTCAGTGAGTTCGCTCAGCTGAATGGTGACGCCACTGATGGGGCAAACCCACGGACCTTCCTGCCAGAACTTGCAGCCTATTTGGATCAGGCGAACCAGCCGATCGAAATCTCAAACACCTATGAGTATCTGCTGCCTTCATTGAACGTGAAATATGAGCTGAATGACGAGATGCTTGTCCGCTTCGCGGCGAGCCAATCGATTACGCCAGCAAATATTGATCAACTCAATGCAAGCCGGAACCATCGCGCTGTGCTGGGCTTTGTGACCGATCCAACGCAACTTGGAGCGGACGGCGGAAACGCTGTTATCGACATTCTTCCGGATGAAATCCGGATCGATGGCGGTAATCCAAATCTCGATCCAATAGAATCAACCAACCTCGATCTTTCGTTCGAATGGTACTTTGGTGATGATGGTCAGTTCACGGTTTCGACCTTCTATAAAGACATCAAGAACATCATCGTCTTTACAGACAGCACGGAAGGTACCGCGACATTCGACGGATTTACGATCCCGCTTACGTTCTCAGGAAACAACAACCTGAATGATGGTGAGATCACTGGTGTCGAAGTAGCCTATCAGCAATTCTTCACAGAATGGCCGGGTCTGTTTGGAAACCTCGGGGTCCAGGCAAACTTCACGATCATCGACTCCAAATCCACGCCACTTCCTGAGTTCCAGGATGCGGATGGCGACGGTGTTCCTGATGACTTCCTGACCGTCTTCCGCTTCGGCATCGACGAGCTGCTTGGCCTGTCTGATCTGTCGGGGAACTTGGTGGGCATCTATCAGGATGATCGTTTCGAAGCGCGTCTCGCGTACAATTGGAGATCTGACTATTTCAGTTCTTACCGTGACTTCGTGACGGGTAACCCAATTATCCAAGAAGAGATTGGCTTCCTCGATGCGTCGTTCAAATGGGACGTCACAGATAATGTGCAGCTCAGTGTTCTAGGTGCGAACCTGCTGGACACCAAAGCGTTCGCAAGTCAGCAAGTTGACCAAGCCGGTCAGCGCTTTGCACGCTCAAGCTTCGTCAATGACCGTCGCTTCGAAGTTGGTATCCGTTACGCTTTCTAGCGGATACAAACGCCAAACAAAGAAGAAGGGGAGGTCTTTCGACCTCCCCTTTTTTGTTCACTCTGCAAGCCTATTGGCTGGCCAACCATGGCACGACGAAGAAATGCGCAATCAGCGTCAGCACGATCGCGCCAATACTCGCCCACAGGACTTTCTTCTTGAGCATCGGCTTTTTCGGCGCGCCTGCTTCGGTGCCTTCGATGACTTCGCCATCATCTTCGAACTGACCTTGCACCCCAATCGGCAGCACACAGAAAAAGCTCAGCCACCAGGTAATGATAAAAACAACGATGAAGCCAACCGGGTCCATTAGTGGTGTCCATCCTTTGGCGTTTCCATCAGTTCAACCAAAACGCCATTTGAATTCTTCGGATGAACGAAAACAATCATCGTTCCGTGCGCGCCAATGCGGGGTTCCCCAAGCACGGTTGCGCCGCGCGCGTTCATCTCTGTGACGGCGACATTGATGTCCTCGACTTCAAAGCAAACGTGATGCTGCCCGCCTCTAGGATTCTTCTGGATGAAATTATGGATTGGGCTGTCTTCGTTCAGCGGCTCGATCAGCTCGATTTGGCTGTTCGGTAAATTGACGAAGCAAACCTTCACGCCTTGCGCGGGCATATCGAACGGCTCGGTAATGTCTGTCGCGCCATATAGCGTGCGATAGGTGTCCATTGCTTCCTGAATGTTAGGGAC
>JALUWJ010000254.1 GCA_027019605.1 Henriciella sp. | reverse complement strand
GGATATCGGGTGATTTTAGGCCCGCGCGAGATCGAATAAATGCGCAGGATTCAAAATGGTTGGTCGCGCCGAGCCCTGATTTGAAAAAGAACCAACGCGCGCCGATCAAAAACTTGCTGAACGGATTGAGCTTGCTGTTGAGGCTGACGGACTGCTTACAATGGAACTGAAAATAGACTTCCAGATGATCCTGTAGATTTTGCCCGACCCCGGGCAGATCGTGCTTTGGCGCTATCCCCAGCCGCGACATGAGTTCGCTTGGGCCAATACCGGAGCGCTGCAAAATCATCGGCGATGCAATCGACCCCGCCGATAGGATCACTTCCCTGCCCGCTTTCAGCTCAACTGGCTTGCCACGGTGATGCGCTTTCACGCCTGTCACCTTCTTCCCATCGAGCAGCAGTTGATCGACCAGCACGTGTTTCATAACAGTCAGGTTGCGCCGGTTGGAGACCGGCCGCAGATAGGCCCGCGAGGTCGATGAGCGAACGCCGCCCTCGACGGTCATATGCATGGCGCCAAAGCCCTCGCCGCAATGACCGTTATAGTCTTCGGTTCGTGGATACCCCGCCTCAACCCCCGCATCGATGAAGGCTTGGTAAAGCGGATTGAACGCCATGTTATTGCCGCCGGAAACACCGAGCGGCCCGTCGCCGCCGCGATACGCGTCTTCGCCATTTTGCCATGTTTCGGCGCGCTTGAAATAGGGAAGACAATCGGCATAGCCCCAGCCCTTTGCACCGAGCGTTTCCCACTCTTCATAGTCGCAGGAATGCCCGCGCACATAGACCATGCCATTGATCGACGATGTTCCACCAAGCCCGCGGCCGCGTGGACAGGTAATCCGGCGATTGTCGACATATGGCTCAGGGTCTGAATCGTAACCCCAATTGTAGGTCTTGGACGCCATCGGATAGGACAAGGCGGTGGGCATCGCGATCATGATGTTGCGATCGCTTCCGCCAGCTTCCAGCAGCAGAACCGAGCTCTTACCGTCTTCGGTTAAACGATTGGCCAGCACACAACCTGCTGAACCTGCACCAACGATGATGTAATCGTACGTCTTAGTCATTTTCCACCGCGTTTGAATCTAATGCGCCAATCAGCGCGTCGCGCCTGATAAAGGTGAGAACATAAATCGCGCAATAGATGCCGATCACAATCAGTCCAATCCATTCGATCTTCAGCGATGTGAACTGGTAAAGCAGGATCAATCCAAACAGCAGCCCCCAATGCGCGGCGACATAGGCGAGACCGCCAAGCCGCTTCACAGTGAGCCCGAGATTTTCCGAGTAGAGACGGGTCAAAGAATCGAGTGAGTTGACGACAAATATGACCCCAACGATCACCATGCAGACCTGTAGCATTCGTACCAATTCGATCCCCTGGCTGTGATAGATGAACAAGACCGAGAACCACAGTGCGATTGGAATCGACGGCAAGACCAAAAGTGCGATCATCAACTGATAAGTACGAAGACCGCCCACAAAGCGCGCCACGAACTGGCCGATCATGATGCTCCAGGCAAACCACCAGAACAGATAGAAGGCGTGATAGTCCGTCAGCGGGCTGGTGAACTTTGGCAGGTTGGTGAAATATCCACCAATATTGGAAGCACTTTGCGCCAGGCCGGAAACGCTCGCCCCGCTCGCAACCCACATCAAAGCGATCAATCCGAAGAAGAGGACGCTCGACCCAAGACCGAGCCATTTCACATAGCGGATATCCGTGCTCGAGAGCACAGCACAGAGTACAACAATGGCTACAAGCGCGTATCTGAAAGGATCGCTGATGCCTTCAATATAACCCGGCAAATAGCTTAAGAATAAGAAGCCAGTGAACGCGCATGTCGCAATGATGACGGCGCTATTGAGCAGTTTCACCCAGCCAATTTCAAACAGTTTCAGCTTCGGTTCGACCACACAGAAATAGAAGGTGGTGAGGAAGTAAAATCCCCAAACCAAAAATCCCCAAAACCCAAACTCAATCGCCAGGGCGTTCGTAAATCCATACGCCGCTTCGGTTTCATAAACCGGAAATTCTGTGAGCGGGAACATGATTAGACCGACATCCAAACCGGATGTGAAAAGGATCGCCATGAATGCGGTCAGCGGCAAAGGATCGCTGCCTCGAAGGGTCAAACCCCGAAACCGAACCACCAAAACCAAAGAGGTCAGCAGCGTGATTGCGATCGCAACCGACAGGATCGTGTTCATTGTCTGAGAGCCCTAACCTTTCCGCCCATTCCATCTATCGCATCAAACCCGCGTCCGATACAAATTGGCAAAAGAATATGGAGCTGGCGTAAGACTGAACTTCGTGGTCCACTCTGCCAACGCCGAGACTGCGATTGGTGAGAAAGAGGACAAGCTCATGAAGATGATTTCAATTCTGTTGGCGCTCACGCTCGGTGCATGCGCTCAACTTGGCCACGAAACATCGCCTGAAACGACGATCGCAGCTCAGCACGAAATCTACCTGGTCCGCCACGCTGAAAAACAAAAGGGAGACAATCCCTCTCTCACCCAGGCCGGGAAAGCCAGAGCCGACACGCTCGCAGACCTGCTTTCGGATAAGGGCCTCTCTGAGATTTACTCAACCAATTATAGGCGGACGCTTGAAACCGCCGCGCCGATTGCTGAACGAACGCGGCTTGAGGTCAAACTCTATGATCCCTCCGACTTGGAGGCGTTCGCGCAGGTTCTGAAATCCACTGAAGGGGTGATTTTGGTTGTGGGGCACTCGAACACGACACCGCCGCTCGCCTCTGCCCTAGGCGGCGAAGCCGGCACGCCGATCGATGAAAGCACGGAATATGATCGATTATACGTCGTCGACCTCAGCGGAGACGAGCCCGCAAGTCGGATCGAACGTTTTGGCGTCAGATACGAGGCCGCGAAATAGCTACCCGAAATTGACCAAGGGCGGCCGATTGAATTGGCCGCCCTTTTCTCTTTGCATCAGTTCGGCGCGGATGGGGCCATTTCCGCATCGGCGCGGCCATGCGCTTGCCGTGTTCCCGGAACGCGAATGTCTTCGACCAATTCCTGGATCTCTTGCGGCGGCGCGGACGTCGCCAAAGCGGTGACGATCCCCAGCAAGCCAGAGCCCCACATGAAGACAAAACCAATTCCTTCCGGAGAAACCCCGAACAGATACTGATTCGGCGTACCGCCCCCGAACTTGAAGTAGACGATGTAGCTGAACGTGGAGATCAGGCCGAACAGCATGGCGACAATCGCGCCTTCTTTGTTCATTCGCTTCCAGAAAATCCCGAGGAAGATGACCGGGAACAAAGACGCTGACGCCAACCCGAAGGCAAAGGCCACCACTTGCGCGACGAAGCCGAGCTGCGCGGAGAAGATGCCGAGCAAGCCTGCTGCGACTACCGCGCCTGCTGCGGCACCGCGGGCCACTCTCAGCTCGGTCTTATCGTCCATGTCCTTGAACAAGGTTCGACGACAAATGTCGTGGCTGACTGCGGATGAGATCACCATCAGAAGGCCGGCCGCCGTGGACAGCGCTGCAGCGAGACCGCCAGCGACCACCAAGCCAATCACCCATGCGGGCAGCTGTGCGATTTGAGGATTGGCCAGCACGAAGATATCGCGGTTTGGATTGACCTCATTCTCGATGCCATCCGGCGCATTTGGCCCGCGATATTGCATGATGCCATCGCCATTCTTGTCTTCATATTGAAGCAAACCGGTTTTTTCCCAGGTCTTGTACCAAGTTGGAACGGGCTTACCGCCAGATGCGGTGATGGCCGCCGCTTCAGCCTCGTAATCCGCATCATCCGCGATGTAGGTGCTCTCATTCACCGTCTCGATAAAGTTGATCCGGGCGAACGCGCCAACCGCTGGCGCCGTCGTGTAAAGCACGGCGATGAAAACCAAGGCCCAACCGGCAGACAATCGCGCCGCCTTCGCGCTTGGCACGGTGAAGAAGCGGATGATCACGTGCGGCAGACCCGCGGTCCCAAACATCAGCGCGCCCGTAATAGCAAACACATCAAACATGGATTTGTTCGTTTGCGTATACTCCTGGAAGCCTAGATCGGTCACCACCCCATTGAGTTTCTGCAACATCGAGACATCTTCTCCAGCCGCATTGCTGATAAAGCCAAGCTGCGGGATCGGATTGCCGGTAATGATCAGCGACATGAAGATCGCAGGCACGGTGTAAGCAAAGATCAAAACGCAATATTGCGCCACTTGCGTATAGGTGACGCCCTTCATGCCGCCGAGCACGGCGTAGAAGAACACGATGATCATGCCGATCACGATGCCGACATTGAAATCAACGCCGAGGAAGCCTGAGAAGGCCACGCCGACGCCTTTCATCTGTCCCGCAATATAGGTGAAGGACACGAAGAGCGCACAAATCACCGCGATGATCCGAGCGACGTCTGAATAATACCGGTCGCCGACAAAGTCAGGCACGGTGAACTTACCGAATTCGCGCAAGAAGGGCGCCAGCAGCACCGCCAGCAGCACATAGCCGCCTGTCCACCCCATCAAATAGACCGAGCCACCATAGCCCAGGAATGCGATCAAACCTGCCATGGACAGAAACGACGCCGCGGACATCCAGTCCGCCGCGGTCGCCATGCCGTTGACTGTGGGATGCACGTCATGCCCGGCGACATAGAAATCATCTGTCGAACCGGCGCGGGCCCAGATGGCAATGCCAATATAGAGGGCGAACGTCGTAATGACGAAAAAGAGGGTCCAATCCATTCTCTTAGCCCTCCACGCCGTGCTTGCGTTCAAGCCGCGCCATGGCGAAGCAATAATAGAAGATCAGGCCAACAAAGACGTAGATTGAGCCTTGCTGGGCAAACCAGAAGCCGAGCGGGGCTCCGCCAATGGCAAATTGATCTAAGAAATCTCGAAAAAGAATGCCGGCTCCGTAAGAGACGACAAACCAGATGGCGAGCAAGCTGAGCGTGAGGCGGATCGTGGCCGCCCAATAGCCTTTCGCATCTGTTGTTTTATCGGCCACGTTCGCCTCCTCCCATTTTTTTCTTTGGGAGAAGGTTTAGCGAACTAATTGAGCGACTCAATGGCCCATCGATCTCGGCTTAGAGATCGATGCTCATTTCCAGAGTGTACAGGGCCGCGCTACGGCGACAGACGATATCCGCCTGCCTCGGTCAGCAAGAGCCGTGCATTGGCCGGATCCGGCTCAATTTTTTGGCGCAAGCGATAGATATGTGTCTCGAGTGTGTGGGTCGTCACAGCCGCATTATATCCCCAAACTTCTGAGAGAAGCTCTTCGCGCGCGACAGGTTTTCCGCCGGCACGATAGAGATATTTCAGAATATTGGTTTCTTTCTCGGTCAGGCGGATCTTGCGATCATCCTCTTTGACCAAGAGCTTCATGCTCGGCCGGAATTCATATGGTCCAACATCGAAGGTTGCATCTTCGCTTTGCTCAAAGCTGCGTAGATGAGCACGGACACGGGCCAGCAAGACCGAAAACTTGAACGGCTTGGTGACATAATCATTGGCGCCACTATCGAGACCCAAGATCGTATCAGCGTCACTGTCCTGGCCGGTCAGCATGATGATCGGCGCACGAACCCCTCGTGTGCGCATCAGCTTACAGGCCTCACGACCGTCCATATCTGGCATATCAACATCCAAGAGGATGAGATCGGTACGTTCCGCTTCGGCCAGTTTTACCCCGGTTGTCGCATTTTCAGCTTGCAGGACTGTGAAGCCCTCATAAAGATCAAATTGTTCCGCGAGCGCTTCGCGAAGCTCATTATCGTCGTCCACGAGCAGGATGGTTTTGGTCACCGCCATGACTTTCTCCCTTGTCTAGTGGGCAGCAGATAGAGAATGAATTCAAACACTTCATTACACGCTTCTTCAGGTGATGTCACAAAAAGGAGAGCATCTCGTGACTGATTTTTGGTTAATGGCATCGGCGAATGGCGCTTTTCAAGCTGGTGACTTGGTGAGCACTTGTTCGATTGGACGAAGCGGGGTTGTCGCGGCACCTGAAAAACGTGAAGGCGATGGCGCCAGCCCGCTGGGAAAATGGCGACTCAAACGCGTTTTTTATCGAGCAGATCGTATTGACCGACCTGAGACGTCGCTGCCCGCTATCCCATTAAAAGAGAGTGATGGATGGTGTGATCAGGCAGACCACCCACTCTACAACCGCCCCGTCAGCCTGCCTTTCGCGGCCAGCCATGAAAAACTCTGGCGCGAAGACCATGCCTACGATGTCATTGTAGAGCTCGCCCATAATGACGATCCGGTGGTGGCTGGTTTAGGTAGCGCCATCTTCTTTCATCTCGCCCATGACGATGGTCGCGCGACCGAAGGCTGCGTTGCTGTTTCGCTTGAGGATATGCTGCGCGCGCTTAAGCAGGCTTCTGCCGAAACCCTTCTTGAGATCTCGGCTTAGGTGATGTGGCTCTAAAAGACGAATTCTGTCTTTTTCTCAAAGCCCGGCAAAACAGGCGGGCAGCACTCAAAGACTTCGCGATAAGCAAATGTATCGCCGGCTCTTTTATAGACGCGTGCTGCGCCAATACCACGTCCGGTTGCGACCACGACGCCGAGGCGTCCGCCATCTGCCAATTGATCGAGCCAAGCCTGAGGGAATTTATCGACCATTCCGCCGATCAGGATGATATCGAATGGCCCCTGATCAGGCAGGCCTTTGGCAAGGTCACCTTGCACACCGACCGCCTCGTCCATTCCGATTTCGGCAAATCGCTCGACCATAGCGTCGACGAGAGTTTCGTCATCTTCCAGGGCGATCACGGCATCCGTCATGTGGCCAAGCAATGCTGCGCCATAGCCAGCGCCGGCACCAATGACCAAGCTGACATCGCTTGGCTCAGCTTCGAACGCGACAAGCATCTTGCCCAAGTCGCGCGGCAACCACATCGCGCGTGCATCTGCCGTTTGGATCTCCAACTCAGCATAGGCGCTGGCGCGCATTGATTTCGGCACAAATACTTCGCGAGGAACCGTCGAAAACGCGCTCACCACTT
>JALUWJ010000253.1 GCA_027019605.1 Henriciella sp. | reverse complement strand
TCGACCTTTCTCAGTCCTGTCGGATGACCGACCAGAACAATTTGGAGAAAGTTATGAAACATATCCTCGCAGTCTCAGCCCTGGCGCTGACCGTCGCATTGACCGCAACACCAGCGTTCGCGGCAGATGAAAACAACACCGCACCTGGCTTGACCGCCGCTGGTGCTCCCCTTGGCCTGCATGGGGTCGATCCTGTTGCGTTCATCGATATTGGCAATCGCGTCGAAGGCCGGGCCGAATATACGGCCGTACATGATGGCGTCGCCTACTATTTTTCGACCAAGGACAATATGAATAAATTCAAGCGCAATGCAGCAGACTATATCCCGCAAAATGGCGGCTTCTGCACGTATGGCGTTTCGGTCGGCAAGAAGTTCGATGGCGACCCGCAATTCGCTGACGTTCGTGACGGCAAGCTCTTCGTCTTCCTGAATGAAGAGATCTACAACGCCTATCAGGCCGACAAAGCCGGCACGATCGCTAAGGCGGACACAAAGTGGGAAAAAATCATCCACACGGCTGCGGCTGATCTCTAGTCGAAATGCAAGTCGATCGATCCGGAGGCCGACTTCGGATCGATCTTCAAACAGACCCTGAGCGTTTCGAGGCGATCCGATTTGGATAGTCCAATATTTGCCGCGTGGACGCTCCCCAACCTTTCGAGGACAATATGGAAACCGCTTATATTTATCTGGCGCTGAGCGGCATGCTCACGCTCTTGCTTTGGACGCCTTACATTCTCGCACGCGTGTTTGTGTGGGGGCTTCCAACCTTCTTGAACAACTATCCCGAAGGCTTCCCGGCGCAAGCGCCTGAGCCGCCGCTCTGGGCGCTGCGCGCGCAACGCGCTCACCTGAACATGGTGGAAACCCTTCCAGCTCTGGTCGCTGTCATCGTGGCTGCAACCTGGCTCGTCGGCGACGCCAAAGGGCTTTTGATCGGGACCCTGACCCAGGTCTTTTTCTTTGCCCGTGTCGCGCACGCCGTGGTGTATACCGCAGGAATTCCATTTCTCAGAACACCCGTTTACCTGGTCTCATGGGCTTGTGTGCTGATGATTGGCTATCACGCCATCGCATAAACCAATAAGGGGTGGGCCTATGGCTTATTCAATTCGCATCAAGCGTGTGTATGAAACGCCATCGCCCACCGATGGTTACCGCATTCTCGTTGATCGATTATGGCCGCGCGGTCTCAGCCGTGACCACGCGGTCCTTGATGCATGGATGAAAGAGATCGCGCCTAGCCACGCGCTCAGACGCTGGTTCGCACATGATCCGGCGAAGTGGGATGCGATTCAGGACAAGTACAAGGCGGAACTCAGCACCGCGTCATGTATTGTCTTGATCAATACCCTTCTCGATCTGGCCCAATCCCAAGACGTGACGCTCTTAATTTCAGCAAAGAGTGACACGCAAAACAACGCAGTCGTCCTAAGGCAGGTGCTCGAAGCGCAGCGCTAGGTTATGCGTTGAACACACTTACCGGCAAAATATCGAGCGGCCAGCGCTTGTGATTGAAATGTATGTGGTTCGAAACGAATGTCTGCATCAGCTGCGCATAGAAATCGATCAACTATGATTTTTGATCGTTGAGTGATTGCTCCAAGCGCGCTTCTGCTGCTTCGAGGTTCTTCTTCGGGTCGCGATAGAATGCGGTCATTTTCATCGCGGTCAGCAGCAGCTTGTTGAGCAGGCGGCCACCAAACTTCATCGGTCGATCGAAATCGAACAGCAGAATGACCCGCTCTTGATCGGTCTCGTTCCAAACTTCGTGCTCGTAAGTGTCATCAAACACGAAGAGCTCTCCGGGTTTCCAGGCCACGATCTCATCATCGATACGGATCCGGCATTTTTCGGCTTCATCCGGCACGATAAGTCCGATATGCGCGCGCAAGATGCCCTTTGTTACGCCTTTATGAGCCGGGATGTGGTAGCCGGGCGAGAGGATGGAAAACATCGCGGTTTGCAGATTTGGGATGGTGCTCAAAAGCTCTGCTGTCCGCGGTGTGAGTTTTGTATTGGTCTCGAGGCGTTTGCCGAAACCATAAAGAATGAAGGTTCGCCAGTTGCGGCCTTTCGCCAAGCGGTACTGGTCTGGTGAGATGTCCTGAAATCCCGGAATGACGTCTCGATAGGCCATGACCGCTTGCGCCTCTTTCAGAATGGTTGGCCATTCTTCTCGGATTGCTTCGAGATGCTGAAATCTCGCGTTTGGGATGACCGGTGTGTCGGGAACTTTCGACTGGCGAGATTGATATCCCGCCACCCAACGCATCAGCTTTTTGCCATTCTTCTTGATAAAGGCTCGGCGTGGCTTGGTCAGTGTCTCTGGTTTTTCGATGGTATTTGTCGGCGCCATTCTCAGCTCACCAAAGTCCGTTCTGTTACCCGTTTATAGTCGCGTGCCAGGCGGAGGGCGTCTACCGTTTTCGGCAGTTAGTTTGGGAAATTTATGAGGATTGAATGCGGGACGGAAACTTCGCGGATAATGAGGCAGAAATCCCATCTGCGATAGACAATATGTTCAATCTCTCATCGAACGGTGCGCGTCGCTAAGCCTTTTTTGGCCCTGTGGGGAGTAGTGACATTGGTAAACCGGGACCCCGAAAGCTGTCGGCGGGAATTTTGTCTGCGATGCGCGCATGAAAGCCCGGCAGTTTTGACCAATGCAGTCCCGGTCTTAGGTGGTGCGCCGTATGATAGCCTAAATTCCCGGTGAGAATATTGTACCAGCGATGCGTGATATTGTTGGAGGCGGCATATTCATTTGTCTCTGAGCAGCCCGCATGGTGATCATAGGTGTGGCGGCACGTCATCACGAAGCTGATCACCATCGGGACAATAAAGATGGCCACAGCATTGAATGGGTTGATCCAAACCAGAACGGCCAAGAGGGCTAGATGTAGTCCGCTCATGAATAGAAATGTCCGTCGGATATTGGGATGGTCTGCGCTTATACGAAGTGCACAGGCATAGCCGGTAATGGCGAGCCGCCAAGTATATTCATGCATCGACATGATCCGGTCATCCCGGGCGCGCCAAGCCGATTCGTCTTTCGTTTGATCCATCTAGTGGTCATGGTGACCGAGATTGTGGTGCAAGACCCAGACATTTGACACCGCTCCGGTCTGTAGTCCAAAGACGATTTCGATCAGGCGGTTAAACAATGTCGATCGAAAAAACGGCACGTGCTGATGGTGATGGTTCCACGCCGCAATGCAGACTTTTGCGGGGACCGTAAGCGCGGCCCATGCGAGCACAAGCGGCCAGGCCGAGGCCACAGCAAAAACGAGTAGGTCTATTGCAAAGAGCGCGATAAAAATCGCGACGGGCAACCGGTCTTCAGCAAATCGAAACAGGGTCGCGCGTGACGCCGGCTTGATCGGAGGGCTTTGAGCCGTTCGTGTGTTGTCTGAGTTAAACGGCGGCAAAGCCAGTCTCGCTCGCGCAGCTCGAAGTTCGTCTCATGCACGTGGATCCTTGAAGAAGCTGATCTAAAGGGGAATTCCATCTCCCGTAGAATGATTTGCCCAAACGCATCAATGCAATTGATGAAACAATGTTTGCAAAACATAGGTGCGCGTCCGTTTTAGGACGCTTTGCGATATTGGCTCAGGTTGAGGGCCTCAAGAGACAGCGTGCCCTCATGACCCTAAGCAAACATGATGAGCGTCTTACTGAGGGGGACTTAAGCCGCTGGAGCAATTCCTTACATTGCGCGCTGAACAGGCACCGAACGAGACATGGACCTGGCCCTCTCAAGCGGTTGCCTCAAATTCCAACGCAGGGATTCACCAATTATTCTCCAAAATCAAATACAACCACAGGTCGAACTATAGGGTTGTACATTTCGGATGGGGGTGCTGTCAGTCTAATGCGAACGCGTCTCCAGCATCGTTAAGGTAGTGGCTCTTATCCAGCCAGAAGCTGGCGCCATTCTGAGAGGGCGTCGTTTCTCATCGATTTGAAACGAGATCTTCGGTTGATGTGGCGATCTAAGTTGAAGTGATTGTGGAACGAAGCGTGGGTCGAGGCGAATTTCTGTAGATTGCTCATCCTTCGAAATCTCGACATCGCGCGCTCTCTTCGCCGGAAGGGAAGGTGGCTATTTTCTACCTGGTTATTGAGATGCCGACCGACCTCCTGGCGGTCGACCATTCCGATCTCGTTCATTGCGGCGCCGTAAGATCGAAGTCGGTCCGTGATGATGACTTTGGGAGCACCATACCGTTTCATGGCTTTCTTCAAAAATGTAAGTGCGGCCTGCTTGTCGCGGGTTTTGGTGACGTAGCTTTCCAAGACTTCGCCTTCATGATCGACGGCGCGCCAAAGGTAATGCCGCACGCCATTGATCTTCACGAAAACCTCATCGAGGTGCCACTGCCATTGAGTATGTTGGCGCATGTAGGACGCACGCTTCGTTCGGATCTTACCAGCGAAGATTGGACCAAAACGATCGACCCAGAGCCTCACACTCTCATGGCAGATGTCGATCCCGCGCTCATGGAGTAGGTCTTCGACGTTTCTCAATGACAGTGGAAATCGGACATACATCATCACCGCAAGCTGGATGATCTCGGGTGATGTTTTGAAATAACGAAACGGATTTTTGTTCATCCAATTCGATTAGACCGATTCAAATCGACGCGGCAGGGGCGTTTCCCCTGACAATACCTGACCGCAAGTTGGATGATTTCAGACGAGGTTTTGAAATAGCGGAATGGGTTTTTGCTCATAGGTCGAGCCTAGAGCAGGGCGGTTAAGGCTCACTTTCCGCTGACAATTCCCTCGAGCTCTGTGTCGTCATCTAAGTGCAAATCTTCGACACTTACCAAGGAGCGCTTGAATAGAAATTGGATCCCGCGATTTTAGCTCAATGCGACATCAAGATTTGGGACGAAGATAACTCAAACAGCCCGACGCCTCTAAGGCGTTGTGCAATATATTCGTGGAGTCTCCCGATAGATTAGAATAGCGCTTGCATAGGGCTTCGAGGCAGCCTGCGTGACGATTATGAGCTTTGCGGGTGTAAGGATGTCCTTCAACGTCAAACGAGAAGCGCTTCTCACCATTCTCCAGTGCGTTCGCATTCGCCGCCAGAAGCGGCAGGTGGTAGGTTCCGCTTAGCTTCAGAAGGTCGAGGATTCTAGCGTTCTCAAGTCGGTCCGCATCCGTCGACACTGGCTCCCATTCGCCTTCAATACCGCTCAAATCCTCCATCAGGGTCACCCATCGATAAGTCATATTGAACTTTTCGCGCATCAGTGTTGCGGGTGCCGGATCAATAATCATTTGAGATAGAATGCCGTAAATTGCGATCTCAGCGCGAGACGGGCGGGAGCCAAAAATAAACATCCCATTGGCGAAGAGATGCTCGGTGATCGTCAGGAAGCGATGCAGGCTTTCATCGAGTATTTCAAATGACCCACAAAGGAGGTCCATGCCTGTGACCTGTCGATCCGCCCAGAATTGCGACATCTGCTGAAAAGCCGGATTGCTGGCATTTCCCCCGAAATTCTCATAGACGATCCATTTGCTGTTATGCAATCGGTCTTCATCGGTCCGCCATCGATAGGCGAACATTGGCCACAACAACCATTCGTCCATGAAGTCCTCGATCAGAGCCGCGAGAAAGGCGTCCGCTTCATTATCGGGCGTGGTGCGTCGTTGGGAAACCGTGTCTTCCAGCTCATCAATGAGCAGCGTGGAGTCGTTTTTGAATGTCCCGTCCGGGCTTTCCAGAACTGGCACCAGATAGGTTTCGACCTTTGTCTGAGCGACACGGTTCGCATGCTCACCTGAAATCCACTGAAACGGGATCCGTCGGTATCGAAAATAGGTCCGCATCTTCATCGAGAATGGGGACATAGTGAACCCGTAGAGTTTGTATGGGTTTGATCCTGTCGGCATTATCGTGGGTGCTCCGATCGCGTTATCTTATCACCACGGCTTGGGCGGCATTCCGGTGCTCGTGGGGCATAATCCCTCGCGCGCGAGTTTTAGACGCAGCGTGCAAATTCAGCATGTGAGGAATCCTCCAAATCTCTCGATTGATGGCTTGTCATATTCTGGATTTGCATATAATGGCAAGCCGTATGCCAATACAATTGGTGTGTTCAATCGGCTGCGGAGTCACTGAAATGGTCAAACAGGTTCGTCTCATTGACTATCCAGCTGGGCGAGCGGCCCGGGACTTTTGGTCTTTTTCCCGTGACACGGTTTCAGCTTTGGATCCAAACCAAATCAAAGTTCGTGTCGATTGGGTGTCCGTTGATCCTGGCATGTCCGGTTGGATCACTGACAAGCCGAGCTATATGCCGCCGGTTAGACCAGGCGATGTGATGCGCGCCTTCGGGGTAGGGGAAGTTGTCGAAACCCGATCCGAGCGATTTCAAATCGGGGATTGGGTGACCGGTTTTCTCGGCCTGCAAACAGAGGCCGTCTTCTCTGAAAAAGCCGTGCGGAAGATCGATACAAGCCAAGTCCCGCCGCAGCTCTTCCTATCTGGGCTCGGCATGACGGGATACACAGCCTATTTCGGCATGATGGATATTGGTCAGCCAAAAGAAGGCGACACGGTTGTCGTCTCGGCGGCCTCAGGGGCAGTTGGCGCCATTGCGGCGCAACTCGCGAAGCAGGCTGGGGCGCGGGTGATCGGTGTTGCAGGTGGACCGATCAAGTGCGCCTATCTGACTGACGTGCTCGGGCTCGATGCCGCCATTGACTATAAGGCAGGGAATATTAGCGCGGCGCTCGATGCGGCTGCGCCCGATGGCATCAGTCTCTATTTCGACAATGTTGGCGGTGAAATCCTCGATGCAGTGCTTGACCGGATGAATTATCGCGGGCGCATCGTCGTCTGTGGCAGCATCTCGCAGTATGGCGACTTCGCTGCTGCTCGCGGCCCAGCGGGTTACATGCGCGTGGTTACGCATAGCCTGAAAATGCAGGGCTTTACGATGCGCGATTACATGCATCGTGTGCCTGAAGCCCTCGAGGATTTGGCGCAAGGACACGCAAACGGGAGTCTGAAATTCCGCGAGCATGTTCTGGAAGGTCTCGAAACCTTCCCAGATGCGTACGAGATGCTCTTCGACGGCCGCAATCACGGTAAACTCT
>JALUWJ010000252.1 GCA_027019605.1 Henriciella sp. | reverse complement strand
TCGAAAGGATCACGCTTATGCCCCATATCCTCCTCTACACCATGGATCATTGCCCATACTGCAAACGCGCCAAAGCTCTGTTGCTCGAAAAAGGCATCACCGATTGGGAAGAATACGATCTTGAGATCGTTCCTGAGAAACGCGGTGAAATGATCAAGCGCTCAAACGGCCGACGCACCGTGCCGCAAATTTTTATCGGAAACACCCATGTGGGCGGCGCCGATGACCTCTTCAAACTCGAGGCAGCAGGTCGGCTGGACCGCTTGCTGAAGCTCGAACCACAATTCTAAGGAAACAAGACAATGGAACAACAAAACCTGGCACAGCTCGACACGCTTTTGGGCATGCTCGCACAAGGTCAATTCGTCGAAGGTATGGAAGCCTTCTTTGCGCCTGACGTAACCATCCAGGAAGTTGGTCAGCCGCCAAAGACCGGACGGGATCTGACAATCGCGGTTGAGAAAGAATTGCTCGCTGGCGTGTCTGAGTTCATCCAATATAGCGCGCACTCTAAAGGTGCCGGTGGCGACAAGACTTTTTATGAAGCGACCATGGAGTTCAAAACCACTGACGGCGAGCACGTCGTGCAAAACCAGGCCGTCGTCACGACCTGGAAAGACGGCAAGATCGTCGATGAACGCTACTATCACAGCAACGTCTAGGGGCTGAATCAAAGCTCGTGCCTCTCCCATCGCGGCGCAGGCATGAGCGCTCCCCTTGCCATCAATTCAAGACTATTCGATCAAAGAGGCGACTAGCTTCTGTAAGGCGGATGCCATGGCCCTCTCAATCAAAGGCGCAGGACACTTATTGGTCCACATTCCAACCGCGCTGTTTCCGATTGCGCTTGGATTGGCCGGATTGGCGTCTGCCGCAATCATTGCAGCATCCAAACTCAACACCGCGCCGCTCCATTCGATTGGGATGGTTTTGCTGGCGCTTGCTGGCGGCATGCTGGCGATCGATATTGTCCTCTATCTCGTAAAATTGCTGCGCCATCGCAGCGAGGTCGCCGAAGACTTATCGATGGCGAACCGCGCGAACTTGCTGGCGCCGGGCCTGATGGCGGCGATGGTGATCGGCGGGATACTGGAAAATGGCGCGCCGATTTGGCTGGCCGCGTCCATCCTGCACTTCATTTTGCTGATGGCATTTATTGGTCGATGGCTCACGCATGACTACGCGTCGTCGGAGCTTAATCCAACCTGGTTCTTGCCAGCTGCTGGGATCATGACCTCGGCGATGACTTGGCCCGGCATTGGTCCGGTTGAGTTTCCATTGTTGACGCTCGGTGCAGGCCTCATGGCATGGCTGATGCTCTTGCCTTTGGTGTTTCGTCGCTTGGTCTTCGAGCCAGCCGTTGCGCCTGAACTACGTCCAACCCTGTTCATCATCGCGGCGCCATTTGGCCTCGCAGCCGGCGCGCTGCTCACCTTATTTCCGGGCCTCGCATGGCAAGCGCCATTTCTGCTTTTGAGCGGCGGCGCGTTTTTTATTGCGCTGCTGGTCTTGCAGTTGAACTTTATCGGCAAAGCCGGGATTACGCTCAGTTGGTGGGCGACGACATTTCCTGTGGCGACGGTCGCTGCCGGTTTTGTGCGGATCTCAGATCAGGCGGGCCCGTTTGCGCTCTATCTGGGCATAGGACTTCTCATCCTGGCCGGTTTCACCACCAGCCTGGCCTTGGTCGCGACGGTTCGCGCCGCCTGGTCGACATGCGAAAAAACTGTCCGCGGTACGGAACAGAAAATCCAAGCGATGCAAGGTTTGGAATAAGAGACTTAGGCAAAGCTCGGCGAGCGGCTGTCGACAATTTCGCTCAAGGTGACGCCGAGCTGGCCGTCTGCAACGACCAGGCGACCACGGGCCATCAGGCGGTCAGAGACATAGATATCGACCAGATCGGTGGTCTGGTTTTCAAGCTCGACAATCTCGCCTTCAGACAGGCCCATCAGCTCTTCCATCGGCATTCTCGCTTCGCCGAGGACCACATCCACTTTTACAGGGGCATCCATCAGGGAGTCTTCGAGGGCGCGATTTACGGTCATGAGGCTCTTATCTTTTGAATTGCGAGAAGTGTCAGACTGGCGCTGAATGGTTGCCGAGATATGAACAAATCAGCGCGGTCACGAAAATAAGTCAGCTTGGCCTTCAATCACAACTGCGGCCAGGCGGCGCACACGGTCGAGGGCATCGGCGCGGTCGCTTTCATCTATCGCTGCGGTTTCCAAATGCGCGGCCAGGTCAACAATGCTGGCCAATACTTGTTTGAGGTCTGCTGAGGCCTGCGAGAGCTTATCAGCTTGCTCGGCGAGCGTATCGTTTCGGGCAATAGAGGCGCCACTGGCCTGTGCGTCCGACAGAAGAAGAGCCAGTTCTTCGGTTGTCATCTGAACCGTATCGCGCGTCCTGCCGTCCGGCGCGCTGAAGTCGCTGGCGAACGGGTAGGGGGTTAAGGACTCGACCCGCCGTTTCATTCGATCAGCTCATCATCTTGGTTTTGCGGCAGCAGGTCGCCGCGTTTCACCAGCGCGCGGGCCACTTGCAGGACCTCGGCGCGGGCCGCGTCTATCTCGCTGCGCCGGACAGGGCCGATGGCGGCGATGTCTTCTCGCAGAAGCTCCGCCGCGCGCTGCGTGACATTCTTGAAGAAGGCCTCAGACACGGTCGGTGATGCGCCTTTCAGGGCAACGGTGAGCACGGCGCGATCGACACTGCCGAGAATGGTTTGCAGGCTGCCGGGATCGAGCGCCGCCAGGTCCTCAAATGTAAACATGAGAGCGCGGATTTTCTCGCCGGCGCCAGGTTCGGCGCTGTCCAGGGAAGACAGGAGCGTGCTTTCCGAGCCGCTGTCCAGGCTGTCAAAGATCCGGGCCACATGTTCATGCCCACCAGAGAGTTTGCCGGAATTGCGCTGGGTCAGGCTGTTGTCCAAAGCCATCTCAATCGCGCGCAGAGCCGCGGGATGAACGTCGCCTAGATTAAGCAAACGCTTCAGCGCATCCGTCGCCAACGTCCGCGGCAGAGCACGCACCGTGTTCGCTGCTGCATCTGGCGCCAGGCGCGACAGGATCAGCGCGATCACTTGCGGGCTTTCGTCTTGGATCAGGCTGGCAATCAGCGTGCCGTCTTGCTGAGACAGTCTCGCCCAAAAGCTAGCCGGTCTAAGCGTTTGTTTCGCGGGCGATTGCCGCATCGTCTGAACGTAGGAATTTAAGGCGCTTTGCTCCGCTTGAGCATCTTCCGGTAAGGCCTGCATCGCAGCGGAGAGTTGTTCTGCTTCTTGCGGCGATAGCTCTGACCAAACCGAAGCCGCCTTTGCACCCAGAGCGCGCATCAATAGAGCGCTGCGGGTTAGACCGTCCTCGCGGTCGAGCTGGGGAGAAAGGGCAGGTAAGCTCATCTATTCCTCCCGATAGGACATCCAATCGCGAACCAGGTTTGCAGTCTGGCTCGGTTGGGTTTCCGCAAGTGTGGTCGCGGCGTCTAAATCTTGATTGGGTTCGAGCACTTGCGGCGTTGGACGCGCCTGACGGGTCGCTTCAATTGGGCGATCTTGAGGGCGCACTGGCGGTGCAGGGGCCGGTGCCGCGCTCGGCGCAAACGCCGCGCCAAGCAGAATAAGGGCAAGCAGTCCGAGACCTGTCAGCTCTGCAATCTCAAATGGTGTCAGGCTCGCACCGACACCGCGCGCGAATGGGAATTGCGACAAGGTCAGTGTGTCGGTCTCTAAATCAAAGCCGATCGATGCAACCAGGATGTTTTCAATTTGGGTGCGCACTGTGCGCAGGTCGCTGCCCATCTCGCCATCAATCATCACCAAGACCGATTTCGGGCTGTGCCCGGTCACGGAGACGCGAATGCGGTCTTCGCCGGTGATTGGCTCCAACAAATAGGTGAGTTCGCGCTCGGCCGCGCCGCCAACTGGCTCTGTTTCCGGGGTGCCGAACAGATCAAAGGCGCGCAGCGACAAAAGCCCCGCTGCGAGTACAAACGCAGCGAGGGCCAAAAGACGCGTTGTGGGCGTTCTGTCTTTTGCGCGCATACCGATACCCTCGCCCGACGCAGATGCGGGCTACTCCGTAATCTTTTACGGGCGGCGTCGTAAACGGCGCTTTAACAAGGGGGTAATCCCCTTGTTTGTCGGTTTACCGGTATTGTTGTACGCGCGTCGTGCGCAGGCCTTTGCGGCCATGCTTAGAGTACAGTGCGCGCCAGCCAGAAAACTCTTCTTCGCTGAGGTCATACCGGCGAAGGGCGTCTTCTTCTGACAAGAGGCCGCCAGAGACAGCTGCGACGACTTCCGCTTTGCGGCGAGTGACCCAGCGTGTGATGCCTGGCTTTGGTAGGTCTGAAAGAGTGAGCGGGCGACCGTCTGGGCCGCGCACGCTCAAAGATTGCGTGTTCTGCGTCATAGTTCCACCATCCAATTTGGTTTCGATGCCACGTTCTGTGACAATAGGGTGGTGTATACAGGACCCGGCTTAAGGCTGGTTTCAGCCAGATCCGACAATTTTCGAAAAAATTGGACGCAACCCAAACCCAATGATTAGGGGCTCGTTGGTAATTCTGTTTCGAATTGGATCAGTCCGGGTGGGAAAGGCTCAAATCTCAACGAGAGGTTTTCATATTGCGCTGAAATCCACCGGAAACAGGCGCAAGACTCTGTTAAACTATTGGCGTCCCAATTTTGCGAAACGTGCAATATCTGCTGCAGTGTCACCGCTAATGTCGGGAACGGCATTCATCAACAGTTCGGCAGCATGCACAGTTCCGCGCACTTCCCGGCAGCGCGCCGCAACACCGGCCCGCATCAACAGGCGATAGAAGGCAACACCCTCATCGCGCAGCGGATCGCACTCATTAACGCTGATCATGGTTTTAGGCAGGCCGCGAACATCCTCTTCGGTTGCAAAGAGCGGCCAGGCCAGCGGGTCCTTGGCTTCGAAGGCGTCCATACCATAGGCCATCGCCCCGCGGTTTGAGTGCAAGCTAATCAGGATACCATTGTTCTCGCTAGAAGATGGAAGGTCGTCGCGTGGCCACTGCCCGGCGATGTAAGGGCAGAGCGGGTAGAGCCCGCTAATAATATCCAGGTCACCATCTTGTTTGAGTTTTAGGCCAGTGGCGATGGTCAGGTTGCCGCCACCGCTTTCGCCAGCAATGATGATCCGATCTTTGTCGATGCCGAGCTTGTCAGCATTCTCGTGCAGCCAGCGCACACCGCTGACGCAATCATTCAGGCCAGCCGGAAATGGCGCCACTTCCGGCGCAGATGATGGGATCAGCGCGTTGCGGAAATCGACCATGGCAACAGCAACCCCATTGGCCGCGATGATTTTAGACCAGGCCCGGTAGTTCCCGTAAAAGCATGAAAAGGTCATCATCCCGCCGCCATGAATGTAATAGACACATGGGACATTCTCCTGGCCTGCCGGGCGAACGAAGCGGACTTTGATCGTGTTGCCGTCGGGCTGCGAGGTAAAGTCGAGTTCAGAGATCTCGAGACCTTCGGACGGCGCAACCTCTTCAGTGTCCATCATTTCGAGCAACATTTTGATTTGCTCGGCTGCCGCCTTGGCTTCGGGTGTATTCGCTTCGGCCAGTTGGACTTCGCGAGACGCAACATCGGTTTCTTCGCTCACCGCTGGCAGCATGCTGAGCATGGCTTTCAGGCGGGGATCTAGGCGTGGATCATTGGCGATATCGGGCATGCGGAACCTCTTTAGTGGACGGTTCCGTCAACAAGCCCGATTTTTGAAGGCGCTGCTAGTTTCTCGTCGCGAGAGGTCGCGCGGACGACTTACGCGAATTGCGGCGCGATTTTCAGGTTCTTCACCCAGCCGAGCTTCTCATACACGAGCAGAATGGTGCCATTATAATCGACGATCCGGTTCCAAAGGCCTTTGCGCGGGCGGTGCAGCGCGCTTTGCGGCTCTTCATGATGATGGTCATGAAACGCTTCGCCGCCGGTCAGCAGCCCAATCACATGGTCGGCCCATTTTGGCGTCGGAAGATGTCCGAGCACATTGATGCCATAGACGGTGGCGTGGAACTGAATGGCTCGGCCGATCACAAAGCAAGCATGAATAATCGCGGTTAGGACCAGCGATCCGCCAGCCGCCCAAACGATGAGATAAATCGCGGCCGGGATGAAGAGATGCAGAATTAGAGAGATTGAATTGTAAGCCTTGTCCATCCAGACAACGATCGGCTGCTTCTTCAACCAAAGCGGCATTGGACGCATCATATCCTTGGCATCCCGCCAAATGATCCAGCCCACCCAGGCCCAGCGTTTTGACTCGAACGGATTGTGCGGGTCGCCGGGCCGGTCTGAGAACCGGTGATGCTGGCTGTGATAATTGACCCAGTCGCGCACGGTGCCTTGCATGGCGATCATCAGATTGATCATGGTCAGGACTTGCGCTGGGGCGCGGAGCTCTCCGGCTTTGTGCTGGATGATCCGGTGCAGGGGCCCGATGCCAGCATTGCAAATGAAGATGGATAGCGCCACGACGCCGATACCGAGCGGCAGATAATACCAGCGCAGTGTCAAACCCGAGAAAGCCAGCCCTAGCACCACCATCGTGATCAGTAGAGCAACCCCCAAGGCAGGATACAAAAATGCCGAGAAGAGGCTTGAAAAGCTAAACGTCTTCCAGTTTTTCGGGATCGCGACTGAGCGAGGGATCATTCTGAGGGCCTCCAAAGAGCAGTTGAGAACTATATGCGACTGTGTCGCCTTACCAAGCAGTTAAGACTCGTTCTCAGGGCAGGAAAGCCTTTATTTTCAGCAGTTGGCGTAAATCGCGACATTGTGACGGGAGAGTCACGATTTTGGGCGCTCCCGTCACTTGTTTGCTCTATCGATTGTCAAATTCCGACCGAACCAGCTCCAAACCGCGGCGGGTAATCCGGTACGGTTGACCTTGTTTCGAAGCGATCGCGCGCCGGCGCTTCAATTTTCGAAACAAGAACATGTCGAGGCCAGGGGCACGCCAACCTTCTCGATTGATACAGATGACGCGTTCGATTTTGCGGCTGTCGCCACGTTCCACTTCAATGCGCCCGCCTTGCGCGAGCAAGTGAAGGATGCGCTGTTCAGCGCGAGAAATATCCATTGTCTTGAAAGTCCAGTAATGCGCCGGGTAGGCGCAATGAAACAGACTGACCCGAAGCTTGGGTCAGAGCTCTATCTGTTTCGGGCCCGTTGCCTGCGATTGCTCGCGGCGCGGGCCGTTACCAGGACTCAGATTGGCTAAACATAAAGTCTCCGTTGTGGGAGCGGTTTAGAAAATCAGTCAGGCAGTCGTCAAGGTCTCTCGCCGGACGCAGGAAAATGTGGCTTACTCGCCGAAAATCTGCGGCAAACGTGGTTTCTGAGGAGGAATGAGATGACCAAAATGGACGATATGCTGTCTGGGCTGCGCCGGATCGTGACGGCGAATGATGCCGACGGCAAATCACATATCATGATTGATGGCGGGCCTGCTGATGAGTTTCGCACTGGCGATCTCGGTGGATTGCTTGAGATCTGGCATGACGACGCCACTGGGCCGCTCGATCCAGCACCTTGCGAGGACAAAGGCGCTGGCACGCCTGTTTTGTCGCCCGATAAAGGCAAAGTGAAAATCCGCTGGTTTACCTCCGGACCGTCGCCAGAAGGCGCGCCGCCGGAAATGATTGCTGACCTGACCCGCCAGGCGTTTGTCGCAATCGGGGCGGGCGATCATCAACCGGATACGTCAAAGCATCCAGCGATGCACACGACGCACACAATCGACGCCATCATTTTGGTCAAAGGGCGGGTTCGCCTGATCCTCGACAAGGAAGAAACGGTAATCGGGCCGGGCGATGTCGTCGTACAGCGCGCCACAAATCATGCCTGGGCGGTCGAAGGCGATGAGCCAGCCTTATTCGTGGCTGTGTTGGTCGACCGAACCTAGCTCTTCGGCTGGGACGATGCTTTCATTCCAGGTATCGCAACCCAGCTTGCCGCGGCAATCTCCGCGCACTTCAAGCGAGGCGTGTTTGACACCAAAGCCTTGATTGTCGGCTTCTGAGATGAGGCTGATAATCGCGTCAGTCGCCGGGATTTCTTGCGCTTGGCCGCAGGTCTCGCAGACAAAAAAGGCGAGCGGTAGATCACTCGGTCCCATATCCAGCGCGAGATAAGCGTTCAGGCTTTCAACCCGGGACACGAAGCCAAGGGCGACGAGGAAATCGAGCGCGCGATAGGCGGTCGGCGGTGATACTGAGCCAACCCCCTCAATGGAGGCCAAAACTTCATAAGCGGTGAGCGGGCGCTGCGCATCAAGCAAAACATTCAAAACGTGCTTGCGGATCGCGGTCAGGCTCTTGCCGTTTAATTGCGCCTCGTCGGCGGCAGCTTGCAGCAATTCTTCGCGGCTTGGTTTCGCGCTTTCCGGGCTGCGCCAGCGGCGGCGATGCAGTCGGCGCTTTCCGGTCGCCGGGGTGCGGGATCTCATGCGTGTCATAGTATGACGTATATGCCCCAGACGCGTTTGCGTCGAGTTAATTCCTTTCCGTTGACGCGAACGTTGTGCTTGACGAGGGTGAAAAAGAAACATAATAAGAACAAATAGGGATCAAGTGCTGTTAAGGGCTGAGATGAGCGCCATCGTAACCACATCTGACGTGTTAGATCAGGCGCTGCGTAGCGCTGGATTGGAAGAAGCTTTTGACGATCGCGGCATCGCGCATGAGGATTGTCCTGGCTGCGGGGCGAGTCGTGGATTGAAGCTCTCGCTCGCGCGCGGCCGCGTGCATTGTAGTGGGTGTGGAACCGAGGGGCCCTTGCTGGCCTATTTGCGCGAAAAGTCAGACGCTGCCGAATGGAACAATGAACCCTTTTCCGAGGCAGAGATTATTCCCATCGAACCTCGATTGCCCAAACCCGAACCAGCCCTTTCGATTGTGCCAGCGGCGCCAGAACCCATTCAGGCGGAATTGATTTCAGAGCCACCGCTTGCGCCGCCCAAACCGGCGACAAAATCAGATGGTCGTTTGGGGGAGCGGATTATCATGACCCTGCTTGCCTTGATCTTTCTCGGCGCAGGATTGGTGGCGGCAGGTCTTTCGGGGTTTGCGAACTTTCAGGCCTTTAGCCTTGGCGTGAGCGACCCAACCCAGGCGAAAATCTGGGGGTGGAGCGGGGTCATCGCTTCGGTCTGCTCGTTTGGTGGCTTCACATTTTTCTGGTGGCACATATCGGGCGGGCGACGCGGCGAAGCGGTGCGCGCGCTTTTGTTTGCGCTCGCGGGCGCAGCCACTTCGATTGCCGGGACCAGCCTCTTCATGATGAACAATGCTGGAGAACAGACGGCGGCCTGGCAAAGCGCGATTGATGTCCGCACGCTGACCGAAGCTGAGATCGCCGACTGGACGCGCCAACTGCAAGGTATTCCACCCGAGACCCGGTCGATTGAGGGCTTGGAAGCATATCTCGCCGGGGTTGAGGCGGCTGGGCGCACGCATCAGAAACCGTACCGGGATGCTCAGAACGAGCTCGGTCTTGCGAAGCGCCGCGCAGACCTAGAGGCCAAGATTGCGGCCGCCCGTGCGGATCTTCGTCGGCAAACGAGCGTGGCAAGCGCTCAGCCGTCTCAAAGTCTTCCAGCTTGGGCGTTCGCGCTGATGTTGGAACTGTTTTCCTCCCAGGCGACCAGCATCGCTTTTGTCTCATTGCTGCTGCTTTATGGGCGTCAGCCCGCGGCAGAAGATGAGCCGGACGGGGTGCTGGACGTTGAGGAAGAATTGATCGTTTAAGCGGCTTTTTCGACGAAAACGGTGCCAGCTGAATAGCCGGCGCCGAATGAACAAATCAGACCTTTGTCACCAGCGACCATATCATCACTATTCTTGTGGAAGGCGATGATTGATCCGGCTGAGCTTGTGTTCGCATAAGTGTCGAGCACGGTTGGGCTTTCATCCGGCGTCGCCTCACGGCCAAGAACCTTTGATGCGATCAGGCGGTTCATGTTCGCATTGGCCTGGTGCAACCACATCCGGCGCAGGTGAGGTGCTTTAAGTTCCAGGCGCTCGAGTTCGGCTGTGATCATTTTCGCGACCATTGGCACAACTTCCTTGAAGACTTTGCGGCCCTCTTGGACGAACAATTTATCTGTCGCGCCAACGCCTTCCGGGGCGCAGCGGTTCAGGAACCCGAAATTGTTGCGGATATTGTTCGAGAATTGGGTTTTCAGGCTGGTGCCCAGAATCTTCCAATGCTGCGCCGGGGCGATGTCTTCAGCTTCAATCAAGACGGCCGTGGCGACGTCGCCGAAAATGAAGTGGCTGTCCCGGTCGGTGAAGTTCAGGTGACCCGAACAGATTTCCGGATTGACCATTAGAACCGATTTCGCGCTGCCGGAGCGCACAAAGTCTGCGCCTGTTTGAATGCCGAATGTGGCGGATGAGCAAGCGACATTCATGTCGAACCCAAAGCCATCAATGCCAAGCGCATCCTGGATTTCGACCGCCATGGCCGGGTAGCCGCGCTGCATGTTCGAGGCGGCGCAAAGAACTGCGTCGACATCTTTCGGATCCCGGCCCGCGCGCTCAAGCGCCATCTTCGCCGCGTTCACAGCGATTTCAGCCAGGACCGAAATCTGATCATTCGGGCGTTCCGGAATGTCCGGCCGCATCACATCAGGATCGACGATGCCAGATTTGTTGACGACAAACCGCGACTTGATGCCCGAGGCTTTCTCGATGAATTCGACACTTGAATGCGTCTTGGCTTCAACCGTCCCAGCTTCAATCTCTCTCGCGTGTTCAGCGTTCCACTTGTCTGCCCACGCGTTGAAGCTGGCGACCAGTTCTTCATTCGACACAGATTCAGATGGCGTCCACAGTCCGGTCGCCGAGATTACAGGGGTGGTCATGCTCAAATGCCTCGTGCGTCGCTTCGGCGACTCTACTCTCTCTTCGCCAAGAGTTTAGGCGCATGGCGTGCGCACGTCGAGACATCACCGACGGTCAAACTCAGTTAAACCAAGCCGCAAACATCAGGCTGTCCCCGCCGGTCATGCGGGCAAAGCGATCCCAAGCATCAAGCTGCGCGAGTTTTCCGCGCTCCAGATAAGGCGCTGCGCCCGCGCCATGCAGCCACAGGATAATATCCATATCTCCCGGGTCTTGCAGGAATTTGGCGACATTCACGCCAACCCCGGTTTCGGCGCCGAACGTGTTCTCAAGGCGCCAGTACGGCACCAGCGCGTCGCCGTTCAGAACCGCTTCGATTTCGGCGAGCACGGCTTGCCAGCCCGCTGCCATCTCTTCGTCAACCACGACGCCAAAGGCAGAGCTTTGCTGCGGGTTCGGCAGCCATTCGCGGTCATTGTCGGTTTCTTCCATGATCGCGCTCCAGAAGGCGCGGTTCTCGGCAATCATCGATTTGAAGTGGGCATGAGCCGCTCGTGTGCGTGATCGATCCGGCGTTCCACGTAAGGTGAGCAAGACGGCGGCGATCGTATCAATCGTCTCATTGTCGAGGAACATGCCCTCCACCTGACCCAGCGCATCCATCTCTCGGCGGCTTTCATAAACGGTGCGAATGGCCGGCGTTGGATCCGTCGCCAGGGTCATTTCCGCCATACCAGACATCACATGCACATAGGCTTTCAGCCAGTGGGCGTCCGCCGCATCAAAGCGAACAAGGCCATCAAAGTCCGGGGCAGGGGAGGCGTTTAGGTCCGCCATCACAGCAAGCCCAGATTCCCACTCTTCGCGCGTCCCGTTCGCGTTCACATCGAACCAAATCGCATCGAGCGGAAACTCGACCGCGAGCTCGTGGCCTGTCGCGCGTTCAAGTGATGCCTCGGCGCGGGCGAGATGCTCGAGCGCTTCGGTCATCGCGGTTTCGAGAAAGGCTGGATCAAACACCGCATCCGGATTGGCCGGAAGCGCATTGCGCATGCCGGGCAAAAGCGCGAGCGGGGTGGATGAGTTCTGATACCTGACCTGCATGATCGACTCGCTGGCGCGCAAAAATTGTATGCCGCCGAGCAGGAAGTCTTTGTCTGCCGTACCAGCTTGATCTGCGAGATAAACCTCTGTCGCCGCGAGGCCTTGCTCGGCCAAAATATCTTGCCAGGCCAGATCAGGCGCGGCCTGTTCTGCGGTTGGGGTGCACGCCGCGAGCGCGCAGCTCGCCAGGCCCAATTGCAATCGTCTAAACATTGTGATCTCCGTGAGCGATTGATCACTTATTTGCTTGGGACTATGTTCAAACTATGAATTTGTCGGGGTTAGAGCGCGGCTTTCAATCGTTTGAGACGCGGTCTCTGCGGCGCTCGGCAATGGCGTCGCGCGCCTGTCTCTCACACTCTAGCCGAACGTTTGAGCCCGGGGTTTCGCGGCATTCCTCAAGGCTGAACCGGTCATACTCATCCTGCACCAACACGCATCCGGTTAAGGGGATTGCAGCGAAGCAGGCGAGGATGGCGAGCTTCATTGATCTTTCTTCGCGCCTGCGATTTCGCGGCCAAGTTCGCGGCGTTCAGCATTCTCTTCAAGTTGCACCAATCGCTCATTGTCCCGCGCCCGCTCGCGCTCGGCGCGCTTAATGGCATCGGCGATACAACGGTCCCGGCTGGATTTGTCAGAGATCGACTCGCATTTGGAGTAGGCACGATCGCGATCAAACTCTTGGTTTGAGACGCACGCTGTAGCAACCAGCAAGAGAGACAGGGCAAGTAGTGTTTTCATCGATAATACTCCTGAACTTCTTTGTGCCGGACGCATCCGACTTCGTGATCATTGTACAGACCGCAAGCCTGCATCCAGGCATAGACAATGACCGGGCCGACAAATTTGTGTCCGCGCTGCTTTAAGGCCTTTGAGCAAGCTTCTGAAATATCAGTCTTTGTTGGACCGTCTTTGTAGTTTTCAAGCTGGTGGACGATGGGTTTGCCGTCGACGAAGCTCCAACAAAAATCGGAAAAGTCTTCGCCTCTATCGGCCGCATCGAGATAGGCTTTTGCATTCCCGATACAGGCTTCAATCTTTTTCGGGCTGCGAATGATCCCGGGATTGGTCAGGGCTTTATCGATCCGTTTTTGGTCCCACCGGGCAATGCGCTCTGGATCGAAATTGTCGAACTCTTCGCGCATGGTTTCGCGTTTGCGCAAAATCGTGATCCAGGCCAGGCCCGCCTGCATGCCATCCAGTTGAAGCTTTTCCCAAAGCGCGCGGCTATCATATTCCGGCACACCCCATTCTTCATCATGATAGGCGCGGTAAAGCGGGTCGTTCATCGGCGCCCAGCCACAGGGGATCTGTTCGGTCATGCCTCGTCCATAGCGGTCAGTTCGGCCTCAAGCCAATCCGGTTTTGTAATTATGACAGGGGTTTCATCTATCATTGGCTCGGCGCCGCTGGTTTCAGCCTTCATCCACCGATCGATACGCACCAGGGCGAGCGCTTGTGATCCTTCAACACTGGTAAGCCCGCCAATCGGCGCCGGGGCGAGGATTTCGGCTCCCGGTTCGGGGGTGAGGTTCGCCGACAATTCCACACTGAGTGTCCGTTTGCGGATTTTGCCGCGGCGGTGCATGCGGCTGACAACTTCCTGACCAACAAAGCAGCCTTTATTGAGCGCCACACCGCCCAGTACGTCCATATTGATGTCTGCGGGGAAGACTTCGGCAGCGCCAAAATCAAACCCTTGCTCAGGGACGCCATTCAATATGCGATCGCGATGATAGACATCGATCGGGCGCGACCATTCTGCCGGATGATAGCCATACCAGGCGGCCCAGCTCTCTTTTGTGGCAAGGCCGCGAAGTCGCCCACCTGAATAGCGTGGATCGAGATAAACGTGCTGCGCACCAGAGATCGGACGAACGCCTTCAGGCGCCTCATCGGTTCCGGCAACGACGAAGACATCTTCCAAGCGCTCGATCTCAACCTTGCTTCTCAAACGGAACAGTTTGAGCCGCTTGGCGAGATCATCGACATGCGCTTCGGCAACGTCGAGCAGGACGCCCTCTCCGGTTCGGATTGCGAGATAGTCGGCGATGACTTTGCCTTGCGGCGTCAGCAATGCGCCATAGCGTGTCTCGCCTGGAGTCCAATTATCGGTCGCATTGGTGACCAGACGTTCCAAAAGGACGATCGTGTCCGGTCCAGCCAAGGACAGAACGGCGCGATGGGGCAGGTAAGCGAAAGGTGAGGCCATGGCTTCGCATTTAGGGCGCCCCGCATGAGATGTCATCCTGACAAAAATAGCCCGGCAACGGAGAGAGGACGTTGCCGGGCTGAATCTAAGAGATCGAGAGAGGGGAGTAATCTCTTAGAATTTGTAACGCGCGCCGATGGTCAGGCTGGTGCCGTCGAAATCATCATCGACCCGTGCATTGAACAGGTCTTGGCCACCGCCAATGAAACGGCGATCGAAATCCAGATCACGGATCTGATAGTAACGGGCTTCGCCATAGACTTCCCACGGTGTGCCCGTCAGCCAAGTGAGGCCGCCTGCAACTGTGCTCGCCAGGCCGCTATCATCGTCGGTCGCGACGAAGTTTGGAGATGTGGCGCCGCCGCCAGCATAAAGGATATTGGCATCGACATTGGCGATCCCGAGCCCGCCGCCAACATAAGGCACGAGGGTTTGGTCATCATCCCAGATGATGTCGCTGTAATTGTTCACCAGGAAGAAATCGATGCTGGCATCGCCCGAAAACGGCTGTGAGCCATTATTAAAGCTGCCACCACTGACATCGACGTCCAGGGTTGAGTATTCGAGTTCCAGGCGTGTGTGGAACAGACCAAAGAATTCCCATGGTGTCTTGTAGCCAAGCGCGATCCCGAGGGTCGTGTCGCTATCAAAATCTGCGTTGATGCTGGCTGGTGCGCCGGCTGTGCCAGGGGCGCCAGCAACCGGGTCTTGGGTGCCGCGCAAATTAGCATCGCTTGGGAAACCAGCGCCGACGAAACCGGCAACATAAAAACCGGGTTCTTGTTCGGCATAGGCGGAGAGCCCGATGAGGGAGGCAGCGGCGAGGGCGCTGAGAGCAAAGCGAGACATGGGCGAGGTCCTTCTGAAAGCCGTTTTGTGTTCTGCTTGGCGATGGACCTATACTGCTCATTGCGGCGAGGCACTTAACGTCTCTTCACCCCGTCATCACCTTCGCTCACATCGAATTGACATCACGATTTCAGTCGCCACGCTTGGCTTCGCGATGGCCCGCTCTGCGCGGTGCGGGTGACAGGCTCTGCGAGCTCCGCCATAGTTCAAACAGACATTTTGGTTGGGAGAACAAAGCGTTGAGCGAACGCAAAGGGCTGAACCGGCAATTGTTCTGGTTGTATGAGGGCCATGGAGCAGGGCCATATTATTTCCGGCTCGCCTTGCTGGGCTTTGATATCGCCACGATCGCCTATTTCTTATGGGCCCCGTTTCGAGGGGAAGGTGTCTCGCATCCGATCGCCGATTATGTGATTGGCGGCGTCATCGCATTAGACCTCGCTGCGCGTTTCTATATCGCGCGCCCGAAAACCCTGTTCTGGCGGCGGTTCTACAACTGGGCCGATATTGTCGTTGTGATCTCCATGTTGGCGCCTCTGTTCACCCAGAACCTCGCCTTTCTCCGATTGCTGCGCGCGGTGCGGATCATTCGCGCGTTCACGCTGCTCAAACGATTGAAGAGCGTATCGTCCTATCTGAAACAGCATGAGGCGATTTTCGACCGGGTCACGAATCTGGTGGTCTTTGTCTTCCTGATGGCGGGCTTGGTTTATGTGCTCCAGAAAGACAGCAATCCCGGCATCCAGAATTATGTCGACGCGCTCTATTTCACCGTGACCAGTCTCACCACAACAGGTTATGGTGACATCCTGATGGAAGGTGTGTGGGGGCGAATGCTTGCCGTGGTCATTATGGTCCTCGGATTGACCCTTTTTCTGCGGCTTTTGCGAGCGATCACACTCCCCGGCGGCAAGGTTGACTATCCGTGCGTGGCATGCGGACTGACGCGGCATGACCCTGATGCGATTCACTGCAAACATTGCGGGACGCGCATCCAAATCGAAACCAAAGGCGTAGGCTAAACCATGAGCGAAACCAGTCATATTCCTTTCCGCGAAGTGCCATACCTGCCGCAAGCGATGACGGTAGATCGCCGCGACGACGGCTCCATCCTGCTGAACAATGGCCACCCGCTCAAAGATCACCCGCCGCATATGCTCAGCCCACTGAAATATTGGGCAGAGCATGCGCCGGAGCGGACATGGCTGGCGCAACGCGATCCCATCGATTCTTCTAAACCCGGCTGGCAGGAGATCAGCTATGCTGAGGCTTGGGCGAAAGTGCAGGCGATTGCGCAAGGGTTCCTCAATGCGGGCGCTGATGCGCCGGTGATGATCTTGTCACGCAATACGATTGATCATGCCCTGGTCATGTATGGCGCGATGCTCGCACGGTGTCCGGTGGTGCCGGTGACGCCAGCTTATGCGCTGCTGAGCCAAGACTTTGCGCGCTTGAACTATGTCGACGATTTGGTCGAACCGAAATTCATCTATGTCGAAGATGGCAGCGAGTATCAGCGCGGCTTGGACGGTATGCAGGTGAGCGACCGGCTGGTGCTGTATTCGCGCAATGCGCCGACAGGATACCAATCACAAGAGCTGGACCAGTTCGCCGTCCCGGGCGGCAATTCAGTGGCGGAGGCCTATGATCGGCTGACGCCGGAGACCACCGCGAAATACATGCTGACCTCAGGCTCCACGGGTGAGCCAAAAGCTGTGATCAATACGCATGGCATGATTGCCGCGAACGCAAAAATGATCCGTTCGGTTTGGGATGAAGATCGCCTCGATGAAGTATCAGGCGGCAGCCAGGTCATGTGCAACTTCCTGCCCTGGAGCCACACTTACGGCGCCAATGCGATTTTGCACAATATGACGGACTGGGGCGGCACGCTTTACCTCGATTGGGGCGCGCCAACGCCGGCACGTCTGCCAGAAATGATCCGCAATATGAAAGAGGTGTCGACGACCCAGCACACGACCGTGCCAGCTGCTTGGGCCGCGCTCGCCACAGAGTTTGAGCGTGATGATGCGCTGGCAGAGACCTTCTTCAAACGCATTTGTTCGATGGCCTATGGCGGCGCCGCAATGGGCCAGGACATCTATGAGCGGATCCAGAAAGTCGCGGTGCGCGTGACCGGCAAGCGGATCTCTCTGTCGGCTGGATATGGCGCCACTGAAACCTCGCCAACGGCGAGCAATGTGCATTGGCCGAATGACACAATGGGCCTGATCGGTCTGCCGCTGCCAGGCAATACATTCAAACTTGTACCGGCCGGCGAAAAGATGGAGCTGCGCGTCAAAGGCGTGAACGTGACGCCCGGCTATTATCGCAATGAGGAAAAGACCAAAGCTGCTTTTGACGAGGAAGGCTTTTATCGCTTGGGAGACGCGGTGCGTTTCGTCGATCCTGAGAACCCAAATAAGGGGCTCGCATTTGATGGCCGGACCGCAGAAGAGTTTAAGCTCGCTAATGGCACGTGGGTCTCGGCTGGCAAGCTCAGGGTACAAGCGGTGCAGGCTGTGAATGGCGCGCTGTCTGACGCGGTTGTCTGCGGGTTGAATAAGGATGAGGTGTGCTTGCTGGGTTTCCTGAATGAGGGCTATTGCCAGCGTTTGGTGGGGGAGCAACTGCCTTTGGACCAGCTGGCAAAACATCCGAAGATTATCGAGGCGGTCCGGGCCGGGCTCAGCGCACACAATTCAGAGCACCCAAATGCAGCTAATCGCATTGCCCGCATTCTCTTGCAGTCAACGCCGCCGCAAGCCGATGCGGGAGAGATTACCGAGAAGGGATACATCAATCAAAACAAGGCTCAAACCTTGCGATCAGAAGATGTATCGAAGCTTTATGAGACGCGTACAGAGGAATGTGTCATTATACTGTAACACCCGAATACAGGCGAATTACAGTTGTCATGTCTTTGGATGACTTGAATTTCGAGTTTTAACGGCAGATATAGTTCCGGCGAGGCGAGAACATTCGTTCCCTCGCAGCCATATCCCCTTTGTGGCTTGTCTACGGACCCTGACGGGGCGACCCTGCGTCGTCCCGTCTTGGGAAACTTGGGTCTGTTCTTTCTGGTTTGTCGCGCTAGAGACAGTGCGAAACATGAATTGAATGAGGGCAGGATATGAGCGACCCAGATGCAAACACGATGACCGGAGCCCAGGCGCTGGTAGGAACCCTCGCTGACCATGGGGTCAAAGCCTGCTTCGCCAATCCTGGAACATCTGAAATGCACTTGGTGACCGCCCTCGATGGCGAGCCTCGGATCCGGTCCGTCCTCTGTTTGTTTGAAGGCGTCGCCACGGGCGCTGCGGATGGCTATGCGCGGGTTGCGGGAACGCCAGCCATGACGCTGCTGCATTTGGGCGCCGGGTATCTCAATGGCGGTGCGAATATTCACAATGCGGGCCGCGCAAACTCACCGATGATCAATGTCATTGGCGATCATGCTGTGCCGCATCTTAAATATGATGCCCCGCTGACATCAGACATTGTCGGGCTCGCGGGTCCAAACTCGCGCTGGATTAAGTCTGCTAACAAAGTTGAGGAAACCGGCAGTTTGGCAGCGGCAGCGTATGCCGCAAGCTTTGGTCCGAAGCCAGGCCCTGTCTCCCTGTTGCTCCCGGCAGATAGCGCTTGGCTCGAAGGCGGCAAGCTTGGGGAGCGCTTGCCGCAGCCTCGTTTGCGCCAAGTCCCCGAAGCCCGCATTCAGGACGCAGCGGCGACAATCGCGGATGCCAGCAATCCGGTTATCGTCATGAATGGCACGGCGCTGACCGAGGCTGGGTTGCAAGCCGCAGCACGGCTCAAGGCGGCCGGTATTCGCATTCTGACTGACACGTTCTATGGCAAAATGCGACGCGGTGCGGGCGTCTTTGCGCCGGAGCGGATGCAATACTTCGCAGAAGGCGCCATGGATGATCTGAGCGGCAGCGATCTGATGATCCTGGTCGGCACTGGGGCGCCGGTTGCATTTTTCGCTTACCCTGGAAAGCCAAGCCTTCTGGTGCCGGAAGGATGCGCGGTGCTTGATCTGGGCGATGCCAGCACGGACAGTGCAGAGACATTGAAAGCGCTCGCAGACACCATGAATGCAAACGACGCGGCGCCCGTCGCACCTCTGGATCTGCCAGAGGCACCAACCGGCGATCTCACAGCGCAAAGCGTCGGCAAAAGCCTCGCGCGACATATGCCTGAAGATGCTCTGGTCTCTGATGATGGCGTATCTAATGGATTGCTCTCCTACTTGCCGACGCAGAAGGCGCAGCCGCACGATTGGATGATGCTGACCGGCGGGGCCATCGGGCAGGGGATGCCGCTGGCCTTGGGCGCTGCGATCGCCGCGCCGGATCGCAAAGTGATCTGTCTCTCTGGTGACGGCGCTGGCATGTACACGAACCAAGCCTTGTGGAGCATGGCGCGCGAGGGCGCCGACGTCACAACGATTGTGTTCGTCAATCACTCATATCGCATTTTGAATATTGAGCTGTACCGAACCGGCGCTGGTAATCCGGGACCCACCGCTCAGAATATGTTGTCGATTGGTGGGCCTGACATTGATTGGGTTCAGCTCTCAACCAGTCTGGGTGTGCCCGCAGTAGAAGCCACGACAGCTGAGGCGTTTGACGCGGCTCTGGAAGAAGCGATTGCTGCGCCAGGACCGCGCCTGATTGCGGCGGTTGTGCCGGGCTAGTCTGCGATGAATGGGATGTCGATTGCCGGCTTGCCCATTCTATCTTCATAGAGCGCAATCAAATCCGGGTTCTGCGTCTTAAGGACGAACTGCGCCAGCATAGGCGCAACGCAGGTCCGTTTAAGTAAGCGTTTGGTCGGCGCGACCCGACCATTGATCTGGCAGGCCTTTCGGGCGACCGCTCGGGCCCGATTGTAAGTCTTATCAATCGGGGCTGAACGATCATACTTAAATGCAACCTGCATGGGGTCCCCCTGCTCGGCGCTTGCAAGCGGAGCAGAGGTCAGCAGCGCAGCGCTGATTAAAAGAAGCAGTATCGCTTGTTTCATATCCATCTCCTGTTTTCCCAGTCTCGGGGAAAACAAGATGGCACCGAAGAATTGGTCCGAGAATCGCGACTTGCGCATCGGGCCTATGAGAAATTATCGCGCGCTGCACTCTGCGTTGATTTCTGCGATTTCGCTCTTAATCCAGTCGATGATCGGCGCGACGGGCTTTCGGTTTAATGCCTGCGGAAGATAGGCAAAATAATACTGATATGGCCAATTCTGGATTGGCTCTCCAAATGTCGAGAGCGCGCCGGCGTGGATATGTTCCTGCACCAAGAGCTCGGGCAGGATGGCATAGCCTTGGCCTTTTAGGACCGCCATCAGGGCGACCAGGAACTCCTCGATGACAAGGCTTTGGCCATGACGGGTCAGCGCGTCGCCATTGGCTTCCTCCCAGGCGCGCCACTCATTGATGGCGAACACCTGAAACCGCAGCAAGGTTTGCAAGTGGTGCGAAATGCCGGAGGCGCAAACCGGGACAATGTTCGCTGAGCCGATCGGTTCGCATTGCAGATCCGGCGCCGCCACTTGCCCATAACGAATGCTGAAATCGATTTCTTCCCGGGCATGGTCGAGCAGCCGATCTGAGGTCAGGATCTCAAACTGAACGTCCGGAAACTCGGCTTCCAATCGGCTGAGGCGCGGCGCCAGAATGGCGGACGCAAAAGAGGCGAGGGTTGAGATCCGTACTTTTTGTGAGCGCGGCGGACGTCGTTCGTATCGTGAGAACCCCGAGAGCAGGAGCTCAAACGCCGGCCAAGTGACGTTCTTGAGCGAATTACCTTCGCGGGTGAGTTCCAGCCCTTTCGGCTGACGCTCAAACAGTTTCGCACCAATAAAGTCTTCCAAAGCCAGGATTTGTTTGCTCACAGCGCCCTGCGTCACACCAAGCTCTTCGGCCGCGCGGGACAAGTTCAAGTGCCGACTGGCGGCATGAAAGGCTTTAATCGCATTCAAAGGGGGGAGTCGGTTCAACATTCTCCTTATGTAATAAGGTCTGAGCGCGATTGCGATTGCCCCAAGATCTCAAATCCGATTTTCGGATCTGAGTTTTAGACATACCAAAAATGAGAAATTCGCGTGGCCGTTCGATTAGCCATGCTTTTTTAATTTACGGCTTTTTCGGCCGAATTGTCCGAATATCTCATCTGAAGTTAACCGCGCACCCCTGTTTCATTAATACACTGCCATTTCAGCGCTCTAGCCGTTAACCTTAATGCAAAGCCTGTCCGGCAATCTTCTCTTCGTCGCCGAGGTATTGGTGATTGTGATGGTGGGTGTCCCAGACTTTAGAAAACTAGAGCTGGGCACCTCTCAACAGACGAGAGGAAAAGAAGATGCCATATTCAGATTTGGCGATTGATATTGCACCAGAGACCGGTTTGAACTGTGAAACTGCGACCGGTGAAGAGCTCTACCGCGTAGGCCTGGCTTACTCAGAAGGCGTTGATTGCGAGCAAGACCTGATCGCGGCGCACAAATGGTTCAATCTGGCTGTGCTTAAAGGCTGTGACGACGCGAAGGTTTGTCGCCAGGAAATGGCTGACATGCTCTGCAAAGAAGAGATTAAGTCTGCTCTGGCCGCTGCACGCGCCTGGCTCAAGCTGGCAAACTAATAGTTCGGCAGGCCGCGAAAGCCGCCAAACATCTCCGTGCCCTCGAACACAGGGTTTGGGCAAGGTTCGCTTGGATCATTGTCATTGCTACGACATGTGATTTCTTGGACGCGAACCGTCAGCTCTGAACAAGGCATAGGATAGGGATCGAACATGTTCAGTTCGCCCGTATTGCTTGCCACGCCGGTTTGATCGGCATCAAAGATCGCGAGTCCAGAGCCGCTCATGCTCTGATCGACGATCTCAAAATTGACGTTGAGGAGCACGCTCTCCTGCGTCGTACGCATCGCGTAGTGGATGTTGGGATTGCACATCTCTGGCGCGATGTCCGGGTTTGCTTCGAAGCGAACCAGAAGCGACCCTTCGGCGAGATCCGCATATGGATCGGCCGCTTCAGGCGCGCCGCCGCAAGCTGCGACCGCGAGCCCAAGCCCAACCATCAAAAACTGTGTTTTCATTTTTCGTCCCCCTGAATTTTGAAAATTAGCTTTCATTGTAGCGATAGCCGACGCCGTACAGCGT
Source organism: Henriciella sp. (assembly GCA_027019605.1). GTDB lineage: Bacteria > Pseudomonadota > Alphaproteobacteria > Caulobacterales > Hyphomonadaceae > Henriciella. The sequence goes on along the minus strand of JALUWJ010000252.1, from coordinate 12,424 downwards.
CTCGATCGCATCAAACTCTTTGTCGCTCTCACGGAACTTTTTACGCAGCCGTTTGATGTGGCTGTCGATCGTGCGGTCATCGACATAGATCTGGTCATCATAAGCCGCGTCCATGAGATTGTCGCGCGACTTCACATAGCCCGGACGTTGCGCCAGCGCTTGAAGGATCAGGAATTCCGTCACGGTCAGGCGAACCGGATGACCGTCCCAGGAACAAGAGTGACGGTTCGGATCCAAAGTCAGACGTCCGCGCACAATCGGTTTGACGTCGCCTTCTTCCGGCGCCGAGTCAGCCGACCGTGACCGGCGCAGGACGGCTTTTACACGCTCCGACAATAGCCGGTTCGAGCAAGGTTTGCGGACAAAATCATCGGCGCCGATATTGAAGCCAATCACTTCGTCAATTTCCTCATCCTTGGAAGTCAGGAAGATGACCGGCAGTTCCGATGTCTGACGCAGGCGCTTGAGCAGCTCCATGCCATCCATTTTCGGCATTTTGACATCCAGGATGGCAAGATCTGGCGGGCTATCGGTAAGCGCGCCGAGCGCCGTCAAACCGTCATGATAAGTGCGGACTTGATACCCTTCAGCTTCAAAGAAGATCTTTAAAGAGGCGACGATGTTCTCATCATCATCTACGAGTGCAAGCGTTGTCATGGTTCAGCCCTTTGCTTCCAAACCCAGATACTGGCCTGGGCTCTGACTTTGAGGCTGTTGAACCATGGTTCGAGTGCCGCCGGAAGCCCCGGCTTGGTGGAATATGCACTCTTATCCAGATTTTTGGCGCAGATTTGCGGTGAATGCGGCAACTTTGCGTTTTGAATCAGAACTTTGTGGCCGCGGCGTCTCAACCCGGCCGAGGTTTAGGTAGGTTTCTGATCCATAGGTGATGCACTGCGCTTTCCCGGCATCTTTCGCTGCGTAAAGGGCTTTGTCGGCCAAACTCAGGACTTTGCTCGGGTTTGATCCATGGTGCGGGAAGCGGGCATGGCCGATTGAGGCGGAGACGCGCAACACGGCCTGGTTCCAGCGATAGGGGCGGCTGACAATGTCGATCAGATATTCGGCATATTTGCGCACACTGCCCAAGGTGCCGTCCACGTCTTCGAGCAGGATCACGAACTCGTCGCCGCCGAGGCGAACCAGAAGGTCTTGCCCATCCGTGACTTCACGCAAGCGATCGGCCATCGCCTTGATGAGGAAGTCACCGGCATTGTGGCCATGCGTGTCATTCACCGCTTTAAAGCCGTCCAGGTCGATCAGCAGGATGTCGAACGATTCATTATTTTCGATCCCCTCAAACCGCTTTTGCAGGCTGATGCGGTTTCCAAGTCCGGTCAGGTGATCGTGCGCAGCGAGGTGGGATTGATACTCCACCAACTCGAGCAATTGCCGGTTCACTTTCTCGCTTTGCTGCACCAGCATGACGGCCGCACCGCCGCATCCGACAATCGAAATTGCGATAATGATTGAGGTCATCAAGATATCGGAATCGGTCGGAATGTCGAAAAGGGGAATGAATCGCCCTTCGAAGGCGAGGATGGCAAATGCCGCGACCACGACCACGTTCAAGACCGTGAACATGATGGTGTCGCGCGCCGTCAGCAGGATCGCAGCGACCACCGGAAGCAGGGGGAGAATTCCGATATGATAGCCTGTCACACCGCCGGAAAAGTAGATCTCAGCCCATAGCAGCGCGGAGAAACTCATCAGCAAAACGCGAATGAATGGCTCAGGGCGTTTGCGCCACAGGCTCACTTTCAGGGAAACCAGCGACAGGATGCAGCCGATCGTGCCGGTCACCAGGTTGAAGATCGCACGGTCCTCAAAATTGAATTGTGTGACCTGTAGGGCCGTGTACCCGGCGGTCATCACAAATGCGAAAAGAGAAACATAGATCATCCGGCGACGGTGGATGTCCTCCGTCGACAGGATAAGGCTACCATCATCCGGAACCCAGTGGGTTTTCGGAAAGAGGCCGCCGAGATAGGCGAGAAAGTGTTTCAATGGTTCAGCTCAATTCCAACACTGCGGGTCTATCGCATTGTCGATAAGATAGCGTTGAATGGATCGGTGAATTTTCATGTATTGGAGCCCGTTTAGGCCTTGTGCGTGTTTGTAGTCAGGCTTGACCGGCCAGTTCAGGTTCAGTAAGGGCGGCGCCATGAAAACAATTCTGCATCATCTTCATCCAAAGACCTGACGCGTCCGTTGAGGCGCGAATGATCTCGGTGCGCCTCCTTGTTTTCTCACTTCCCGACCTTGAGCCAACACAAAGAGCGTTCACCGATCTTCCTCCCGGTTGATCGAATGAGAGGACGGCCTCTTGCTTCGCAACCTTCACACTGACCACGGCTTCGTCTATGCGGAGCGCGACCGAACGCAAAGGCGATAAAATGGGCAAACAAAAGCCGCCAAAACCGATTGATCTGGCTCGAAAACCGCGCGGGTTCCCGGACAAGCGCGAAGGGCTGATTCATGCCGAGCAGACCATGATCGAGCGCGTAACTTCGGTTTATCGCAAATGGGGATTTGAGGCCCTGGATACCGGCGCGTTCGAATTTGCCGATGCGCTGGGCAAGTTTCTTCCAGATCAAGATCGTCCGAATGCGGGCGTGTTCGCGCTTCAGGACGATGACGAGCAATGGATGAGCCTGCGCTATGATTTGACCGCACCGCTCGCGCGTTTTGCAGCTGAAAACTGGCAAACCCTTGCCAAGCCATATCGGCGCTATGCCGCCGGACCCGTCTGGCGCAATGAAAAGCCGGGGCCCGGTCGCTTTCGTGAGTTCTTGCAATGTGACGCCGATACGGTCGGCGCTGCTGGCGCGCACGCAGATGCTGAAATGATCGCCATGGCGGCTGAAGCAATGCGAGCGGCCGGAGCTGAAGACGGTGAGTTCGCCATTCGTGTAAACACACGCCGTCTTCTCAACGCTGTGCTAGAAGGCGTCGGCGCGACGGAGGAGGCGGTTCGCCTCACCATCCTGCGGGCGCTCGACAAGCTTGATAAATTTGGCACCAGCGGCGTGGCTGACTTGCTCGGCGCCGGGCGTATGGATGAAAGCGGCGATTTCACCAAAGGCGCTGGCCTTGATGCGGCGAGCGTCAAGCGCGTGCTGGCTTTTGCCGAAGCCGGACGCGCGACGCGCGGTGAAACCATCGAAGCGCTCGGCCAAGCGGTCGGGACAGGCGAAAATGCGCAGGCTGGTCTGGCTGAATTGGAAGCCATCACGCTGGCTTTGTCCGCACTCGGAACGCCAGAAGCAGACGTGAAGTTTGATCCATCCATCGTGCGGGGCTTGGAATACTATACCGGGCCTGTGTATGAGGCTGAGCTGCTTAAAGAGACCAAAGATGAAGACGGCAACACCGTTCGAATTGGCTCAGTTGGCGGCGGCGGACGCTATGATGATTTGGTCGCTCGCTTCACGGGCGAAAAAATTCCCGCAACAGGATTCTCGGTTGGAATCAGTCGCCTGGCAGCTGCATTTTCAATCAGCGGCGAGATCGATGATCTCAACGGACCGGTCGTTGTGTTGAACATGGATCGCGAAAACCCGGCCATCGCGCTGCAACTTGCAACCGAGCTGCGCCAAGCAGGCATTCGGGCGGAGGCCTATATGGGAAGCTCCGGCATGCGCCCGCAGATGAAATATGCGGATCGCCGCCGCGCCCCGGCCGTGATCATGGTCGGAACCGATGAGCTCGAAAAAGGCGTCGTGACGATCAAAGACCTGAAAGAAGGTGCGCGCCAGGCCGTTGCGATTGAGAGCAATCAGGAGTATCGTGAAGCCCGTCCAGGTCAGCTCGAAGCACCGCGCGGTGAGATGGTCGCCCGCATCCGCGAAATTGTGGAGGCTGAGCAATGAGCGCCGCAGACACCGCCATGACTGCGCTCGCGGCGCAAGGCGGCGAGTTTGTCGATCCCCCACTTTTGATCGAGGCGTCTGTGCCGCTCGAGCTTTCTGGCGAAGCGGTGCGCAGCCGGATTTGTGCGTTCGTGGACGGCCAGTCGACCGAGTGGGCGCTGCGGCCAGACCTAACTTTGCCGGTCGCGCAAACCGAATGTGAGCAGCGGCGAAACGCAGATCTCGGCGAAACCTTTCGGCGCTATCGCGGCCCCGTTTTTCGACTGCCGGCAATCGAAGACGACCCGATCGAGTATGAGCAAGTTGGCCTGGAACGCTTTGGCGCGCCCAGCGATGTTGAACGTGATGTCTGGTTGTTCCAGACCTTGGTCGAAGCCAGCGAAGCCTGTGGCGTCAAAGCCGGACATACGTGTTTTGGTGACCTGTCGATTTTTCCAGCCTTCGTGGACGCGCTCGGATTTCCCGATGACGTCTCCGCCGGCTTGAAACGCGCCTTCCGTCAAGAAGGCGGCGTCCGCGCTTATCTCTCAGGTCAGAAACGCAATCAGAGCGGGCTCCCGGCGCGCGTGTCCGGAATGAGCCGGACCGAGATCGCCGCCTTTGTCGAAGATATTTTCTCAATCACTGGCGTGCGTCCGGTTGGAAACCGCTCGGCCGAAGAGATTGTTGAACGCTTGCACGCGCGCTCGACGATTGGGGCGGGCTTTGAGATTTCGGCGGAGCAGTCCGAGCTTCTGGAGCGTGTTTTGACGCTTGACGTCGCTTTTGCAGAAGCGCCAGCAGCGCTGCAAGCGATCGCTCAGGATGGCGATCTGTCTGGGGTTGAGACTGCCCTCAAGCGCTTTGGACAGCGCACAGAGCAGTTGCTGGCCGTCAGCTCAGCTTTCACAAGAACCGCGCACTTCGCCACGCGCTTCGGGCGCCGCTTTACTTATTATGATGGCTTCGTGTTCGAGATTGCGGCGAGCGCCGACAAAACTGCCATGCAGCGGCCCTTCGTGGCCGGAGGCAGATATGATTCCCTTTTGTCGAATCTGTCTCAGGGCGAAGTCGACGCGACCGCGCTCGGTGGGATCATCATTCCGCACCGGGTGGAAAACTTGCTGGGAGACTTGTCATGACGCGTCTGTCGATCGCGATCCCGTCAAAGGGACGCCTGAAAGAAAAGTCTGAAGCCTGGTTGAGCGCAAGCGGGTTCAAGCTGCGCCAAAAAGGCGGTGGCCGCGGCTATAGCGCGGAGCTGAAAGGCCTTCCAGAGGCGGACATTATGCTCCTGTCGGCGCGAGAGATCGCCGAGGAGCTGATCGCCGGCAACCTCCATATCGGGATTACAGGCGAAGACCTGCTCCACGATCTCTGCAACACTTTTGACCGAGATGTGCACGTTATGCGCCGCCTCGGTTTTGGCGGGGCGGATGTGATCGTGGCGGTGCCAGCCTCATGGCTTGATGTTGAGACGATGGCGGATTTGGAGGCGGCAGGGGCCTTGTTCCGCCAGCGTCATGGTCGCCGGATGCGTGTCGCAACAAAATACTTGAAGCTGACAAGGCAATTTTTCGCTGAGAAAGCGGTTGGTGAGTATCGCTTAATCGAAAGCCCTGGCGCGACTGAAGCGGCGCCTGCGGCGGGTACGGCGGAAGTCATTGTCGACATCACATCGACCGGATCCACGTTGAAAGCCAATGATCTCAAGGTCTTGGACGATGGCGTTATTTTAAAGAGTGAGGCATCTTTGGTGGGCTCGCTTCGGGCGGATTGGACGCCAGAGGTTCGAGAAACTCTGAAAGTCTTTTCCGATAGTATCGAAGCCACGGCGTCGGCCCGTGAGCATGTTCGAATCGAATCAGATTGTGCGATTCCAGATTCGCTTGTTGAGCGTTTCGGTTTGAGGCGGATTAGCGAGCATATTGCACTCAGTGTGTCGCAAAATGCAATTTCTGCCGCGCAAGCACTCGCAAAAGTTGGTGCAAAAACTGTAACAATTGCAACGATTAACCAAGCATTTAGCTCTGACAACGCTGTCTTTGAGAATTTTGTTAAGAACCTGTCACAGAGCGCTTGACGCGCTGCGACAAGTTGGCAATACAGATCAGGCAAGTTTCTGGGAGGAAACGCTGCAATCACTTTTCAAGGCGTGGCCGAGCTGGTCGCGCCTTTTTCTTTTGCGCTGTTCGCTGCGCTCCCATCTTCTCCACAAAGAAAAACGACCCCCAAAAGGGAGCCGCCAAGATGAATGGAGTGAGAGTTATCAACCGGGCGACGCTCAGGGGGAGAGAGGTTTGGGAAGCCGCCAGATCATTTATTATTGAAAAACAATAACAGTTTATTGTTTTTCGTCAATCCTAAATCGACGTTTTCTTCCTGAAAAAATCGTAAGGAAAATCTGTCTACGGAACGTATCAGGTTTTAGAACGATTGTGTGACAATTGTAACTCATGCGGTGAAATCTTGCCGGATTCATCTCCTGAGTTGACTTTCAAGAATAGGCTGGCAGAGCGTCCTCAAAGGCGAAAACGCCCAATTTTGAATCAGACAGGAGCAAAAAATGTCCGATCCACGTCAGCACATCATGCCGGTTTACCGTCCACCGGAAGAAGCGTTTGAGCGCGGTGAGGGCGTACGTCTGATCACTGAAGAGGGTAAATCCTATCTCGACTTCGTGGCGGGCATTGCGGTTAGCGCACTCGGGCACTCGCATCCGGCCATGGTCGACGCGCTCAAAACGCAAGCCGAAAAATTGTGGCACACGTCGAACATGTTCCGCGTCCCGGCGGGTGAGGAGCTTGCGCGCAAAATGTGCGAGCGTTTGCCCTTTGCGGATCGTGTCTTCTTCACTAATTCAGGTACGGAAGCGATTGAGTGCGCGATCAAGACCGCGCGCAAGTATCATTGGGCCAATGATGATGCTGACCGCTATGAGATCGTGACCTTTAGCGGCGCATTCCACGGCCGCTCGCTTGGCGCGATCAATGCTGGCGGTAATCCAAAATACCTGGAAGGCTTCGGCCCAGCCCTGCCAGGCTTTACCCAGGTTGAGTTTGGCGACCATGAGGCGCTTGATGCGGCCGTCACAGACAAAACAGCTGCCGTACTCGTTGAGCCGGTGCAAGGCGAAGGCGGGGTGCGCGCGATTCCTGAAAGCTGCCTCACCGAGTTGCGCAAGCTTTGCGATGAGCGCGGCGCGCTGTTGATTTATGACGAGGTTCAGTGCGGCATGGGCCGGACCGGAAAACTGTTCGCGCATGAATGGGCGACCGATGCGGAGCCAGATATCATGTGCGTTGCCAAAGGTGTTGGCGGCGGCTTCCCATTTGGCGCGTGCCTGACCTCTGAAGCAGCAGGTGCGGTGATGCAGCCTGGAAGCCACGGTTCCACCTATGGTGGTAACCCGCTCGCCATGGCCGTTGGCAATGTCGTTTGGGATATCATTTCCGACGAAGCCTTCCTGGAAAATGTTCGCCGTGTTTCTGGAACAGTGGCGCAAGGGCTGAAATCCCTCGCCGACAGTCACCCAGACAAAGTCGATGGTGTGACCGGCAAAGGCCTGTTGACGGGCCTGCGGTTAAAGGACCTGCCGAAGCCGGTTCAAAACGCGTGCCGTGACAAGGGTCTGCTTGTCGGCGTCGCTGGGAACAATGTTCTGCGTTTGGCGCCGCCACTGGTGATCGAAGATACTGACGTGCGCGAAGCCGTATCTATCATGGACGCGGCACTTGGCAGTTGGGAAGTTGCCAGTTAGCGCGGCCCCTCGGCAAATCAGCGAACTTGTCTTAAGGTTCCCTCGAACTGTCTAAAGACACAAAAGAGGGGCCTGCTTTGACTGCGGTTTACATTGGTATTGGCGTCGTGCTCGCGCTCGCCGTGACTGTCATCATCTTGTTCAATCAACTGGTTTCGAAGCGGAACATGGTGGACAATGGCTGGGCCGATATTGATGTCCAGCTGAAGCGCCGGGCGGATTTAATCCCGCAATTGGTGACCACGGTTCAAGCCTATGCGAGCCACGAGCGGCAACTCTTTGAAGATGTGATCATGCGGCGCAATGCGGCGCTGCAGGCCGGTGACGATCCGGGTGAACGCGGCAGCAAGGAAAGTGCGCTCGGGGCTCCGGTCGGACGACTGATGGCGCTGGCGGAGGACTATCCGGATCTGAAAGCCAGCGACAATTTCAACGAGCTGCAAGATGAGCTGTCAGAGACCGAAAACAAGATCGAAATGGCGCGCCGCTTCTACAATGGCGCGGTACGCGAGATGAATGTTGCGGTCGAAAGTTTCCCGGGCAATCTGGTGGCTGGTCCGTTCGGATTTCGTCGCCGACATTTCTTTGAGATCACTATGGCTGACCGGGCGGTGCCATCGCTTGATTTGGGTTCAAACGCGTGATGCTGTTTCGACTCCTCGCGCTCGCCATCGGGTTGATCAGCTTTTTAGGAGCGGCGGCCCACGCGCAAGAAGAGATCCGCAGTTTCGATGTTGCGATCGACGTCAAACAGAATGGCGATATCTTTGTCACTGAAACAATCACGGTGAATGTCGAAGGGCGGGAAATCCGACGCGGGATCTTGCGTGATCTGCCGGCCTATTACCGCGATGATGAAACCGGCGGAAACCTGCCTTACAGATACAAAGTACTGAGTGTCCGAAAGGATGGGAAGAAAGAGCCGTACAGCCGGGAGGCGAATGGCTATGCGGTCCAGTTACGGATCGGCGATGCAGATCGCTATCTCGACTATCGCGAGCATGTCTATGAGATCCAGTACCGGGTTAAAAACCAGATACAGTATCTCGACCACCAGGACGAATTTTATTGGAATGTGACCGGCAATTATTGGGTCTTCCCGATCCAATCTGCGTCGGCCCGTATCACCTTGCCAGATGGCGCGCAGAATACTGAGACGAACATCTATACGGGTGGGCTCGGCGATGCTGAACGCAATGCGGATTATACGCGGATCGGCGACACGCATGTGTTTGAAACGAACCAGGCACTGAACGCCCGAGAAGGACTGACCATTTCCATCGGTTTGGAAAAAGGCGTGATCGATCCGCCCTCCTTATCCGACAGGGGGTGGCTATGGTGGGCGCGAAATGGCTCGCTGACTGCGCTCTTATTGTCATTTGGCGGACTGCTAATGTTTTACTATCGCAGTTTCGATCGGGTCGGCCGTGATCCAACCAAAGGCCCTGTGTTCCCTCAATACGAACCCCCTGAAGGCTATTCCCCGGCGGCGGCGCATCAGATCTATCATCGCATGGTGAGTGGTCATGATGGACTGATCGCCAGCTTGATGTATCTCGCGTCGAAAGGTTTGATGCGCATTGAAGTCGACGAATCGAACAAGAAAAAGACCACGCTCACGAAAGAACCAGGAGCGAGCGCCGCCGATCTAGCGCCAGAGCTCGCCGATCTGTTCGAGGATGTCTTTAGCAAAAAAGATAAGGTCAATCTTGGCGAAAAGTACGACGCCAACTTCACCGCGGCATACAACCAATTCAAGTCGACATTATCCAATCGCTATGGCAGCGCCTATTTCAAATGGAACCCAGGTTACGTGATCGCGGGCGGGGCGCTGTCCTTGTTCGCGATCGTGTTTGCGCTCATTCAACACTCTTATTGGACATGGTGGCATACGCTCACCATCTTCGCATTGATCGGCCTCAATGGCTTGTTCATGTACTTGATGCCAGCGCCGACGCGCCGAGGGCAAAACGTCCGAACGCATTTGGAAGGCTTTCGGCTCTACATGGACAAAGCCGAAAAGCTGCAATTGAATTCGGTGGAGGTTGGTAGCGATGCGCCGCCGCCGATGACGGTTGAGCGCTACGAGACCTTCTTGCCCTATGCCATTGCGCTTGGCGTTGAGAAGCCATGGACCAAGCATTTTGAACGCCTGATCCCCGAAGAAGCCAAAGCCTATGACCCGAGCTGGACGAATGTCAGTTCGAGGACCTTTGGCTCGATGGGCGGGATGACCAAGAGCATGGTTTCCGGGATGAGTTCAGGCGTGTCGACAGCGATGCCACAAAGCTCAAGCTCTGGCAGCAGCGGCGGCGGGTTCTCAGGCGGCGGCGGTGGTGGTGGCGGCGGGGGTGGCTGGTAAGTTCCGGATTTTTAAGAGACTTTATCCAGAACCCAGGTCGCTCCGCTGGCGCGAGCCCGAAATCCATTTTCTTCCGCGAAACTGTTTACGGCCTGTTGCATCGGATGTCCGAGTGACGCGCCCCATGTCCAATCATCTCCGCATATCCGTGCCTCGGGAAAACACTCATAAGCGGCATCAAGATTGATCCGGTTCTTAGCCGAGTCGATATAGACGATGTCGGGCTGAACCCCCAGATCGCGGATTTCGTAAAGCACGTCAGGTGCGGCCCCGCGATAGGGGTGAAAGCGGTCTCCAAACACGCTCATATTGGCGAGTGCAGACTTGTAGAACCCGTGTGTCGATGTGCTCTCAATAAAGGCATCGATGTCATCAATGTATCGAAAGCATGATAGGTTGATTTCGCGATAGCGGGTTAAATCCTGGCGTGCGTCATAGGTGTCCGCCCATGTGTCGATACCGATCACGTGCAGCGATTCTGAATGTTCGAGCCAATCATAACAAGATCCGCCAAGGTAGACGCCCACTTCGAGTAGGAGCTTTGCATCTGTTTCGTCGATGAGCTTCTGAACCGCGTGCCGACCGCCGCCATCCAGTGTGTATCGGTAAGGCGCGATGCCACTGATCTCCGGACGGATTTGTGTGGCGTCTAGTTTTTCGAGTGACATATACCCAAGCTCTTTTTTGCATCCCCAAGACCGTCGGATAGCGCGGAATGGAAAGCGCGGTAAACCTTTTTTCAAAGGCAAAACGCCGCAAACGTCTCACCTTCTAGCGAACAGGCCTTTCGCCGGGCAATCTCCTCACTCAGGCGGAGATGCGGACCGGGTGAGAATTGGTGTTGATGGATGAAAAGAAAACGCCCGCAGCAATCAAATTTCCACGGGCGTACTCTTTGAAAGTTATGTATTGGGGAGCGCTTAGAGCCGCTTACCCAGACACTTTTCCGATACACTTGCCGACATCAGACAGCGCGTGCTCACCGATGCAGAAGGGGACTTCGTAATGCTTGTGCGCGGCGGCAACACACTGTTGCAGATTGAGGTTCGCCATGTTCAGGCAGCCTTGCGTCTCACGCTCGCTCATCGCTTGACGCATTGAGCTGGCAACGCTCGGATCAGCGTTCAGAATACGATAGGCGGCCAAAGTGGTAATCCGATCCGCGATCGGCTCTTTGCCGCGTGCGATGCGGTTGGCCTGACCAAAGCTCGAAACGACGGACGGCACGCGAATGGTGCTTGCTGCGCTTGACACGCTTTCCCAAACCGATGGCGCGCCTGAACGACCTGCTTGCGCGAGAACCGAATTGATCTCTGGAGCGTGCATCGCCTGGACGAGACTGCCGCGCGCAGGAATGCCTGTTTGGGTGGAGGCGAAGAGGCTGGTTGCTTTGGCTTTCGAATTGCCAAGACGGCCTTTCGCCCAGCCAGCGCCTTGCAGGCTGTAAGCTTGTTCTTTCACAAACGCGGCGGCGCCGATGAGGCGGCTGCTGTCTGCTTTCACCGCGGTCAAAGCTTGGTTGACCGCTGAATTGCCGCCGCTGAGGGTGCGGGCGTAGCGGATATCGTTTTGCATGCCGGTCATCAGCATGTCGCGGCCATAATAGCCTTCAATGTCGAGGACAGCGGCGCGAAACTCTGGGTTCTGGGCTGCGACCAGGGCCGAATAAGCCATCCAGCCTTGCGTCAGCTGTTCTGGATTATGCCCGCCCAGATTGTTGAGCGAGTCTTCAATATCATTGGCAGATGCGAAGCCGTTAGACTTCACGTCGGTGACATCGCCTTGATAAGTTGCGTAAAGCGCCGCGGCTTTCGCCAGCGGGTCTGTTTGAGGGGCTGTAGCGGAGACCTGTTGAGGTGCTGGCGTGACAAGCTGCGCGGCAGCCTGTAGAGTCAGGCCTGCAATCGCGATGACGGCAGAAACTGCGGTTTTTATGGTCATGACAAGCTCCCTCACTCTACGACCCCGACTCTGGCCCATCTTTTGCGTTGCGCATAGACCAGCGTCTGATGAATTTTGGATTCTGAGCGATAATTTAATGAATCCACGCGTTGAAAATGCCTAACAGAACTGACCATACCGTTAAGAAAAGACCGGCAGATCGCGATTTGTCGATTAATTCTTTTGCGCTGGTGATCGGGTCTGCGATTGGTGGAATTGGTGCGCTGACTGTAATGTTGTCGGGAGGTCTCACCGGAATTTGGGTGGGCGCTGGCATCTTAACCACGCTTATTCTTTTGCAAGCGGTTTCACTTTTATTGCGAGCTAAGTCAGATCAGGGTGATCAGCCTCCGAGACCTGTTGAAGCGCGCGGCGGGGTTGAAAGCCTGGTGTCTGAGAACGATCCAGTTCTTATTCTCAGTGTCTCATCACAAGGTCGAATTCGAGGCCATTCTGGGCGCTCAAACTACCTGCCGGGGCTCAAAACAGGGCGGATACTGGATGAGATCC
>JALUWJ010000251.1 GCA_027019605.1 Henriciella sp. | reverse complement strand
ATGATCGCCAAGTGGTGCCAGCTATTGGGCGCGCCGGCTGCGAGCGTTTCTGGGGGGTGACATGAAGCAGCGAATTGTCGGCATAGATTTAGCGCGCTCGTTTGCGATCCTCCTCGTGACCTGGAAGCACAGCATGGCGAGCTTCGGCGCGCGCGGACAGCTGGAAGGAGTTGCGAATGTGGGGCTGGAGCTGCTGATGCAACTCGCAACGCCGATTTTTCTGATCCTCTTTGGCGCAATGTTGGAGCTGGTTTACCGACCTAGATTCGAAGCTGGAAAACGCGTTGAAACAGCCAAGCGCCTCTATCGCCGCGCCTGGCAGTGCTATGGATATTATGCGCTGGCGATCATCGTGTTCTTTTTGATCATGGGAACCTATTCGCTGAAGTCCCTGCCATTGGTTTTTACCGGTTTTATAAGTGTTCCATACTCACACTTGCTCGCATTCTACACCGTCGCGCTCGCGCTATCGCCGTGGCTCTTGGCGCTTCGCTCGCGGGTGGGGCTGGTTCCATTGGTGTCGGTCGCCCTGCTTGTACATTTGGCGCATCCCTTCATGAATAACTTGCCCCAAGCGCCGCTTCTTTTCGGAAAAGACTATCTCCAGCACATGAGTGGCTTTCTGTATGGGCAAGGCGTTGATTTTATCGGGCCTTCGCTGGTTCACGGGCTTTCGTTTGTCATTCTTGGTATGCTGTTTGGCTCGGGCCTGCGGCCTTCGACCGACAGTGCAGGGAAGATGACGCTCTCTTCGACCATCTCATTATGGATGGTGGGAACCGCATGTGTCACCATCGCTTATTGTTGGGATTGGTCATCTCCAGAGCACACAATGAATACGCTCCTGGACGCGACGCTTCGTATGGAAAGCCACCCGCTTTATTTTAGCATAGGCCTGCTCGGAACTTTGATCATCACCTGGGTCTTCTTGGCCTCCCACGATTTGCGAGGTTTGAAGTTTGGATATCCTATTCGTGTGTTCGGGCACCGCAGTCTGTTCGCATTCGGAATAGGTAATATCCTATGCTATATCGCGCCGCCCTCGCTGAAGCTCGTCTTCGGGATGTGGGGCAGCGTGTTAGCTTTGTTCCTAACAGTTTGTGTGCTGACAATACTATATGATCAGTATGAAGAGTATCGTCCCGAGGGTGGCTATGGCGCTAAGGTCTATACAGCGATGAAACGCCGAGTGCCTTGGGGCTATGCAGGGCAATAAGCATCCATCACAGTATGCCGCCACCGGCTTCTCAATCGACACGCTATCGCCGCTGGGTTTCAGGCTTTAGCTTATTCGGGGATGGCACTGGCTTGTTGAAGTTCTCTCGCGGCGATCCCCATGACGATGAGGCCCGGCCAGATCAGATAAGCAAGGATCTCAAGATTTTCCCCGATCGAATAGAACGACATAAGCAAAACCATTCCAAATGCGATGCGTCCGGCCTTTGATCGTGTTACCGCGAGCAGGGCGAACTCGATCAGGCTCCATGCGAGCGGAATGGCGAGTGCGATCGCCCCGACGGCGCCTTTGACGAACAGCAAACCGAACCAGGTATGGTGGCTGCCGATTGGCATATACTCAACCGCGTGAGGCCCGCGTTCGACGACCCCGTGGCCCCAAATCGGTGCTTCATTCCACCATCTTTCGATGGCGATATCGCCAAGCAATTCGCGAACGCGGGTCGAGTCTGCGCGCATCGATTTGACAGAGTTTAGCGTCGCGTCGATCCAATCCAGAATGCCCTGAGCCATAGGCGTGAGCATCAAGAGACCGAGCGTGGCGGCGAACCACATGGCGGGACGTTTGGTCTCGCCGACGGCGATGACAACGGGCCAAATGAACATGGCAGCCGCCAACGCAAGTCGAGACTTGGATGTCCAAATCATCGCGAGCGCCGACAAGACCCCCATCCATTTCCAGAACCGGCGCTTATCCGACAGAGCGAATATTAGGTACATGTTGCCGATCATACCGGCCGCAGGCGACCAGGGTGTGAAATAGCGTAGGCGCGTTGAGCCATCCGTTGGCTCAATGGAATAGAGTTGTACGGCGAAAAATTCAGGACCCGGTCCGCCGACAAGCTTCAGGGGCGACACGAACAGAACTTTCGGCAATCCAACCATTGGGGCCACCAGGAAAACTGGTGTCAGCAAAAGCGTTCCGAGGGCGACCCAACCCGCGGCGCGGATAATGGTCTCAACCTTGATGTTCATGCAGGCGCCAATCAGCGGGAAAAGCGCCAAGAGAGCCCAACCTTTGGCCCAACCAATTGTCGACTTGATCGTCTGACCTAGTCCAAGATTCTGATTCATGTGCCCGACTTCAAGCGCGAGCAGCATGACCAGCATGCCGAGGATCCAGACCCACACGCCGCTTGGGATTGCCGGGACGGCGCGCGTGCTCACGCCATCTTCAGTCAGATATACGCGTGCGAACAGCAGCCCGGTGAGCCCGACCCCAAGGACTGGGCCGAGGACGTACAAACCACCGAACAGATAGACAAACCAGGTCGCGGCGAGCGCGACGGCGACTATAAGGTCTTCAGGAGCGCGCGTATGATGGGCAGTCTGATCCAAAGCAGGGCCAATCCAATTGCATAAAATACCATCCCAGCGATTGTGCCGAGGGCGATGAACTTTTTTGAAGGTGTTGCCGGAGATCCCGGCAAAGCGGGCATCTCAACGGTTTGCGTGAGCGGATAGGACGCAAAAACGTCCGTCCGGTTTGTGTCGATCCGCGCCAAGGCAGAAGCAAAGACGGTTTCCGCAACCTGGTGGTCACGCAGCAGACTGTCGAGCTCGGTTGCCGGAACCGCCAGCTGTTCAACGCGGATCTGCGTGTTCTCTAATTGCTCGCGCATCGCGTCGCGGCGCTTTTGGACGCCCGCGAGGCCGACCGCCGCTTCGACCAGTCTTGCGATCAGAGATGAGCGCTCGCCTTTTGACGTGTAGTAAGCCCGGTCGAGGCTTGCAAAATCTTCAAACCCGATGAGTAAACGCCCGCGATCGAATAGCCCTTTATTGAGTCCAGAAAGTTCCTGCGTTGCAGAGATGACGTCAGGATGGTTCGGACCAAACATGTCAGTGAGCTCGGAGCGCGTGGTGTTGGCTTTGGAGTGCGCTTCGATCAGCGATTGAAAGGCACTGTCTGAAAGCAGGGTCAGGATATCTATCGCCTGCTCCGCCGAAATGCCGAGGATGCCGGATAGGCGCATAACCTCGCTGCGGGCGACTTCCATTTCAGCCTGCGCGCGTTCCAACTCGATACGCAGCGTTTCGGTTTGCCCGACGAGATCGCGGAATTGCTCAACTGAAATCAAGCCATGCTCAGTCTGGAATGAAATGATCTTGGCTTGGGTCTCCCGAACGCTCTGTTCAAAACCTGCGAGGGTTTCTCGATATGCCATTTCGCGCAGATCTTGCTCTTCTTCACGCAAGGCGTTGAGCTCAAATTCGAACGCCATCAACCAGGCGTCTGCCAAGGTCTTGGCGGCTTCTGGAGAGTCGGCTTTGACCGAAACATACATAAGCTTGGTTTGGTTCGCGAGTTTGATGCTTGGCGCTGAGACCTCGCTCAATGGAAGATCGAGCGTGGTCGCGACTTTACCGCGAAGGCGGTAAGATTGCAGAAGCTTCTTATAGTTTTCAGTCGGGCTGAGACTATGGCTGCCAAACGGAGACGCGGTATTGCTCGTTGCTTGCCCAAGAGAGTCCAGGTTCACCGAGGCGCTTGAGCCAGCACCGGGCAGGATCAAGGTGAAGCCGCTGCTATATGTCTTTGGCGTCAGGAAGAAGAAGGCCATGGCCAGGGCCAAGATGCCAACCCATCCAATCGCGAGAACGAACAGGTATCTGAGCAAGCGCCCCTGACGAGGGCCACCTTTGAGGAAGGTCCAATTACCGATCATCGGAGCACACCTCCAAAAATTGCGGCATTCAGAGCAGGGGAGACCGTTTCCGACATCATTGCGATGATGTCGCGCGCATTGGTGACGTGAGAGTCGTAACACGCGATCGCGTCATTCGGGAGCAGGACGGGATTGAAGTCATCACGGTCTGCGCGGCGAACAAGGTCTTCGATAGAGCGCGCGATGACTTCGCTTTCGCCAGTGATCGGATTGCGTGACATCAAGACGGCCCAGCGGCGCGCATTGGTGGCTTGGATGCCGCCGACGCAGTTGGCAGAGACCAGCCCTTGAAGGAAGCGCGTCCCATAAGGCAGCTTGGTCGAATAGTCGCCAATCGCGGACGTGGCATTAGACGTCGCAGGGCGCGTCAGGTTCGACATGTACACGCGGATCCCTGGTGGCGTGATGCGAGACGGACGCGCAAGCGCCATCTGGAAACAGCCTCGCGATGGAACGTGAATACGATCACCTGCGACCAGAAGCGGATCTTCGATCGGCCCGCCATCGATGGCGCCAGTCATATCGAACACGCGGCGACGCCCATTGCGGATCAGAACAACGTTGCGAATGTCCGCGTCTGGGCGAACGCCAGCAGAGGCGGACAGCGCCTTGCTGAGACGACGCTGCATTGTGAAATCGCCGGACGCTTCGATCCGTGCGGCAGGGTCAGAATTGGCACCGCGTTCATTCAGCAGAATATCGCCAGATTGGAAAACAGCCCCAGACACTGAAACCTGGATAGGTGCCCAATGCAGAACGTTGGTCGTGACCTGAATGAAGTTGGATTTAAAGTAACCGCCACTCACCAGCAGGCGTGCAATCGTATTTTCCAATTGGGTCTTGGAGGTTCCCGCCGCTGGAACGTCACCCACATACGGCAAACGAAGAAAGCCATCCGGGGAGATGACATAGTCGCCCTGAAAACCCTCGCCGCGAACGATCGAAAGCCGCAACAGATCACCGGGTGAAAGAAGCGCTGGCTCCTCAAAAGCAGATCCGAGACCCGCATCAATCGGTTGACCCGTAAGCGCCAAGTCCATGTCTTGGCAGCGTCCGAGGTTTTGTGAGGCCGCAGACGCAAACAGCTTGTTCTGCTTCGCGTCAGACATGGATTGATACTGCGCTTGATAAGGTGCCGCTGACACGCTTGCCAGGTTTTGCGGACGCTCGAACGAACCAGCGCATCCCACAAGCACAAAAACGATCGCGATTGCCAGACAGCGGATGAGGGTTTGCAGGCCTGTAATCATGACCGACCTCCGTTTGATCCAATAGATCTGAACACGGCGATAGCCCACGGACAGTCAGTCCGGACGACCTTGAGTACGCAGCCGTCGGTAATCTTGGTTTTGACTTCAATCATGTCGCTCGCGAGGGAGCCGGCTTGATTCAATGCGCGGTGGAACCGTTTAAGAACGGTGTCGTTTTCGATTGAGATACACACGCTGGCCATGAACGCCTCCTGTTTGGGAGGAGAGGTTTGCAAAATGCGGTGCGATTAAAATAATGTATGTAAAACAGGGATTTGTGGAAAAAATTCTGGTTTGATCTCTCTATTTGCAAGTTGCGACTCGCAAATTGCAAGGCCAGTATTTGCGTTCTGCAATGCAGCTTGGCTCTAAGAGCTTAGGCGCTCTTAGGTGGTTTCTTGCTACGTTTTTTCTCGCCATTCGGGCCGCGCGGCTTTTTCGGGCCGGTGCGCTTCTTTTTGAATTTCGTTCCCGCTGGTTTGTCGTCAGCTGGGCGCCGCACCTTTTTGGGGCCTTTACCTTTGCCTTTGAAACCGTCCCGCTTTTGCGGTCGCGTCGACCCCGTGTCGGGCGCGTCGGTGAGGCCAACCCAAATGCTTTTGTCGATGATCTGTTTGTCGCCGGCAGCGTCCATCAGGCGCTCTGCGGCATCGGGTTTTAACTCAACATGCGTCGCATCCGGCTCGATGCGGATCGCGCCGATACTGTTCCGCGAAAAACCGCCAGATTTGCACAGCATCGGGATGAGCCACTTGGGATCGGCTTTTTTCTTCCGACCGACCCCGAGCTTTACCCATTGACCATCTGGGAAATCTGACCCTTTTCGACCGCCATGGTCTCCCCGCTCGCGGCGCTCATGACGTGGGAACTCGCGATCGGGATCGTAGGAATCTTTTCGGGCGCGAGGTGGTTTTTGCGCACCTGGATCCTGCAGCACTTCAGGTGCGGAGTCTGTCGCCCGGGTTAGGCGAATGATCGCGGCGGCCAATTGGTCCGCAGAATATTTCTCCAGGAGCGCGCTCGCGAGGTCTTGCTCGGATGCTTCTGGTGGTGATTGCAGCACCTCGTTGACCAGCAGCTTCTGGTTCAAAGCCAGCTCAATCTCGTCTGGCGATGGCGGTAGGCGCCACTCGGCTTCGACTTTCGCATCTTGCAGTAAGCGCTCGGTGCGTCGCCGTGCCCGAACCGGGACGATCAGGGCGCACACGCCTTTGCGCCCGGCGCGTCCCGTGCGCCCGGACCTGTGCAAGAGGCCTTCCTTGTTGCGCGGCAAGTCGGCGTGGATCACCAGGTCGAGCCCCGGAAGATCAAGTCCGCGGGCGGCGACGTCGGTCGCCACGCAGACACGTGCCCGGCCGTCGCGCATCGCAAGTACTGAGTTGCTGCGCTCCTTCTGACTAAACTCGCCAGACAAAGCGACCACGGAGAAGCCTCGATTGGTCAGCCGCGATGTCAGTTTGTTTACGGCATCGCGGCGCGAACAGAAAACAATCGCATTCGGGGCATCATGAAGAAGCAGTAGATTGATGACAGCTTTCTCAACATCCGATGGCACCACCGTCATCGCCTGATAGGTAATGTCGCTATGGGTTGAGTGCGCTGAAACGGTATTGAGGCGAACAGCTTCGTTTTGGTATGTTTCCGCGAGCCGAGCGATTGGCTTCGAAACGGTGGCGGAAAACATCAGCGTTCGCCGGTCTTCAGGGGCCGCATCAAGAATGTACTCAAGCTCCTCTCGGAAGCCCATGTCCATCATCTCATCTGCTTCATCGAGGACCACAGCCTGCAAATCACTCAGATCCAACGATCCGCGGCGGATGTGATCGACCAGTCGGCCAGGGGTGCCGACAACGAAGTGAACACCTCTTTCGAGTGCGCGTCGTTCATCGCGAATGTCCACGCCGCCAATGCAGGAAGCAATACGCCCGCCTGCGGCCGAATACAGCCAGTCGAGTTCCTTCGTGACCTGCAGCGCCAGTTCGCGCGTCGGCGCCACGATCAAGGCTGCTGGAATGTCCGCATCTGGCAGACGAGGGGAATCTCCCAAG
>JALUWJ010000250.1 GCA_027019605.1 Henriciella sp. | reverse complement strand
CAACCTTTGATGGACCATCTTGGCGTCTCAGCAACCGCGCGTGCGAGTTTTGGTATCTACAACACGCTCGAAGAAGTCGATGCCTTCATTGAGGCGCTACACAAAGCGCGCGGGATGCTTATATAGAGCTTGCTATGGCCGATGATATGACCCCTCGAGATGTAATTGACGTGGCTCCGACGGAGTCTGCGCCCGAACCCGGTTCATCGATCCCTCAAGCGGAGCTGAACCGCATTACGGATGATCTGATCGCCGCGTTCAAATCCGTATATGATCCTGAAATTCCAGTAGATATTTACGAGCTCGGCTTGATCTACAAAGTCGATATTGATGACGATCGCAAGGTCGATATCGACATGACATTGACCGCGCCGGGCTGTCCGGTGGCCGGTGATATGCCGGGCTGGATCGAGAATGCCGCCCGTACGGTGGAAGGAATCACTGACGTGGAAGTGCGTTTGACCTTTGATCCACCATGGGACCCATCGCGCATGTCAGATGAAGCGCGCCTGGCGCTGAACATGCTTTAATTGAAGCGCAAGCGTTTCGACCTTATGTAGAGATCATGGCCAGACGACCCAGACCGAAACTCGTGACCCTGACAGATGCCGCCGCGGCGCGCGTCTCAGAGATTATGTCTGATAAAGGCACGGGCTTTTTGCGCGTTGGCGTCACCAATGGCGGCTGCGCGGGCATGGAATATGTCATGGACTATGTCGATGCACCCGAGCCGCTCGATGAGATTGTCGAAGACAAGGGCGTGAAAATCGTTGTCGATGCCAAAGCCGTTCTGTTCTTGCTCGGCTCCGTCGTCGATTATGAAACCACTTTGCTGCATGAGAAGTTCACCTTCTCGAACCCAAATCAGACTGATGCTTGTGGGTGCGGCGAGAGTGTGACGATTGTACCGGCTGCGGCCGAGTAAGCACCGCAACTAGGTCGCGCTACACCCATCAGCAAAGGCTTTGAACTCACCGTTCAGTTTCGGCGGATCGTATTCATATGAGCCCTGACGCCCGAGATCGACGGTCACAGATTTGCCGGTCACAGCAGCATTGTAGATCCGGCGAGCAAAGCGGCCTTCAATCGGGGACGCCATATTGCGCTTTTTGAGAAACACCCACTTTGCTTGATCGGGATCGCCTTCCTCGACGGCGAGGGAGCCACTGATCACGCTTGT
>JALUWJ010000249.1 GCA_027019605.1 Henriciella sp. | reverse complement strand
AGCGCTGCCCCTGGATCATAAACCTCACCGTCGACACGGACCGGTTGATCATGATCGGTGAGGCGTAACTCAAAACCGTCACGGCGGATCAGCTTCCAGCACAAACACAAGGTCAGCGCGTCTGAGGTGAGCCGCGCTTCAAGATCTGAAGATATCTGTTTCAATGAGTCTCTCTAGTGAATTTCGACGAGGCCAACACTCGCAATGCGCCCAGCGCCAAAGGCTTCAATCACGGCTTGGATTTGGTCACTTTCAAAGCGCACAGCACAATCAAATTCAAACCCGGCAGAAACCGTCACACCAGCGGCGGGCGGGCTCTCGAAGTTTAACTCGCCAGTGCTTGTTTCCAGAGACCAGCCGCTGGCGATTGGATTGCCATCCATCGCCAGCACAACTGAGCCAGCTACAGGCTTTGTGATTGGTCTCGTAACCTCGCCATGGACTTTCTGAAGTTGGAACGATTGGGTTCTTCCATCCCCTATTCCCAACACCTGATCGGTCTTGCTGATCGTATTTCCAGGGGCGGCGCTCGAGAAATCCAAAGGATCGCGGAAGCGAAACCCGAACAGGCGTCCGGCGCGTGCTTCGAAGAAAGCGACCAATTCCTGAAGCCGCGCAAGGTCAGTGATCGCCCCGCCAACATCCCATCGACGCCTGGATTGCGACCAGGTGGTGTTTCGAATCTCGTGTCCGCTGGCGAGGGTGATGATCTCAGAGCGGCGCTCTGGTCCGCCAATCGCACCTAGCGCCAATCGCATCGGAAATCGGACATCGTGAAAGCCGTTCATGCGTAACGCGCGCCCCGCGCCGCCGCTGCTGCCACAAGGGTGGCAACTGACCCCGCCGCGCCAAAACCAGAAGTCTGCGGCGCGCTTTCACCAAAAGACATGTTCAAATTGAACGTTTGCCCAACTTGATTCAATCCAGACTGCGTCAGCACTGCCTCGGTCAAAATGCGCGCGAGGTCCGCGAGAATGGTTTGGGTCATGCGCTGGAAATCAAGCTCTCCCGAACGGGCCGCTTGCTTCAAAACTTGCTCGATATTTTGACCCGCACGCGTGAACGCCTCTTCAAGGGCCTGGGCCGCTGAGAGCCCCGGACCATCAACAAATTGCGCAAGACTCTGACTGGCCTGCTCCAGGCCGGTTTCAAATTCATCCATCCGGATATTCCTTCATTAGCTCGTGCAAGTGTTCGGGGTTGACAGGCGTGCCGTTTCCGGCAGCGAGCCAGCGCCACTCTTTCAAAGACAGTGCCCAAAATTCGCGGGGGCTGAGCCCGACTGAAAGCGCACTGCGAAACATCTCAGCCCAAGGCAGCACGAAACGCCTCACCAATTGCGCGCGCTGCGACACCAGGTGACACAGCGCTGAGGCTCTCCTCCTCAAGATCCTCTGCAAGCAGGATCCGAAGCACGCATTGCATCTCTAACGCTGAGAGGCGTTTTAGACGCGCGACAAGTTCAGAAAGCGAGGCGCACGCGAACGCCGATTCCAGCTCGGCAAGTCCGCCCAGCGTCAAACACAATCTGTACGACACGCCATCAATATCGATCTCTGTTTCACCGCGCGGGGCGTTCATGGCAGCGCCTCAAAGGTCAGCAATCCGGCACTTTCCAGATCCACCGCAAACCCCATTTCCGCGTCATAGGCTCCCGTCCACTTCAATTCGCGGATGTGAAAAGCGCCGGTCAGAACGCCCATTCCGGGGATGACCAATTGCCACCGCGACTGGACGCCGGACATAAAGACTTGCCGCATGCGCTCGTCACTTGCAGCGTCTTTGAACACGCCTTGGCCATGCACGCGCGCGGTCTTGATCCCAGCGCCGCTGATCAATTCCCGCCACCCTTCCGGGCTATCGGCTGCGGTAGCATCGACGGAGCCCGCATTCAGCTCAATCTCCGTGCTACGGATTCCGGCGAGCGTTTCAAAGGCTTCAGGAATGTTGCCATCTGAGATCTTGATGAGGACATCGCGTCCGCGTTGACCGGCCATGTCAGATCGCCTCCGTGTGAAAGCGGACGCGCAAAACGCCGCGGAAAATTGTCTGATTTTGGGTGCGCATCACATCGCAATAATTGGACATGATCAGGATCACTCGCTGGTGCGACAGACTCAGATCCAACCGCTCAATCGCGGCGCGTAATTGCCCGAGCACTGACTTTGCTTCTCGCAAGCCACCATATCGAGAGAAGGTGGCGAATTGAAATTGATGTTCAAAACTCGATGTCTCGGAGGCGCTGGTATCGGACGTCTCATGACGCTCAAGCACCGCATACGGATAATGGGGTCTGCGCGTTTCATCATCATACAGACGAATGGGCGTTCCGAAGGTGGTTTCTAAAGATTCGTCACTGCGCAAACCCTCCAGAATCGCCTCGACGAGCTCCGACGCGCTCGACGCGAAAAAGCCATCGGCGCTCATAGCCGAACCTCTTTTCGCGCATTCAAAATAGCCTGCACCTCGGCCGGCACACCGATGTCACTGGTTGCAATAGATCCGTCGCCAGGCCGCGCGCGGTAGATCGCGCCAACCAATCTCAACACGGCTTCCTGGAGATCGTCTGGAACCTCTTCTGCCGCGCCAAAGCCGGCTTCAAAACGCACCACGACCCGTTCGCCTGAAGTCAGCCCCGGAAGCATGCTCCAGGGCCGAAGCCGCAATCGACCGCAGTCGATCTGAAACCGCTCTGACACATCTGTTTCAGCACGGTCAGCATCATGGACATCGACCGAGACCAGGCTGCGAATGGGCGAGACCGGCAACCTGGCGCCTCGCCCTGAAATTGCCTGCGGCCAGTGCAACCAGGTTAATTGCAAGGTCTGGTGCACAAGGGCCAGACCCGCAATTTGCTCCAACCTTTTGGTTGCAGCATCGACCAAGTCTAAGACCAGATCGTCTTCACCGCTGTGGCCAATTCTTAGATAGGCTTTCGCGGACGCAAGCGACACAGCCGGTTCGTCCGGCGGCACCATCACCGTCAGTTGGGTCATCATTTCACTTTCGAGACTTGGAAGAATTTGGCGTCCCCGAAGGGGCCATGAGCCGCGCTAGAACAACATCACTTTGATCGCATCGAAGTTCTGTACGCCTCCGCCGACGCGTTTCGTCGTGTAGAACAGGACATATGGTTTTAGCGAAAACGGATCGCGCAGAACGCGGGCGCCCTGGCGGTCTGTGATCAGATAACCGCGCCGGAAATCACCAAACGCAATGGCCGGTTCACCGTCTCCAATGTCCGGCATGTTCTCAATTTCCGTGACCGGATAACCGAGAATAGTGGCCGTCTCGCCGCTTGCCGAAGGTGACCAGATATAGCGGCCGTCGCCATCTTTGAGTTTTCGCACGGCTGCTGCGGTCCGGCGGTTCATGACAAATCGACCATTTGAGCGGAACTGAGACTTGGGCGCATGGATCAGATCGATCAGCTGGTCACCCGCATTGGCTTGCGTGAAATCGCCATCGACCGAACCAATCTTACCCCATGTGTGCGTGCTTTCGGTTACGATGGGGTACTCTAAAACACCCTTCGGTTTGTTGACGCCATCACCGGTAATAAAGGCGCTGCTCTCTTGCTGACTGAACGCGGTTTCCACCTCTTCCGCGAGCCATTCATCAATGTCCGCATAGGAATCTTCAAGCAGCGCCTGCGTTGCTGCAGGCATAGAGTAGAGCTCCCCTGCCGGGAACTCGAGCAAGGCAAAGCCGTCTGAATAGGCCTCTCGGCGCGACTACGTTTCAGTGGCCCAATCGGCCGCCACCCCGAGCGACACTGGCTTGCGATAGGTACCCGCAGAGGTCTGCCGCACCGTCGCGATCTGGCGCATCGGCGAGGCCTGCATCAACCTTGATTCAATCAATCGATCGAGTTCCGGGGGCGCGAGATATCCGCCTTGCGAGTCGCTCACAGAGCTGAACGCTTTCGTGTCCAGACGCGCGAGACCGCTTTCGTCGCCATTGCGCAAGTATCGCGACCAAGCCGCATTTTGCTCCCGGGTTTCCGGCGCCGCTTCGCTTTCCGGCGGCCGCGCTGATTTCAAGCTGAGATAGTCGATGCGTTTATCGAGCTTGCGAAGCTTTTCATCGAGAAGCGTATCGGCAGAACTCTTCGATTCAATCTCGGCGAGCCGCTCATCATTGGCCTGTTTATAGGCCTCGAACGTGGCCATCATTTCGGCGGCGAGCGCTTTCGCACTCGTGTTCACCGTTTTCACTTCTTTGCTCATTCTTTCTCCTATTGAACTGAACCAGAAACGACTTTGAACCGCGCGGAAGGCAGCATCGGATCAGCAACCAATGACACTTCCACAAGGTCGATTTTTGAGAGCAGCCGTCCGCCGCCTGGACGGACTGTCCAAACCCGCGGCCGAAACCCAATCGACAAACCATCGAGGCCATTGCGCACCAGGCAAGCGGCAGATTTTTCATTAATCAGCCCACGGACGAAAAGCCCGCGACCGTCTTCAAGAACCCGCACCCATTGCCCGATGATCGACCCGGATCGATGCTGAAGCAGCATGGGTAACGGATGATTGCGCGCGGCCCCTGAAAATGCCCCAGCGCGCACCACGTCGCCCGATAAATCTTCGACACCAAATACGGATGCATAGCCTTCGATTAAGAGGGCGGCATCAGACCTGCGCTCAGCGCTGATTGCCAGCGCGCTCAAAGCTTCTCGACCTTCGTCTCGATCCGGTCGAGCTGCGTGCGCATCGCTTCAAGTTGCGCCTCAACGCGTGCTAAGCGTTCGCGAACGGGCTCTGCTTGCTCCGATTGGCGCTCCAAAACGTCGATCCGCTCTATTGTGGCGCCCGCCCATAGCAACCCGCCCGCCGATTCAACAATGATCGCGGCGAGCAGCGCTAGGCTGACCTTCTTTTCAATCGTCATCCGAGCCCCAACAGCTCGCGCTTTTCGTCTACGCTGAGGAAATCAGCAGCGGACACCCGCGCCCACAAAGCCTCTCGGTCTGCCGCAAAGGCTGGCGCTTTTTCCAAGTCTGGCTCGATCTCCACCCCATCGAACCGCCCCCTCAGCCACACCGTTAGAGCGTTCCCGGTTTTTTGAACCAGCGGCAAAATCGTCATTCGCCAGAATGCGATCTGCGCCTCTTTATAGGTCGAGTAAGTGTTATCCCCTGGGATCCCCAGCAGCATTGGCGGCACCCCAAAAGCGAGCGCGATTTCGCGCGCGGCCGTGTAGCGCGTTTCGGTGAAATCCATTTCCACCGGCGACAGGCTCATCGGCTGCCAGTGCAATCCGCCTTCCAGCAAAAGCGGGCGGCCAGCATTCGCGGCCCCGGCATGCTCGTTTGTCAGCTGGTCTTTTAGCCGGTCGAATTGGTCATCGGTCAGGCGCGCGCCATCCTTGCCATACATTAAGGCGCCGGATGGCCTGGCCGCATTATCGATCAACGCCTTAGCCCAGCCGGCGGCGCCATTGTGAACATCGAGCGACTTGCGCGCCGCAGAGAGCGGTGACAGCCCATAAGTGCTATCACTTGGATGGTAGAGTTTCATATGCAGCACAGGCGACCAACCGTCCGGTTCGCGGGCAATGAGCCGCTCCCCGCGTTTCAGTTTCACGCCATAGCCGGTGATCTGGCCAACCTTGTCCTTTCGAACCCGTACCGAGTCCGGTCTCAAGCTGAATAATCCTCTTGGCTCCGTTTGCTCAGGAAGGGTCACAGCCTCCAACCAAGCGTTTCCAGTGATTTGAATGTCGGTATACAACCGCTCAAACAGGGTTTGCCCAGCCTCATCGGCAGACGGCTCTAACATCATCGATTGGACGCGCTCATCCGATGCTTGAAAGGCGATCGACGCGGCGGCTTCTGCGATCATCCGCACGCAGCGATACACGACCGCGTTTCCAGAATATCCATCCCGCACCAAAGCAGCCGGATCAGTTTTGCCCCACGCGGTCGTCGGCAAATGCGACAACGCGATCAGTGGTGGGGCGGTTTTCTCACTCGGGTTTGACCAAGGCAGCTTCATTATGGATCGCTCGAGGCCTCCTAATGTTCTCAACGCTATCCAAACTATTGTCCCGGCAGCCCCGTCGGACTGGTTTCCAGTTTCTTAAGTCTTTTCCGGTGTTTTGAGGCGAAACCGATGGGTTGGATCCCCGTTTTGACGGGATCAGTAGATCGATAACCCACACTTGAGAGCGGTTACTTATTAAGGGGGCTTGATGCTCGGACGCGTTATTTCTGTTGCCAATTCCAAAGGCGGTGTTGGCAAAACCACGACCACTGTTTCACTCGCGGAAGCATTTGCAGCCGAGGGCTATAAAACGCTGGTGGTCGATCTCGACAGTCAAGCAAATGCCTCTCTCCTGATCTATGGTGAGAACGGCGATGAGCGGCTGTATGACGCGATCCGCAATTATACCAACGTCTCCGACTATCTTCGTGAGAACTTTTTGGGTGAGTGTTTCGCCCATATGACGAAATTTATCGTGCCTCAGGCGAGTGATGTCACCTTCATGGGCAAACCGCTCGATCTGTCTCTGGTTCCAGCCACACCGGGTCTGAGACGCGCCGAACGCGAGTTGATTTATATCCTCACCGAGCAAGGCTACTCGATGACAGCGATTGAAGGCCGCGTTGGTCTGCGCCTGCGACAAGATATGGCCGATCTTCGCAAAGAGTATGACGTCGTCATCTGCGATTGCCCGCCGGGCATTTCTGCGATGACGGAAGCCACGCTGTCCGCCTCAGATCTGATCATTGTGCCGACCATTCCAGACTTCATGTCGACCCTCGGCCTCGACCTGTTTACCGGCGACATTATCGACAGTTTGAAGAAACGCGGCCTCAACAATCGCCCTGTCGTCTTGCCGACCAAGTATGATGGATCTGCACATCAGGGAATTGTTCTGGAAGCGATGCGCGACGGCGCCGCTGATCCAGACAGCGAGTATGACATCTTCCAAACGGTGATCCCGCAAAAGCCAGAGTTTGCAGCAAACCCGGTTGAGCTAGGCGCAAATCCAACGCTCGCACAAAAATGGCCGGGCGACGCTTTAACCACGGTGAATATGCTATATCAGGAAGTCCAAGCGCGACTCACCGCGCAGACGACCAACGCAGCGGCTTAGACAATGTCTCTTACCAATAATGGACGCGAAGCCCTCTCGGCAATTCTGTCGAATGAGAGCCTGTTCCCCAGAATCAAGGATGCGGACCTGTCCACTGTGGCCAGCAAACTGGCGCGCAAACAGGTCACAGCAGCCGGTCTCACACGCGCCGACCTTCTCGAGCTGAAGAGCGCGCTCGGAGAGATCGTTTTCGAA
>JALUWJ010000248.1 GCA_027019605.1 Henriciella sp. | reverse complement strand
GCAACATTCTTAAGCGATTGCATTGATGCGTTTTTCGACCGCACCAAGCCTGACTCGAGGCAGAGGAAGCCCGCTGCCATAAACATGACGATCAAGCCGCCAATCAGGAATAGGTAGCTGCTATCGACATAAGCACTGACCGCGCTTGCGTCTTGAGCATGCGCTGCCAATCCCGCCATTCCTGCAAGCGGTAGCAGCATGGCGCTCCGCTTTGCTGTTTTCATCCATAAACTCATTGCCCGATATCTCCCGCAGCTCTGGTTAGTTGACCTCGGCAAAAAACCCACCTGCCTAGATTTCTACCAGAATTAATAAGCTGTTCATCTGCGGAGCGGTAGCGAGTGACCAAAATTCGAGCAGGCTGCGACCCAAACGCCCGTTTGTCTGTCAGGCATGGACCAGATGCAGTTGAGCTCATACGTACTGAACATGACCGAGCAACTGTTTGATGTGGCGATAATTGGCGCGGGCCCAAATGGGGCCACGTTGGCAATCGGATTGGCGCAAGCTGGTCTTGATGTGGCGGTTATTGATGCACGCGATCCTGCGGCGACGCCGCCAAAGGATGGCCGTAACTTCGCAATTGTTACGGGCAGTTGGCGGATGCTTGAGTCTTTAGGCGTGGCGGCGCAGCTTGCCGATACCAGCCAACCGCTCAATGGCCTGGAAGCGACGGACGGCGGAACGCATTACTTCGGACACCCGTCCGTCCTCTTCACAAAAGACGATCTTGAGGGTGTGGATCCTGACGAGCCATTGGGTCACATGACAATGGCTGAGCCGTTACAGGCCGCTCTGGATGGCGCCATGACATCTGAGCCTGGTCTTCAATGGCTGGCGCCGGAACGCTTTGCTGGTGTGGATGTTCAACCCGGCCGCGCTGTCATCCACCTCGAGAGTGGCCACGACATCCATGCCAAATTGCTGGTGGGCGCGGATGGCATGAACTCGCCGGTTCGAAAAGCCGCCAGTATTCCGACTGAGGGCCGCGATTACGGGAAATCCGTCTTCACCGCGAATGTGGCGCTCAGCGCACCTCATCACGGGATTGCTCGACAATTGTTTACCCCAGAGGGGCCATTTGCGACGCTTCCGCTAAAAGGCGATCGGGCAAACCTCGCCTGGTACATGAAGCGCGGCGCAGCTGAAACGCTTGCTCAAATGCCAATTGAACAGGCTGAGGCGGAGCTTAATCAACGCTTCGCAGAATTTGCCGGTGAGATGAAAATAGAGGGGAAGGCCGGGTCCTACCCTTTGATCTTGCAACTCGCGACAGCGATCACAGCGCCGCGCATTGCGCTCGTCGGAGATGCCGCCCGGCGGGTCAATCCGCTGGCCGGACAAGGCTTGAATCAAGGCTTTCGAGACGTCGCGGCTCTAATCGAGATCGCACAAGAGACGGTGCGCCTTGGCGGTGAGATCGGCTCGGCGCAAATGTTGGAAACTTATAGCGCCGCCCGCCATTTTGATGGTGCGGGGACTGCGCTGGCGCTGGATGCGATTGATCGCCTGTTCTCAAATGATTCCATGCTGACCAAGCCGGTTCGAACGCTCGGACTTTTGGCTGCGTCTAAGATTTCGCCGTTGCGGCGGTATCTGGCGCGGAAAGCTAGCGCAACAGAAGCTGGCGTAGCCGGTCCGATGACGGACTGGTAGGCCGCTCAAGCCAGAGCACACCTGAATTATAAAGATATAAGAACGCATCGGTCGATTCTTGCGCGGCCCGTCCCGCCAATTCGCCTGCCATGCGCCGGTTCGAGATTTTCTGCAGACAGGCCAGGCCAACCATTGGAAAAAGCGTCCACCAGGCGACGAAGAAAGTTGTCAGGATTCCGCCTAACAGCATCAGGTCTGAGACCATATCGAGCAAAAAGATCCGGTTTGCGTAATGGCTGCCCAGGCTTTTCAAGACATCCAGGCGCCCATGCAGATAGTCTGCGTCCAGCGCCCATGTTTGGTCTGGCGTTGCCGGAATTCGCACCGTCATGTGCCCCGGCTCTTGCGGAAGATCACGTTTGATTTGTGCAGACATTCTACGCTCCGTTACGTGTAGAATACCGGCGAAGACTTAACGAAATCTGTCTCTACATTATGAATTCGCTTTAATGGAAAGCGCGTGGAGACCGGTTTCGAATTCTGGTTTCAGCGCGGCCAAGATTGCGCGCTGTGTCGCGACTCGCGATTGACCAGCGAAGTCTGCCGAGGTGATTTTGATCGTATAATGCGTCTCACCGCCGGGTTGAGCGCCTGCGTGGCCCGCGTGTTTGTGGCTGTCGTCGATCACTTCCAGCGCGCTCGGTGAGAAAACCTCTGTCAAAATGTCACGAATTCTGTCTGATCTGATCATAAGTTCTGGTCTCTTTAACCTGAAGCCACTATGTTACGGCGCCTATGGATGACGGATATAAATATCGCCCGAAGTTCACCGATATAAGGGTGAAGCCGCCGGCAGACGATACCTCTCGTGCAAAAGCACAAGAGACGCGCATTTGCGAACACCCTTCTTGTGATCTGGCGGGAGAGTTTCCAGCCCCAAAACAGTTTGGGGACGGCAAACACTATTTTTGCCAGCGTCATGCTGCGGAATACAAT
This sequence comes from Henriciella sp., assembly GCA_027019605.1. Classification (GTDB taxonomy): domain Bacteria; phylum Pseudomonadota; class Alphaproteobacteria; order Caulobacterales; family Hyphomonadaceae; genus Henriciella. The sequence goes on along the minus strand of JALUWJ010000248.1, from coordinate 4,738 downwards.
CGCAACTTCAACTTCTTCGACACGATGAACGAAGAGCAATTGAAGGCGTTTAACGAGAATGCGCGTTATGGGTTCAAGCAGACCTGGAAATTCGGGGCTGGCCCAATGGGCGGCGACAAAGCCGGCAAAGCGCATGATCCAAAAACCTGGCGCGGCGCTGAATTCTTCCAAGATGCGGCTTCGGCGCGCGAAGAACGCCGGGCCAATCGCTCTGCAACTGGGATCGCCAAGCGCGCTCTCGAAGAGCTTGATTTGGACGCCAAGGCGAAGCCACCGGAAATTCGGGCGCGGTATGCGGAATATGTGCGCCGGTTCCACCCGGACTCCAATAGCGGCGACCGGTCTTCAGAGGAAAAACTGGCCAAGGTCATTCGCGCTGGAAAGACCCTGAAAGCGGCAGGTTTGATGAAAGACTGACGTCTTAACTTGCTGGAAATCGAAAATCAGAGCAATTTCAAGGCATGGAGGATACGCCGCAGCTCTCGTATGCGCCCTATTTTGATCATCCGTTTAAGCGCGGCATGGTCAGAACGATCGAGCGTTTGTCCGGCCAGCCATATCTGCAGAAACTCTACGAAACCTACCGAGCTGACCTGGCGCATGAGCCGTTTTTTGCGGCCGCGATCAAACTGCTCAATCTCGATGTCGAGTTCAGTTCACGACGTTTGGCGCAGATTCCTGCGACCGGGCCGCTCGTCGTAGTCGCCAATCATCCCTTCGGCGTATTGGATGGTTTGCTGATTTCCTGGATTATCTCGCTGCGCCGAACGGATTTCAAAGTGCTGACCAATGCGGTTCTGGATGGCGCACCTGAAGCCCGAGAATGGCTGCTGCCGATTGATTTTGCCAATACGAAAGAAGCCCGCAAAACGAACATCGAGACGCGAGCCGAAAGCTTGGAGCGCCTGAAGCAGGGGGAATGCATTATTGTGTTTCCGGCTGGCGGTGTCTCGACCTCGCCGACGCCGTTTAGTCGCCGCGCCGTGGACGATACTTGGAAACCCTTTACCGCAAAACTGATCAGCCGCAGCGAAGCGCACGTGACGCCGATCTTTTTTGAGGGGCAGAATTCACGCCTGTTTCAATGGGCGAGCCACATGTCGATTGAATTGCGCCTAGCGCTGATCTTTCGCGAAGTGAAGCGGCGGGTCGGCACGGCGGTGCCGGTGCATATCGGCGAAACGCTCACACCAGAGGTGCTGGCAAGCGCTGGCAAACGTCACGAGCTGATGAACTTCTTACGGGATCAAACCTATCAAATGGCCCCGTTCAAACAGCAGGCTTCGATCGCGCGCGCGCAAAAGCGTTTTGAAGCGTCAAAGCCTGCCATATTTCACTGATTACGGAATGTAGACCGTATAAACCACTTCAGCTTCGACATCGAATGTCCCGTCGCTGAGATCGATGTTTCCGGTATTCCAGCGATAATCCAGGTCAAACCGTACCGATTGATCCGCGATCGATCCTGGGGTTTGCGCCGTACGCCGATTGCCGCGGAATATGTCGCTGCCACCGGTCAGCAAAGAAAGACGCCGAAACCCGCCCCATTGCATTCCAGACGCGGGGCTATTTCCGGTGTGCGGCAGCTGCGCGGCACTGCCAAAGGAGAGGCCACCATCATTGCCAGACTCGGTCATACGCATCCGCAACCGGATGAGATTTAGGTCGGCCGGATCACCAATCGCAGAGGCAACAACATCGATATTGAACGCTTTATTGGTCGCGACGTAGAAGCTGCTCAGGATATCGCTGCGGATCGTGCGCACATCGGTATTGGTGCCGATTTGGAAGGGGTTGAGCACGTCGGTGGCGGATGTGAAGCGATCGCCCTGGCGAGTCGTTTGGTTTCCGCTTCCTGGCACGTTCTGAATTCGCAGCGTGGCGCCCGTGCCATCCGCGAAAGTTTCGTTCAACGCATCCAGTGATCCTGTCACAACCGTATGCACATCTGTTCCGATCAGATCAGTGTTCGTGCCACCGCTTTCGACGATAAAGTCCGAAGCGATTGGTGTGTTGTCAGATGAGTCAGCGGCCCAAACGATCGCAACTCCGTCAACGCGGAAGTGCGGTCGGTCGACCATATCAGTCATTGCGGGCGGCAACGCCCACATGGCGGTTCCGGCACATATTACGCCCATGCGCAACACAGCGCCGAATTTCTTTCGGTTCGTGTCCCTCATACAGGTCGACTATCAGAGGAGGATTTGAATCCCGATAAGTGAATCGATCCAATTTTATCGAATTAACCAAGATATTCGACCAGTCGGGGCCTTGCCTTTTTGACCCAAACGGGGTCAGTGGCGCGGGTCATTTTCAGACGGAGTTCTTCGACATGGCAGGAGTTGTGGTTGTCGGCGCCCAATGGGGCGATGAAGGCAAAGGCAAGATCGTGGATTGGCTATCGCATCGAGCTGATGTCGTGGCGCGCTTCCAAGGCGGTCACAATGCAGGGCATACCCTGGTCATTGATGGCACCACTTATAAGCTGAACCTCCTGCCGTCTGGCGTCGTGCGCGGCGGCAAGCTTTCCGTCATCGGCAATGGTGTGGTGGTTGATCCTTGGCAACTCCTCTCAGAGCTTGCGAATATGGAGCAAGCCGGCATCACGCTGAGCCCGGATGATTTGCTGCTGGCAGAGACGGCTTGTCTGATCCTGCCCTGGCACCGCGACCTGGACGCTGCGCGCGAAGGCGCCGCCAGCGACAAGGCGAAAATTGGCACGACCAAGCGCGGCATTGGCCCCGCTTATGAAGATAAAGTTGGGCGCCGCGCCATCCGGGTCGCCGATCTGGCTGACGAAGCTGCGCTCGACCAGAAACTCGAGCGTTTGATCGCGCATCACGCGCCTCTACGGGTCGGTCTTGGCCTTGAGGCCCCAGACGCGGCCGCGTTGAAAGCCGAATTGCTGGAGATCGCGCCAAAGGTCTTGGCCTTTGCAGGCCCGGCCTGGAAGGTCCTGGGCGAAAGCCAAAAGCTTGGCCGCCGGATTCTCTTCGAAGGCGCACAAGGCGTTATGCTTGATGTGGATCACGGCACATATCCGTTTGTGACCTCATCGAATGTTGTGTCTGGCCAAGCCGCCGCCGGCACCGGGTTAGGCCCGCGCGCGGTGAGTTACGTGCTCGGCCTGGCAAAGGCCTACACCACGCGCGTCGGCACCGGACCGTTTCCAACTGAATTGTTCGATGAAGTCGGCCAAGGTCTCGGCGAACGCGGACACGAGTTCGGGACTGTCACGGGTCGCGCCCGCCGCTGCGGCTGGTTTGATGCTGTCATGGTTCGCCAAGCCTGCGCGGTGTCTGGTGTGGACGGGTTGGCCCTGACCAAGCTCGACGTGCTGGACGGCATGGAAGAGATCAAGGTCTGTACAGGGTATAAACTGGGTGACGATGTCCTCGATTACCTGCCTGCGACAGCGGCTGCGCAAGAAGCGGTCGAGCCGATTTATGAAACCATGCCAGGATGGAGCGGGTCGACACGCGGCGCGCGCTCTTGGAACGATCTACCGGCTGAAGCGGTGAAATATGTTCGCCGTCTCGAAGAGTTGGTGGGTAAGCCTTGCGCCCTGGTTTCGACGTCACCGGAACGCGAAGACGTCATTCTGATGCGCGACCCATTCGAGCATCGATAGACGCGAGACTTAGACTAGAAAGTCGGAATCTGGCCGGTGGCTGCCCAAGGCATGCCAACCGCAAGGATGACGCTGATAATCAATCCGATGAAGGCACGCGCCGCATCTGAGGTGACATCCTTGAATGCTGCTCCGCGTTCGCGCAGGGCGGTGACAAAGGAGATCGCCATCTCACGACCGGCCAGCAGACCGAGGAAGACCCAAGTTGTGCTCATCGGAACATCGTTCAGCTCTTTGAAGTAGAACAGGACGATGGCGTAAATCAGGTCGACAATTGTCGCCGCGCGAATGTCTGTCGTGTGCGTTTTCGACAGAACGATCTTTTGGATTTCACCGCCGCGCGTTTTGAAGATGTAGGCCATCATCGCCGCCATCAAGAGGGCGCCGCCAATGATAATCTCGGGCTTGAACACCATCATCGCGATGGAGCCATCATCCGCATAAATCGGCTCACGCGGCATAAAGACGAAGATATTTGCGAAGTCCTGCAACAGCCAGGTCCACCAGAGGAAGCCGGTCGTTGCCCACTGGAACAGGGTCCACATCGGGTGCAGACGCTCATCGCCATCGCGTGTCCGGCCAACCCAAACCTCCCACATGCGCGAGATCAGAAGCCAAACCACTGCGCCAGCAGCAAACGCCACGACATAGCCGGTCAGCGATTTTATGAGCATGCTGCCCATAACGCCTTCGGTGGCCGATCCCCCCGACAGGGCGAACACGGTCAGGACCAGGAATGTGGTCGAGACCGGAATCCCGAACCGGGTCAAGAATAACAGCACGATCGGTGGCAGCGCGTGCCACCATTCAATACCGCCTTCAGGATATGGAATCTTATTCAGCTTGCCATCGGCGATATCGCCGCCGCCATAGAACAGTTGGAACAAAAGCGCGGCAACCATGATCCCGGCCGCAAACAACCACAATACCCACCAGGGGCGGTGCGAGTTGGAAGCCAGGAATGTCCCGAGGGTTTGGATCGAGTCGTTGGCGATCACGGCATAGGCGGCAAAGAAGAAGCCTATCAGGGCGAAAATCTCGTAACCAGCAAGTGACATAATAGCTCCTGAGCTAGCCCGATTGATGCCCAATCGACTTGCTCGCTAG
>JALUWJ010000247.1 GCA_027019605.1 Henriciella sp. | reverse complement strand
TCCGTTCGGACGATAGGTGATCATCGTTCCATTGCGGTCGCTCACTGCACGCCCAGCACGGTCCCGCATCATGGCAGTGATGTGTACCGTCTCGCCCGGACGATAGATGCCGCGTTCGGTGTATAGATACCCGTCGACTTCATCTGGGGTGACGCGTCCGCCGGTTTCGAGCTCTGACAAGTCGACCGGTGCGCGTGATAGATCCAGGATTGCGGTATCGCCCTTCAAGCCAGAGGCGAGCACCAGCTTCGGCGCCATATTGCCTGTTCCGGCAAGCAGTTCGGGATTAAACGAGACCCGGCCATCGACACCCGTTGCGGCCTCACTCAGCACTTCATTGTTGTAAGCGATGAGCTGAACCGGCGTGTTCGGCATGACGCGCCCATCTTGAAGCGAACGAAGCGTCACATCCAAGCCGGAGCCGCTGCGATAAGCGGTCAGCGCCAAATCGGTCAGCATGACCCAGCGCTTTGCAGAGGCCGGCGGCCCCTCGTAGCGATCAAGCTCGATCGCGTCGGTTAGCTCAATATAATAAGCGCCGGGCTCCAGCGTCTCGATCACATCCGGAAGCGGGAACACAGTTATAACGGGCGCATTCTTGACGTTCTGGATGTCCATCACGCCCGACCAAACCTCGGACGAAAGATCACCCGGGTTTTCATCGCCATAGACGTAGGAATAGCGCCCCTGCTGCGCCTCTGTGCCTTTGGTCACGGACTTAAACGCCAAGGCGCGATCATTGACGCGCGAGACTTTCACTTTGACGCGGTCGACATTCACGGTTTCGATTGCCAAACCATCGGCGTCTTCACGCGGCAGGATCACACCAGAGCCACTAAACCCGACATAAGGCGGGCGGTCTTCAAAACTGATCTGAACTTCTTCTTCACGGCCAAGCTCATCGCCATCCTCAGACGGCAGGCCCTCTCTCAAGGTCAGCGTATAAGAGGAGGCAAAGTTCAATCCGCTGAGGCAGAGCTGTTCGCCATTTACGTCATAAGCAACCTCAACACCGTCATCCATCGGCGCGTAGATTGAAAAGTCCGCGTTTGGATCAAGCGGTTCTGAGAAGACCAAGCAGGCTTTGGGAAGGCTGTCACTCGTATCGGGCGCGTATCGGACATAGGCGAATCGTTGCTCGCCTTCGCGCTGCGCCAGCCTTTGCCGCTCCCGCTCCCGGCGATCTGCAGCCACTTGCGCAGACCGAGACCGCTCAACAACCTGACCTTCCGCATCCTCCGGTGGCGGCGGAATATCATCAGTGGGCGTGTTTCCTCCGCCACAAGCAGCCAAAGCAATAAGCGTTGCCCCAAGCAGCGTGCTGCGAACCCCTGATGTCCAACCGGTCATGGTGAAGTCCCTTCCTCTCAATTGACTCATCCTTTACACGGCTTCGGCTTGCCGCCAACAGGGCGGAATAAAGACTTTTTTGCCATGATTGCCTGATTGGAAACGAATTTTGGAACACGTTGATGCCTTGGTCCTTGGCGGCGGTGCAGCCGGACTGTTCTGCGGCGGCCGCATCGCCAAGCGCGGACGGTCTGTCCTGGTGCTCGATCATGCCAAGAAACCAGCTGAGAAAATTCGCATTTCGGGGGGCGGTCGTTGCAACTTCACCAATCTAGAAACCGAACCGAAATGCTTCCTGTCTGAAAATCCGCATTTCGCTAAATCAGCCCTGGCGCGCTACACGCCATGGGATTTTTGCGCCCTCATGGCAGAGCATGGCCTGACCTGGCATGAGAAGACACTCGGTCAGCTTTTCTGTGATCAGAAAAGCGGTGCGATCATCGATATGCTGATCCAGGAACTCGAAGGCTCTGGCGGTGAACTTCGCTTGGAAACGGCGATCCAAGACGTTGACCATGATGCGGACGGGTTTCTGGTGCAGACATCCGCCGGTCCCATTCGAGCCTCCAGTGTGATCGTCGCAACGGGCGGTCTCTCAATCCCGAAAATTGGCGCGACCGGGTTTGCCTATGACATCGCAAAACAGTTTGGACATGAGGTGATTGAACCGCGCCCAGCTCTCGTCCCGATGACCTTTACCGATGCGTACAAAGAAACGTTTTCGAATTTGTCCGGCGTCGCGATCCCGGTTGAGGCGCGCGCCGAAACAGGGCCGAGCTTTGTCGAGAATATGCTTCTCACGCATCGCGGGCTCTCCGGACCTTCCGTGCTTCAAGTCTCGTCATATTGGCATGGCTCAGAGGCTTTGACCTTTGATTTGATGCCGGGCCAATCCGCGCTCGCCTGGTTGAAGGAGGCAAAGCAGGCGACCCCAAAACAAGCGCTTTCCCAACGGCTCGCGGAAGTCCTGCCGGCACGATTTGCAACTTACTTTCCAAGCGAGGCGCAGCTCGATCCGGGAATGAAACTTGCGGGTCTTTCGAACCAGCAAATCGATCACCTGGCGCAACTTCTAAAAGCATGGCGTTTGAAGCCTGCGGGCACTGAAGGATGGCGAACTGCGGAAGTCACCGCTGGCGGAGTCGCTACCGACGCCCTATCTTCGCGCACGATGGAAAGCAAACGACAGCCGGGTCTCTTCTTCATAGGTGAATGCGTCGACGTCACGGGGTGGCTCGGCGGATACAATTTCCAATGGGCCTGGGCCAGCGCAGCCGCCGCGGCGGACGTCGCATGAGGTGGTTGTGGGTCCTGTTCGGATTCATCCTCCTCGGCATCGGCGCTGTGGGGCTGGTGCTTCCGCTATGGCCGACCACAATATTCTGGATTGCGGCAGTGTTTTGCCTCGCAGAATCGCACCCGAAAGTGCGCGACTGGATCTATTCCCGCCCGGGCGTTGGTCCAATCGTTCGCGACTTTGTTGAACGCGGCGAGATCTCTCGAAAAGGCAAGATTACTGCGATTGGTGGCATGCTGCTCGCCTGTATTCTCAGCGGTTGGCTGCTCCGAGATTCCTGGATCGCCCTCAGCTTTTTAATCGGCTCAATCGCGATAGGAATCTTGTATGTCGCGACCAGACGCGAACCAAATCCCGAAAGCTAGCCGCCTCTCCGCGATTCGATTTCCCTTGCGTCACCCGCTCAGAACGCTCAGGGTAGCCCCGTGTGGACGCAGATTGAACGAATTCGCAGGGAGAATCGCCATGAAATTCCAATTGATTACAGCCGCACTCATTGTGCTGGTCGGATGCAGTCACCAAGAGTCAGACCCGTCCGACAATGCCGCTGCTCCATCGAGCGCAGCTACCCCAATCGCTTGCGCGGGTGCCTCTTATTATGCTGACAGCTTGGCAGGAAACCCGACAGCGAGCGGCGAACCCTATGTCCCGTCAAAGCTCACCGCCGCACACCGGACGCTGAGCTTTGGCACCAAGGTTCGCGTCGTTCGAGAAGGCCGAGGCGAAGTCACGGTAACGATCAATGATCGTGGCCCATTCATCGATGGACGGATCATCGATCTATCGCGCGCCGCAGCGGAAAAAGTCGACTTGATCACCGATGGCGTCGCCGACGTCTGCATTTACGCCGCGGACTAGCGCCCGAGATCAACCTATCCTTCGATACGCTGCAAACCGGTTTTGAATCGCTTCCAATTGTCGACATAGACTTGGGCAGAGCCCTTGATCAGCGCGACTTGAGCGTCGCTGAGCTCTTTCACGACTTTACCAGGCGCCCCCATGACCAGCGAATTGTCAGGGATCACTTTGCCTTCGGGGATAAGTGCATGCGCGCCGATAATACAATTCTTCCCGATCTGAGCTCGGTTGAGGACCGTGGCGCCAATGCCGATCAAAGTTTCATCACCAATCGTGCAACCATGCAGCATGACCATATGACCAACGGTGACGTCTTTTCCGATGTTCAGCGGACAGCCAATATCGGTGTGCAACACGCTGCCATCCTGAATGTTTGAGTTCTCGCCAATCGTGATCGGGTCATTGTCACCGCGCAAAACTGCGTTGAACCAAACCGACGCGTTCTCTTCGAGGATGACGTTGCCGAGCACGGTGGCATTTTCGGCAACCCAATAATTTCCAGACTGCGGAACTTTTGGGCTCACCCCGTCAAAATTGTACAATGCCATATCAACCTCCAGAATAATTTTGTTTCGCGAGCGGATTGTCTCTGTCACAATCGGTTAACCCTCTTAGTGTGTAATTCAAGACAGAGATTCGGGAGTCAGATTGCCGATGGTCCAAAGACCGTCCTTGCAAACACCACCACCGACCAGGGACAGAGCGCCCGAATCGGAAGCCCTACCTCTCTCTGCTTGTTCACCGACCGCTTTGCCTTTGGCTTGGCGGTTTTTTTCTGCCCAAAATTCAGCCTTAAAAGGAGATCCTCATGGGTAAACGCGCAGCAACGAAACGCCAGAAAGCACAAGCCGCATTCGACGCTTCGAACTTCTTCGAAAATGGAGCTGCCCGCGAAACTCAGTTGTATGCCATTCCAGGGGGCGGAAATGGATGGCATCCAGATGATGGCGACGCGCCCAAACGCGCGGCCACACCGGCCCATGGATCTCGAAATCAACGGTATCAAAAGACCGTCAAACCCCGCTCTGAAAACCAGGCACGACTGCTTGAAGCGCTGGAAGAAAAGTCACTAGTGTGCGCGCTCGGTCCAGCGGGTACGGGCAAAACATATCTCGCCATCTGCAAAGCGGTCGAGGCGCTTCAAAAAGGTAAAGTGGCGCGGATCATTCTCTCACGTCCTGCAGTCGAAGCCGGTGAGCAGATTGGGTTCCTGCCGGGCGCCATGGAAGACAAACTCGCGCCTTATCTGCGCCCGCTCTATGACGCACTGTCAGATCGCCTCAGCCCGCAGCAGCTAAAGCACATGATGGCCGAAGGATTGATCGAAATCGCCCCGATTGGCTTTATGCGAGGACGCACACTGAACAACGCGTTCGTGGTAATTGATGAAGCGCAAAACTGCACCTACACGCAGATCAAAATGCTGCTGACCCGTCTCGGCTGGCACTCCACCATGGTTGTCACCGGGGACCCAGCTCAATCTGATCTGCTACCCGAACTCTCCGGCCTCGGCAAAGCGGCGGAGCGTTTGGAAAAATTGGGTGGCGCGTCAGTGATCCGCCTCCAAGGTCAGGACGTCGTCCGCCACCCGCTGGTCGCTGAGATGCTCGACGTCTTGTAACAGCGCTGCTCGATCAAACCCTCAAAGCCCTGGCCTTATGGGTCAGGGCTTTGTCTATGGCGCAATCTGTTCTGATTGACGCTCAGATCTTTGCCCAAGCACGATCAAGGCGAACGCCCCGATCGCAACGAGAAATGAGAGCTGGATGATAAAGTCTGATGGGATCACGCGCCTGATCGTTAACGTTAGCCAAAACGCGATCAGTATGACGGCCGCTTTATCCCTCCAGCGGTTCGAGGTGCAGGCAATCCAAAATCCTGCAGGCGCCAATGCCGCCAGTTCATACGCATAGGCATAGGGCGTAATCAAAACAGCAGAAGCGCATAAGAGCGCTGTGAGATAGAGCGCGTGCTCGTCTTGCGGAGGCTTCGTTCGCCATTGCCAGGTCACGAAAGAGATCACGATCACAGCGAAGCCAATATGAGCCCACAAAGCCGGCGTTCCAGACACACCCCAGATCCGCAATTGCGCGAACAAAGTCGTCATCGCGTATGGCGGCGTATCAGCTCCGCCGGTCGCGACTTGCGTTTGAATTCGGTCGAGGGCGCTGAAAAACGCGGTAAAGCTCTCAGCCCCAAACACCAGCGCAGAGAGGCCATGGATCGCAAGCGCGACTAGAGCTGCAACGCCAATCGTTCTCCAGGCGCCGATCGCCAGGTACGCAAATGGCAGAATAACTCCGAGTTGCGGTTTGATGGTCAGCAACCCCGCGCAAAGTCCCGCCAACCACCAATGGGTCTTCGGTCGATAGGCCGCCGTCACGAGCAGTGCTGTCGTCAGCAAACTGATCTGCCCATTCACAAAAACCCCGACAATGATCGGCGATGCCATCAGAATCCACAGCGTCAAATCTGACGAACCGGATTGCGGCCGCAAATCCCGTGTCAAACGGCGCAAAGCGAGCGCCAGAATCGCCGCAGTTGCAAACATCCACAGCCAATAGCTCAGCTTGTAAGGCAACAGCGCGAGCGGCGCAATCAATAGAAAGAGAATGGGCGGATATTGCCATAACAGGCCGAGATTATCGCTCGCCAAATGCGTTTGAAGCGCCGCCTCGAACGCCGCTTTGTCATAAGCATCCAGCGCGCGGCCCTGCAGCACCAAATCAGAGGCCGTATAGAAGGCTAAATAGTCGCCACCAATGATGGCACCTGGAGCGATTTCCAAGCCCTGCGTGACCAGTGATGCTATCAGTCGGGTGGCGAGAAAAAGAACGCCGACCAGGATGCCCATGCGCTGAAGCAACACCAGGCGCGATCGATCCTGCGGCCAGCGCAACACCGTGTCAAAGGAGCGCTGAATACGCGCGCGCGGCGGGGACTTTTCTTCAGCCATAACCGTCACCGCCTATCGCGATTCGTGATGTGTGATTTGGCGTGTGCGCGGCTGTAGCGCAGCCAGCAGAGTTTAACTGCCAATATCCTCAGACAGGATCGTCATGTTCAGCGCGTAGCTGGTTTCACCATCATCGACGTCTTTGTAGACAACTGCCAGAAACTCGGCGCCAAGATACACTTCAACCGAGTCATCGGTTTCCTTGCGCGCGATCAGGCGCAATCCGGGATTGAGTTTTTCTTTCAAGTACGCCTCTAGGCGTAGGACTTCTTCGCGGCCCATGGCTCACTCCTAATTTCTTCTCGCCACGACATAGCGAGATGTCTCCGCTCTGCAAACGGGCAAGTCGACAATTGAGCAGTTCAGACTGTTAAATGCTGTTCAGCTCAGCTCAGCTTGTCGGCGTTTCCGGCGGATTGACCAAGGTCCACAGTTTCGCAGATCCCCACCAAATCAGCTCGACAAATACCCGCGCAATCAAGGTCATCAGAATACCGAAAATCGCGGCCTCATTGATGAAGACACGGAATACGGCAATCCCTTGCTCGCCCAGATTTGGATTTCGGATCATGTCCAAATTGGCGAGATAATTGGCAAAATCGTTCACGCCATTGAACGCGCTCGGCACGAACAAAACGCCGAGCATCATCAGGATCAGAACCATGAAAAATGTCGCCAATATCTTGGCTGAGCCGTTCGAAAGCGCCCGAAACAATGTCCACATGGTCCTCACCCCTTTATGGTTCTATTCGCCAAACCATACCGGGATGAGGGAGTGAGGTAAAACGCAAATATCTTACTCGCCGCTCCAATTCGGCTTGCGCTTTTGCGAAAAGGCGAGCGGACCTTCAATAAAGTCAGGGCCTTTGACCATTCT
>JALUWJ010000246.1 GCA_027019605.1 Henriciella sp. | reverse complement strand
CGCGGTCGTGGGGTCAAGCTGCGGCGGGAGCCATTGCGGGCATTGCCAACTTCTGCGAATTAGCCCTCATGCCGCGCCCATTTCCCGACCGATATACATTCAATCATCAAGCGCAAAATGATGGCTCTGTTGCGTTTGACTGTTCGCGGGATTCACAGATCTGGCCTTGGCTTCGACTAAACGCCATTCATCCGATACTGGTGCAGACCATCAACTTCTGGGCCTCGATTGATTCGGGCGAGTTTTTGGGGACCTTCAATCCCGACACGTGGACAGCGTTGACGCAAGTGCGCTGGACTGTCGGCGCACCGGATGTTGGTCTGCCGTATCATGGCACCTATCAGACGGTGCGGGGCGACGACCGGGCGCGGTTCAAACTCGCCTTTTTTGACGCGGCCGATCAAATGGTGGCGGAACTTGCCGGACAAGGCGTGACCTTCCGCACTCGCAATTTCGAAGGCTGGCGCGGCGACGCGAAGGAAAAGCTAAAGCCTAAAGCACCGCCACTTCTAAACTACGCCTCCGCGGCGGCGGTTGGGGTGCGCACGGCGGCTGAAAGCTTTTTGGCCCCGCTGCGCCATGCCGACACGATTTCGACGACTGGCCTGATCACCAAGGAAAACGGCCTGCGCCCAAACCACCCTTATATTGGCGGCTCCGGTGATCACGTGAATTCCACGCATATGGGCGAAGTGGGACGCCAGTTCGGACAGCTCCTATTGGGCCGGCCCTTTTTCCATACGGGCGGCGAGATGGAGTTTCACCATTATGTTGAGCTCGGCAGCCCGTTCGGCGTTGAGCTGGTCGGACATTCGACCGCGCACAATTACTATGACCTGATCGTCCGCCAAGGCGGCCGCGACTGCACCAGCATCCGGACGCGCTATGCGCCTGGGGATTAGCTCATCGGCGTGTGCTCGCCTGCTTCAAATTCTTCGGCCAGTTTGAACTTGCGGATTTTGCCTGACCCGGTGAGGGGCCAATCAGTGACCTGAACCCAATAGGCCGGCGTTTTCTGCGGCGAGAGGCGTTCGCGGACAAAGGTCTTGAGTTCTTCCGGGCTGAAGGCGTGGTCGCTTTCGCTGCGGATGAAGCAGGCGACCTGTTCGCCCCATTTCTCATCCGGAACACCGACCACGGCAACCTCGTCAATCGCGTCATGCTCTAGCATGGCGTTCTCGATCTCTGCCGGGAACAGGTTTTCGCCGCCGCGAATGATCATCTCTTTGACGCGGCCCGTGATCTTTACATAACCGCGCGCATCCATGCGGCCGAGATCGCCCGTATGCAGCCAGCCTTCGCTATCAATCGTCGCCGCTGTGGCCTCTGGATTGTCATTATAGCCGAGCATGACGCTGTAGGCGCGGGCGCAAATCTCGCCCTGTTCGCCGATTGGGATGACTTTATTGGTCTGCGGGTCGCGGATGGAGATTTCGGTGTATGCGACGGGCTGCCCAATCGTTTGGGTCAGGTCATCTTCGCTGTCCGCGTGCCAGGCTTGGGTCAGGACGGGTGAGGTCTCGGTCTGTCCGTAAACGATCTGGATCGGCGCGCCCAGCGTTTCGAACGCGTCACGGCATAGCTGCGGTGGCACCATTGAGCCGCCAGACATGATGCATTCGACCGATGACATGTCCGCGCCATTCTGCCGGACCTCATGGATCAGCGCGACCAGCATAGTTGGTACGCCCAAGATGAATCGGGCTTTCTCGCGCTCGATCACGCGCGTGATCGTGGCCGGGTCAAACATTGGCGCGAGCAGCATTGTGCTCTGCGTTCCGAAGCCGCCGAGCACCAGGATGGCGCATCCGGTCGTGTGAAAGAGCGGCATATTATGGACGAACACATCGCCCGGCTTAATGCCGCCGCGGGTCATCGCATCAATGCCGTTTCGGACGAGGCCATTATGGTGGAGCAGCGCGCCTTTCGGGAACCCGGTCGTGCCGGACGTATATTGGATTTGCACCGCATCATTCGGTTTTGGCGACCGTAGCTCGCCCTGGTCTGCACCCGCATACAGCGCATCATGATCGGTCAGCAGAATGCGGTGTTTGATCGCCGGGATCTCATCGCACACGGAATCAGCGATCTCTTGCATCGGGTTACCGCGGAAATCGGCGACATAATAAATTGCCTCGGATCGCGATTGCTCGAGCACATATTTGAGCTCGCGTTTTTGATAGGCCGGGTTGACGGTGACCAGGATGACGCCGGCCAGTCCGCAGGCGAGCTCCAGCAGAACCCATTCAGGGACATTGTTGGCATAGACGGCGATCCGCGCGCCTTCTGCATGGCGGCTGGCCAGAGCGCGCGCGAGGCGCTCAGCATCGGCTTGCAATTCTTCGTAAGTCCAGGTTCGGCCAATCGATCCGTCATAGCCGAGTTCTTTTAAGGCGGGCATGTCTGGAGAGGCATCGACCGACCGCTGCAACATTTCGCCAATGGTCATGGCGGCGGGTTCGTCACCTTGTGCTGGAAAATAGGACTCTGTGAGATTGACTGAATACATGTTTATGGCCTCCCGGAACCAAACTATTGTCTCAGAAACGAGCTCAGGCAATCCCTTAGATCGCGGGACGCTAATAATGATAACAGTTTGAGGTCAGGAAAAGTCTTGCCTGTCGCTAGGAAATGCGGGGTAGAAAACACGCAAAGACTTTCGGGAGCTCCAGTATGACTGCGCCAGCAACAATTGAGATTAAAGACGAGATTGCCACGATCACGATGGATGATGGCAAAGCCAACGCGATCAATCCGCCGATGCTCGAAGCGCTGAACGCTTGCTTGGACCAGGCCGAAAAAGAAGCCAAGGCCCTGATCATTACCGGTCGTGAAGGCCGGTTCTCTGGCGGCTTCGATTTGAAACTGATGATGAGCCTGCCTGGCGAAGAGGTGAAGGCCCTGGTCGATGGCGGCGGCAAGCTCGCACATCGGCTGTACGGTTTCCGGATGCCAGTCATTGCCGCTTGTAACGGCCATGGCGTGGCGATGGGGTGTTTTATTCTTCTCTCATGCGATGTCCGGATCGGCACGGCAGGCGCCTATAAGATTGGCGCGAATGAGACCCAGATTAATATGGTTCTGCCGATCTTTGCCTCAGAATTGGTGAAGGCGCGCGTGTCGAAAGACTATCTGACCCGCTCAATGGTGTTTGGCGAATTGTTTGATCCAGAAACGGCGGTGAAAGCTGGCTATCTCGATCAAGTTGTCGATGCGGGAGCGTTGATGGCAACCGCGCAAGGCTATGCTGAGGGCTTGAAGCCTCTGTGCAGTCCATCGCTGACCGGCAATAAGCGCCTGCTGCGCGAGGAGACGCTGGCGACCATCGCAGCCTCATTGCCGGACTAAGGTTGCTTGCCACCACGGGTGCGACTCGGTTGGGGCTGTGTGTTTGACGATTTGCGCATTTGGCAGGGATTCTCCAAGGTTCCGCGTTGCATGGATTTGCACAGCCCAATAGATCCCGCCATGCGCGACAATTAACACGGGGCCGGGTTGTTCCAGCGCTTGATTGATCGCGTCGCATGCGCGCTGAAGGAACCGCTCATAAGTTTCTGCGCCAGGTGGGGTTTCGACACCGCGTTTCCAGTCTTCATACCAGGCGCCGCGCCGGTCGCCCTCTTTTTCGCCCCATGAGCATTCTTGCAATTGATCAAAAATCTCTATTCTGGCCCCACTCTTTGCTTGGATAATCTGCGCGGTTTCGACGGCGCGCGACAGTGGGCTGCAGCAAATCGTACCGATCTTGAGCTGCGCCGCAGCTTTGGCAGCGTCGCGTGCCTGGCGGCGGCCTTCCGCGTTGAGAGGAATATCGGATTGTCCTTGCGCGCGATGCGCGAGGTTCCAGTCGGTTTGCCCGTGGCGAACGAAGTAGAAGTCTTTTTCAAGCAGCATGGGCGATCTTCCTTCCTGCGATGCTGGTCTCGCTCATGATCCAAAATTGGGGTTTCTTTTTCGCCGAAGTGAGGCGCTCATAGGTCAGCTCGTTGCTAGTACAGCCCGGCGGCGCGCAGCAGGAGGACGGCGCCGATCGCGGTGACGAGCCATTTCATCCATTGCCGGAAATTGACGTCATTCATGCGCTCCAGAACGCGCTTGCCTTGTGATGTGCCGAGCATGGAGAGCGGGATCGCCGCCGCAAATAACCACCAGGGCGGCAGCGCGCTCCAGCCTGCGGCGCTGATCACGGGCACGCTCCAGAATCCAATTTTCACCAGATGGCTGAGCGCCTGGGTCACGGATTTCGTGGCCACGATTTGCTGCCGGGTCATGTCTGCGCGGACAAAAAACAGGTCCAGCATTGGGCCAGCGACCCCGGCAAGTGTGTTGAGCCCCTGAACACCAAAACCTGCGGCAATTGCGTGATCGACCCGCTTAATATCCAGGTGCAGACGTTCTTTGGGCAGCCAAACCAGCATCGGCGTCAGTCCGAGCAAGAGGTAGAGCGCGCGCTTGTCGGGCGTCCAGCTCACAAAGAACAGGGCGGTAATGCCCATCGCAGCGCCGATGCAGTAAAACCCAAAGACCCGCCAATCGATGAACTCTCGGAGTAGAAACGCGCGGTATCCATTAGCGAACATTTGAATGCCGCCATGGACAATCATCGCGGTGGCGACGCTGACCAGGGCCACGAGGACCGCCATCAAGATAATGCCGCCCGCCATTCCGAAAATTCCGGAGATAAATGACGTCACCAGGGTGGTCGCGAGGATGATGGCAGCCGCGAAAACACTCATGAACGCCCTCGTGGGCTGAGTCTCGCCGACCCGCAAACCACCCTAGGATGTTCCCGGAGTGACGGTTCGTCTCACCTGGGCTCACCTTACCCCGCGATACGGTTTTACAAGTTTACGTGCGCGTCATACCGTGCGGACAGTTGAGACGTGAAAACGAGGAAAAGTGATATGCCTTATACCGATAGCGGGCCAGGTGAGCTGAATGATGATCTGTTTGACCTGCGAATGTCAGACGATGCGCGACCGCTCTATGACCATGTGAAAAAATTCATCGCAGACGTTGTTGATCCAATGTCGGTCAAGTTTCACGAGCTCGGCAAAGACAAGAAAGACATTTGGTCTTACGCGCCGGGACAGCTGGAAACCCTGGAAGAAGCAAAAGACGAAGCGAAGAAGCAAGGCCTTTGGAACTTCTTCTTGCCGGACGCCGAAACGGGCGAGGGCCTGAAGAATCTCGACTATGCCTATATCGCTGCGGAGCTGGGCAAGAATGCGCTCGCGTCTGAAACGATGAACTGTTCAGCCCCAGATACAGGCAATATGGAAGTTCTCGAGCGTGTCGGCACGCCTCAGCAAAAAGAACAATGGCTGAAGCCGTTGCTCGAAGGCAAAATTCGTTCTGCTTTCGCGATGACCGAGCCGAACCTGCCAAGTTCTGATGCGAAGAACATTTCGACGCGCGCTGTCCTGGACGGCGACGAGTGGGTGATCAATGGCGAGAAGTTCTATATCTCAGGTGCCGGTGACCCACGCTGTAAGATCATGATCACCATGGTCAAAACGAGCCCGGATGCTGAGCCGCACAAGCAGCAGTCTCAAATCCTGGTGCCAACCGACACGCCCGGCGTGAAGATTTTGGACGGTATGCAAGTGTTTGGCGATTATGATGCGCCGCACGGTCACATGCACATCGTGTTCGACAATGTCCGCGTGCCAAAAGAAAATATGTTGCTCGGCGAAGGCCGTGGCTTTGAAATCTCACAGCTGCGCCTCGGGCCTGGCCGTATTCACCACTGCATGCGTTCTATCGGCGCTGCGGAGCGAGCGCTCGATATGATGGTCGTTCGCGGCATGACCCGTCAGGCCTTTGGCCGCGACCTGATCAAGCTTGGTGGAAACATTGAGAAAGTGTCTCGCGCGCGGATCGATATTGAATCCATGCGGATGATGGTTCTGAAAGCTGCGAAGGCGATGGACGTGCTCGGCAACAAAGAAGCGCGGGTCTGGATCTCTATGGTCAAAGCGATGGTGCCAGAGAAGGTCTGCCGGATCATTGATGAAGCCATTCAGATGCACGGCGCCGCTGGTGTGTCTCAATGGACGCCTTTGGCTGGGCTCTATACGGGTCAGCGCACACTGCGTCTTGCGGACGGTCCGGACGAGGTTCACCACATGGTCGTTGGCCGCGCTGAAACACGCAAATATACCGGCGAAGAAGAAGATCCAGCGATGGCTGCGGTCTGGCGCAAATAGCGCGTTCTGCCAATCAAACATTCGAAAGCGCGGCTCTTAGGTCGCGCTTTTTTGTACCCGCAAAAAAGAAAAAGGGATGCACCAAAGAGGTGCATCCCAAGTAGGTGGCCGGGTTAGAGGGGCGGATGAACCCGAGCCTTGAGCTTGTCCGGTACGGTCATGGAGAAACCGCCTGCGACAGGTTTCTACTTAAACGCGAGTTGCTAACAAATGGTAAACACTTGGAAGTTTCTCGTTTAGACATGTAAAAACCACTCGAAACAAGCATAGCTTATAAATGTATAAGTAGAAATGAATCCAAAAACTTATTTATAGAATTGGTTGCTTGGATTGTGCGGTAGTGGGCTGGAATTGCCCCGTTTACTTTAATCTATTCAAAAATCTACTTTGAATAGAAAATTGTCGCTGGGACGCACCCTGGCGTCCCGAGATCTGTAAGGATTACTTTGCTCTAGGGTCGTCCCGTTCGCGAGCGATGCCCTGACCGCCGCGCCGCGTCAGCCAGAACATGCCAAGCAGATCGAAGATACCGGCGCCAAGGCGTCCCAGGAATCCATACTTGGATTGCCCGTGCCAGCGGGGCCGATCATTGACGAGCTCTTCACGCACATCCCACCCGGCCCGTTTGATGAGGGCCGGCAAAAACCGGTGCATGGAGGCAAAGTAGGGCAGTTCCTTAAACGCTTCGGTGCGGATCAGTTTCCATCCGCAACCCGTATCAGTCGCATCATCGCGCAACATGAAACGGCGAACACCGTTGGCGACGCGCGATTGCAACCATTTAAATCCACTATCGTTGCGGCTATTGCGTTTGCCCGCAATGATCCCAAGCTTTCCGGTCTCTTGACCAGCAATCAGGATTGGCCAGAGCCGGGCGGTATCATTGATATCGTTCTGGCCATCGCCATCGATGAGTTGAGTCCAGGTGCCGCGTACGGATTTCAAGCCGGTAAACAAGGCGGCTGATTTTCCGGCCCGTTCAATATGGGTGAAGACTGTCACTGTGTCTGGCCAACGTTTGGCAGCGTCCGCGAGTTCTTGTCCTGTCGCATCACTCGAGCAATCATTGACGCAAATAATATCAAACGAAATTCCAGCCAGGGCCTGGTGCACTTCTTCCAGTAAAGGAAGCACATTGCCTT
>JALUWJ010000245.1 GCA_027019605.1 Henriciella sp. | reverse complement strand
GTCAGGCTTGATGATCGAAAATGTGCGAGTGCCAGCCATGCCGGGCTCCTGTTATGAGTGTTTGTTAGGTTTGGCGCGCCTATAGCGACGCAAACTGGCCCCGGCAACCGCTGGACGCAGGATGCCATGAATTCTTCATAAGTAAGCGCCAATCTGCTATGATAAATGCCGATACTCGGAGGAAGACCAATGGCCGGAACCCTAAGAATGATGCTTGCAATTGCTGTCCTAATCGCGGCCGGTTACGGGATTTTCTTTCTCTGGACAGGCACCCTGCCCGCGCACACATTCAAAGTCATTGGCAGCTATGGCATTCTAACGCTGATCGTTTTTGTCGTGACGCTGATAACGAAACCCGCTGGCGAGAAGCACTAAAGCTTTAGTCCGCGCTTTTCGGGCGAAACCGCGTTAGGTCGATTTCCCACGTCTCCGCATGCGCTTGTGCAATCAGCTCTTTTGACAAGGGATGATCCAATATGGCGTCGCTATAGGCCTGAGACACCGGATTGAGGTCAATGCCATAGGTTTGGAAACGTGTGGCGACCGGCATAAACACAGCGTCAGCAGCCGACCACTCGCCGAACAGAAATGGCCCATCGGCTTGATATCTGGATCGGCACATATCCCAGATCTCAAGCACGCGATCGATATCCCATTTCAAGCCTGGGGTCATAGTAGGGGTGGCATGGCGATGTCGAATGTCGACCCCCATATCGCTGCGCAGATCGATGAAGCTGGCATGCATTTCCGCGCAAATGCTCCGTGCCAGGGCGCGTTTGTCGGGATCTAGGGGCCAAACCTTTCCTGGCTCGACTTGTTCGGCGATCCATTCGGTGATCGCCATACTGTCATGGATCACCACGCTGTCAGTGACCAGAACGGGCACACGGTGCTGGCCCGTCGCTTCCATGAGCGTATCGACGGTTTCCTGCGGGCCGAGTGGCAACACGACTTCCTTGATATCGAGCCCAGCCGCGCGCGCGACCAGGACCGCCCGGATTGACCAGGATGAATAATTCAAATTTCCAAGATAGAGCGTCGTCATTTTCCAGCTTCCTTCCATCCGCGGCCACTTTGTTGAAAGTAGCGCGCCACGAGTCCCGCATCTTTGGCTGCTTTGAATTGCTCTCGTGCCTTTTGACGCGTGGCGCCGTCGCCATCGTCAAACATCACCATGCAACGCTCAAAACTGGCATCAACGGGCAAATCGACCCCGTCCATGAGCAACGCTACAGCGGCATTGTTTTGGTTGTCAGCATCTTTGGTGATCAGAACAGGCTGTTGATCAGCGGAGAGCCCTTCGGCCTCGGCCTGACCATGTGGCAGGAAGCTCTGATCATCATAAGTCCAAAGTGCCTCGTCTAAAGCCGCTCGGCGCGCTGCCTCCGGGCTCACCGCAAGAACGCGCCAGTCGCGCTCAAGACACTTTTCAAGCAAAGGCCCCACGGCCCGTTCCAACGTCGTGTGTTGGAGATGGTAGAACCACCATTCGGGCTTTGGGGCCTCGCTCATCTGCTATCCTTCGTGATTGTCCGCGATCCAGCGATCGAGGAGGCGTGGGCCGAAGCCACTGGCCCAGCTTGGATCGGTTGGGGCTTTTTCGCCCTCAACCCAAGCGACGCCTGCAATATCCAGGTGCGCCCAGGTTTGACCCTCATTGATAAAGCGCTGCAGGAATTGCGCGGCTGTGATCGAGCCGGCAGCTCGTCCGCCAATATTGCGCATGTCCGCAAACTTGGACTTCAGCTGCTTATCGTATTCAGGTCCGAGCGGCATCCGCCAGACGCGTTCACCTTCGGCAAGACCGGCGCTGGTCAGTTGATCGGCCAAATCGTCATTATTGGTGAACATGCCCGCATGGTGGTGCCCAAGACCGATGACGATGGCGCCGGTGAGGGTCGCAAGGTCGACGATGGTTGATGGCTTGTAGTGCTCTTGTGTGTACCAGAGCACATCACAGAGAACCAAACGGCCTTCGGCATCTGTGTTTTGGACTTCGATGGTCTGGCCGGACGCTGATTTCAGAATGTCGCCCGGACGGATTGCGTCGCCGTCTGGCATGTTCTCTACCAAGCCAACCAGGCCAACCACGTTCGCTTTGGCCTTGCGCTTTGCGAGGGCCAGCATTGTGCCGACGACCGCAGCAGAACCGCCCATATCGCCGCGCATATCTTCCATACCGGCGCCAGGCTTCAGCGAGATGCCGCCTGTGTCAAAGCAAACGCCTTTGCCGACCAGCGCGACGGGGGCTTCACCCTCTTTGCCACCCATCCATTTCATGATGCCGAGTTTTGATTCTTTGACGCTGCCCTGCCCGACACCGAGCATGGAATTCATCCCGAGCTTTGCGAGTTCTTTCTCGCCGAGGATCTCGATCTCCAGGCCGTGCTCTGCCAGCTCTTCAATCTTCTTGGCATAGCTGCCCGGATACAAATCGTTTGGTGGCAGGTTGACGAGATCACGGGCCAGATAAGTGCCATCCGCGCCAGCATCGAGCGGTTTAAACGCCGCTTTTGCCGCTTTCGTATCTTCAGTGACAACTGAAAGCGTTGCCAGAGTTGGTTTGTCTTCGTCTTTCAGTTTGGTGCGATAATCATCAAAGCGATACGCCGCGAGCTTGGCGCCCAGTGCGATACGTGCGCCTGCGTCTGCGTCATCGACCATGAGGGACAGCGACTTGAAGCCGCTATTCGCTTGCGCCTTGTAGACCAAGCCGCCAATCCGCTCGAGGCTGCGGTCAGAGCGGTCTTTTGCTTTACCGCCGCCTACCAACAATGCGCGTTTGGCCGCGCTCCCTTTTGGCAAGACGACAAAGGCCTGCTGACCGGTCTTGCCCTCAAAGCGTCCCGAGTTCAGCGCCTCGGTAATCAGACCCCCTGATTCTGCGTCCAGCGCTTCTGCGGCTTTCGGCAATTTTCCGCCCTCATCGATGAGGAATCCGTGAATGTCGCCTTTTGCGTCATCTGTGAATGTAATTTTCATGCAACAACTCCATTTGAGCCGCAAAGTAAGCATCGACGCGCCGCGTGCAACTCGCTAGGCAGGAAAAACAGACAGGAAAACAAACAAAAAACACCAATGAACCAAATCCAGCGCTATCTCTTTAATCGCGTTCTGCGATCTGTGCTGATTATTGTGGGCGGTCTCACCGTGCTCGCAATTCTGGCTCAAGGCCTGTCTCAAACAGATATCATTGTCGACAATCGCCAGGGCGCTCTGACGTTTTTTAAAATCGTTGCCTTAGGCGTTCCGCAAATCGTTGCGCTTCTGACGCCGATGGCGATGTTTGTGGCGACGATTTGGGCGCTGAACCGCTTGCATCGCGATAGCGAGATTGTTGTTGCGCAGGCCGCGGGGATGACTCGCTGGCAAGTCGCCTCGCCCATCGTTCGCCTCGCGGTTTTGGGCGCCGTCGTCCACCTTGGGGTCAATCTCTGGATCCAACCTTCGGCGCAAAGAGAAATGCGTGCGACGATCAGTGAAGCCCGGGCTGATCTGGCCTCTTCATTGGTTCGGCCAGGTCAGTTTACGACCCCTGATGCCAATCTTACTGTTTTTGCGCGCGAGCAAGAAGGTGCAGACCTGATTGGCGTACAAATCTCAGAACGTGTTGGACAGCCCGATGCGCGCGATTATTTGGCCGAACGCGGCCGCTTTATTGAAGTCGACGGTCAGCCAGCGATTGTCATGTTCAATGGCCAGATCCATCAACTCGACCAGAATGGTGCTCTGAGCATTCTAAATTTCGAACAATCGACCTTCGATCTCACCCCATTCACCCGCGAAGACGGTAAGCTGGTCTTGAAGGCCTCAGATCGATATCTGCATGAGCTCCTATTTATTGATCGATCGAGCTATAATGAACGACGCAACGAAACCGAGTTCCTCGCCGAAGCAAACTCGCGATTATCGTCACCTCTGATCAGCATCGCCATGGCCTTGCTGGCAACGTTGGCTGTCATGGGCGGAAATTTTAGTCGCCGCGGATATTCCCGACGTATCGTGATTGCGTCGGGCGGCGCGCTCTTGCTGATCATTTTCCAATTGTCTGTTCAATCCCAAAGCGGCAGCGCGCCGATGATGAATATTGGCCAGTGGATCGTTCCCATGGTCGCCATCTGCGCCTTGTCTTTTGTCCTATTTGTCAGCGGCAATCGGATCAAAGGGGCGCCGAAAACGTGACCGGTTCAATGATCCAACGTTACGTCTTTATGCGCTGCTTGTTTGCGCTCGGCCTTGTCATCGGAATCTTTGCGATCACGATTATGCTGGTGGATGTTGTTGAGCAGCTGCGGACGGTTGGCGGCGACATCGACCTCTCTCCTCTGACAGCGGTGCAGCTATCGCTGATGAAACTACCTGGCCTGTTGGAGGAGACGCTGGCCTTCGCCGTCCTGGTCTCTGCGATGATCGCGTACAATCAACTCTCAAAGAGTTCTGAGCTCTCGGTCATTCGCGCGACAGGTCAATCTGCTTGGCAATTTCTGGCGCCTGTGATGGTCATGGCCGCCGGTTTAGGACTGTTTGCGATGATGATCCTCAATCCACTCGGCGCGCATTTGTCCGAGCGCTTTGAGACCACCCGGGCGAACTTGTTGCAAGAAGGCGGACAAGTCGTCGAGCGGCAACGCTCCGATATTTGGTTGCGGCAAGGCAGCGGCGACACGCAAATCGTGATCCATGCGGCCACTGTTGATAGTACCGGTCAGGTCTTCACCAATGTGCGTTTCTTGGAAGAAGGCCGCATTTATGAAGGCGCGCGCCCGACGCAACGTTTTCGCTTCATCCGTCGTATCGATGCCGAAACTGCAAGGATTTCTGGTGGATTCTGGCAATTGTCGAATTTGATCGAGAACACACCGGGCAATCCTCCTCAGGAACTTGCGAGCCTCGCAATTGAGACCGATCTCGACCCGAATACACTTCTGTCTCGTTTCACCTCGCCAGATACGATTGGCTTTTGGGGCCTGCCATCCTTTATCAGTCAAACCAGCCGCGCGGGTCTCGACACGTCGCGGTTTTCCATGCGCTGGTTTGGCCTGACATCTTTACCGGTTCTATACACGGCAATGGCGCTCATTGGCGCGATTGTGTGTCTGCGCCTGTCCCGTCTTGGTGGGACCAGCCGATTGATCGCCGTTGGCGCGGGCGCAGCCGTTGCGCTCTTCTTTGTCACGCAAATCGCATCAAGTTTCGGGTCCTCAGGCGCCATTCCGGCGCTCATCGCCGCTTGGTCACCTGCCCTTTGCGCGCTGTTCATTTCGCTAACCGTTTTGGCCTATCAAGAAGACGGTTAATCATTTCCATCCTTGACAGCAGGCGCGGCCACAACCAATTTCCGGCGCCTTGAAGCCCTGCCTGGAGCACATTGTCCATGAATGTAGTCGTTGTTGAGTCCCCCGCTAAAGCGAAGACAATCAACAAGTATCTCGGAAAAGACTATAAAGTGCTCGCATCGTACGGGCATATTCGAGATCTGCCCTCCAAGGATGGCTCCGTTGACCCTGACAATGACTTTGAGATGGTTTGGCAGGCAGACTCTAAGAGCCAAGCCCGTATTCGTGAGATTGCCGAGGCGGTCAAAGCAGGCGGCAAACTCATTCTCGCAACCGACCCCGATCGTGAGGGTGAAGCGATTTCCTGGCACTTGCTCGACGCGCTGAAAAAACGCCGGGCGATCAAGAAAGATACTCCAGTTGAGCGTGTGGTGTTCAACGCGATTACCAAATCTGCCGTCACCAGCGCTATGGCGAACCCACGCGAGATCGATCAGGAACTGGTTGATGCCTACCTGGCGCGCCGCGCCCTCGATTATCTCGTAGGCTTTAATCTCTCTCCTGTGTTGTGGCGAAAGCTTCCTGGCTCTCGTTCGGCCGGGCGTGTTCAGTCTGTCGCGCTTCGGATCGTTGTCGACCGCGAGCTTGAGATCGAGCAGTTTAAGCCGGAAGAATACTGGACGATTGGCGCCAAGCTTCGCGCGAAAGACGGCACTGATTTCGAAGCGCGTTTGCATGCCTTGAATGGCAAAACCCTGAAAAAGTTCGCCCTGCCCGACGCCGCAGCAGCACAGTCTGCTTTGGATGCCGTCAAAATTGGTGGCTATTCAGTTGAGAGTGTTGAGGCGAAGCCGGTTAAGCGTAATCCGCCACCACCCTTCATTACTTCTACACTGCAGCAAGATGCGTCGCGCAAGCTCGGTTTTTCCGCTAAGCGCACCATGCAGGCCGCGCAAAAACTCTACGAAGAAGGCCGCATTACCTATATGCGGACCGACGGCGTCAACATGGCCGAAGAGGCCTATCACGCCGCACGCGATCACATTCAGGGCAATTATGGCGCTCAATATCTGCCAGAGAAGCCTCGACGTTACTCATCAAAGCAAAAAAACGCGCAAGAGGCGCACGAAGCGATCCGTCCAACGGATTTCAGCTTGCGTCCGGATGACTATAAGCAGTCCGATGGAGATCTTTGGAAGCTCTACGCGCTGATCTGGCGCCGCGCCGTCGCGTCTCAAATGGAACCAGCCAAGTTTGAGCGCACAACGATCGATCTGCTCAACAAGGATAAGTCTGCAACCCTTCGTGCAACCGGTCAGGTCCTGGTCTTTGATGGCTTTATCAAGCTCTACACCGAGGGGCGTGACGATACCGACAAGGACGAGGATGCAGAAGCTCGGCTGCCAAAGGTTGAAGAAGGCGAACATGCTGATCTGCTTGAAGCCAAGTCGGAGCAGCATTTCACCAACCCGCCGCCGCGCTATACTGAGGCATCGCTGGTCAAAAAACTTGAAGAGCTCGGGATTGGCCGTCCGTCGACTTACGCTTCCACCATGTCGACTCTGGTCGACCGCGACTATGTTCGGATCGAGAAGAAACAGTTGATCCCGGAAGATAAAGGGATCCTGGTTACTTCGTTCTTGGAGAATTTCTTCAAGCGCTACGTTGAGTATGATTACACGGCGAACCTGGAAGAAAAACTGGACGTTATCTCCGACGGCAAGCTCGATTGGAAAGCCTTCCTGCGCGAGTTCTGGACGCAGTTCACCGCCTCGATCGCGGAGACCAAAGACTTGCGCGTCTCAGCCGTTCTGGACGTGCTCAACGAAGCCCTTGGGCATCACGTATTCCCGCCGGTCGATGAGAACGGCAACATCAAGGAAAAGCCTCGGCTTTGCCCGCTTTGTAATGAAGGTGAGCTGAGCTTGAAACTTGGTCGCCACGGCGCCTTTGTCGGCTGTTCGAACTATCCGGAGTGTAAGTTTACCCGTCCCTTCTCAACTCAGGAGGAGGCCGAGAATGCCATCAATCCTGACGGCGAAGAGGTCGCGGTTCACCCAGATACGGGCCAACCGATTATGCTCAAGTCGGGT
>JALUWJ010000244.1 GCA_027019605.1 Henriciella sp. | reverse complement strand
GTTCTAGCGTTTTTAGCCCGCGCAAGATGAGCATTGCATTGAACGGCGCCAGCACCGCGCCGGTCATATCTTTGACCCCGACCATGCGAACCTCAGCCATATCTTCTGAGGAGCCGACAGCGATGCCCGCGACCAAATCTCCATGTCCGCCGAGATATTTGGTTGCCGAGTGCACGACCACATCGGCGCCATGCTCAATCGGTCTGGTTTGAACCGGGGTTGCATATGTGTTGTCGACGACGGTTTTCGCGCCTCGTCGCCGCGCGATTGCGCTGATCGCGGCGATATCGACCAGGCGCATGTTTGGGTTGGCCGGGGTTTCGAAATAGACGACTTTGGTTCGCGCTGTCATCGCGGTTTCGAGCGCTAAAGGGTTTGTCAGATCGACATGTCGGACCGTGATCCCAAACCGGCTCAAGCCGTGCTGAAAATACGAGAATGTGCATCCATACAGTGTCTTATCGGTGATGAGTTCATCACCAGCGCGCAGAAAACTCCACAGAACAGATGTGATCGCGCCCATGCCGGACGCCATGGCAACCGCAGCCTCGCCACCTTCGAGCGATGCCATTCTCCGTTCTAGCAGATCCGTGGTTGGGTTGGAGATCCGGGTGTAGATATGCCCTTCGGCTTCGCCGGCAAAACGGGCGCCGCCTTGCTCGGCTGTTTCGAACGCGAAAGTAGAGGTCATGTGAAGCGGCGGCGTCAGGGCGCCTTCTGCATCAAGCGGATCATATCCGTGATGGATTGCACGGGTTGAAAAGCCGCTCTTGGAATCATCAATCATGTCACCCTCCATGTGCGCTAGAATAGTCCAGAACCTGGCGCAGGGGTTTCCAAAATCATCCATGTAATCCATAATTATTGGCAGGAACTGCTAAGGATGAGCGTTTGGATAGCAAGGATCGTCAAATCGTGCAGGCGTTGCAGGCAGAAGGTCGTTTGACCAATCAAGACCTGTCAGAGCGCGTGAACCTCTCCCCGAGCCCCTGCTTGCGGCGGGTCAGAATGCTTGAGGAGCAGGGGGTGATCAAAGGCTATACGGCTGTCGTGGATCAAAAAGCATGGGGGCTGCCAGTCACGATCTTCATTCGCATCAAGCTCGAACGGCATGGCGATGCAGCCGTGTCCAAGTTCGAAAAGGCCATCCAGAACATGCCGCAAGTTGTGGATTGTTGGTTGATGACGGGGCGGTCAGATTACCTCTTACGGGTGATCGCGTCGGACCTGGACGATTATGAGCGTTTCGTTCGGCGCGAGTTGCAGCGCGTCCCGGGCATAGCGAGCATTGATACCAGCTTTGCCTATGGCAGTGTCAAACACGCGCAAGTCTTGCCCGTGCAACCCGCCTAAGACGACTCGCTTTCCGCTTTCCAACGCGCCCGAATTTCTTCGGTGCGATTGTGCGCGCCATCAGGGCTCCAGCCCGGCGCATTCGCGGCGCGCTTCAGCCAGGTCAGTGGACGCAGCCCATCCGACCAGCAATCTTTCATCAGGCCTACGAATTCATGATAGGCGACGACAATCGGATTGTAGGTGTTGAGTGGTTTGACGATGCCATAATTGGGCTTGTCGTCTTCGCGCTCGGGAGTGAAAGAGCCGAACATCTTGTCCCAGGTGATAAAGACGCCAGCATAATTGGCATCCAAATATCGCGGGTTCGTTGCATGATGAACGCGGTGATGGCTCGGCGTGTTGAAAATCGCCTCAAACCAACGCGGACATTTATCGACAGCTTCTGTGTGGATCCAGAATTGATAGACGAGGTTGATGCCACCCGCGAGGCCAATCATGGCAGGGTGAAATCCAAGCAGGACAAGCGACCATCCGAGTACAATCAGCCCCGTAAATGGGCCGAACCAAGGCTGCCGCAATGCGGTCGTTAGATTGTAGTGCTTGCTGGAATGATGTGTGACGTGCTCCATCCAGAACCAGCGGATGCGATGCGCGAACCGATGCTTCCAGTAGTAGACGAAATCATACAGCACAAACACAATCAGGAAGCTCCACCATGTGTTCGGCATGGTCATTACGCGGTAGGGCCAAACCAGCATCATGATCCAAATCGCGGCGACGCCGGTAAGTGTTCCCACAATCGCATTGCCGAGCCCCATCGCCATGCTGGTGATCGCGTCGGCGGTCTCGTAACGCCCGTTGGCGCGACCGGTTTTTACCGACCACCACTCAATCGCGACAGAGAGAACGAAGAAGGGCGCGAAGAGCGCTTCGATAGGGATGTCGCCAGGCATGGGTTACGCAGTGATGCTTTCTCTCGCAGCTGAACGGATCATATCGCTCGCTTTTTCTGCAATCGCAATAGTTGGTGCATTGGTGTTGCCGCTAACCAGGCGTGGCATCACCGAGGCATCAACGACACGCAGACCTTCAACCCCGCGCACACGCAATTGGTCATCGACAACTGCCATCATGTCACCATCAGGTCCCATCTTGCAGGTGCCAACTGGGTGATAGATTGTGCCGCCGGTTTCGCGGGCATATTCCAGCAATTCGTCATCTGATTGCAGAGCCTCGCCTGGCTCCAATTCGTGCTCGATATAACGCGCGAGTGCCGGTTGCGCTGCCAAGTCACGGGCCCAGCGCAGACCTGCAACGGCCGTCTGTTGATCAAGTGGATCGTACAAATAATTTGGGCGAATGGCCGGGTGGGCATCATGCTTGGCGGATTTGATATGTACGCTGCCGCGGCTCTCTGGGCGCAATTGGCAAGGCGCAATTGTTAGACCAGGTTGTTTTTCCAGTTCCATATCACCCGTCTCGCTCATTTTCTGCAGGTCCATGGTGGCTGGCAAAATATGATACTGAACATCTGGCGTTGCGAGCTCTGGACGGGTTTTGATAAACGCCGCCACATGCGCCGCCGACAAGGTCAGAAGGCCTTTGCGTTGAATGAGGTATTTGAACACTTCACCAATCATCGCCAAACCGCGCGACTGTTGGTTCACAGACGGACTGCCAGATTTCATTCGGTAGCGATTGCCGATGACGAAATGATCCTGCAGGTTTTCGCCAACACCCGGCAGCGCCGAGACGGTTTCGATCCCTTGCGCGTTTAACAGGTCGGGATGACCGATACCTGACAGTTCCAGCAGCTGTGGGCTGTTGATCGCGCCGCCCGCCAGAATGACCTCACCACGTGCTTTCGCGGTCTTTGTTTGGCCGCCTTGGGTATACTCCACGCCAACCGCGCGCTTTCCTTCAAACAGAACTCGGGCTGCGAGCGCCTTGGTTTCGATCTGCAAGTTTTGTCGCTTTTTGGCCGGGTTAAGATAGGCGACAGCGGCGCTGCAACGACGACCATTTTTAACGGTAAGCTGATAGTAAGCGACGCCTTCCTGATCTTCCCCATTCACATCGCGGTGGGGCAGGCCCAAGGCTTTCCCGGCTTCGATGACAGCGTCTGAAACAGGGTGCTTCTCGGTGACGTCTGAGACATTGAGAGGGCCGCCTTTTGCGTGACCGTCCATGCCATCGCGTTCTTGGTGCTGACTGCGCAGAAAGTAAGGGTGGAGGTCATCATAAGACCAACCACGCAGACCCAGCTGCGCCCAACCGTCATAATCCTGGCGCTGGCCGCGAATATAAAGAAGGCCATTGATCGAGGATGACCCGCCGAGGACCTTACCGCGCGGCCAGGTATGAACCCGGTCATGCGTGCCGGGATCTGGCTCTGTTTCGTAGAGCCAGTTGACTTTAGGGTCTTTCAAAGTGGTCGCGTAGCCGACAGGGATGTGGATCATTGGCGACGTATCTTTACCGCCAGCTTCAAGCAGCAGGACAGTCGATTTTCCGTCCTCGCTCAGCCGGTTTGCCAGCACACATCCGGCGCTGCCAGCGCCTACTACGATATAGTCAAACTCAGCCATTCTACGCTCCTGTGCAATCCACTTTTGGACGGGGTAATTTTATAAAGATGACACAAGCGTCACGGTTTCAAAAGGGCAACGCTGCGTCACGGTTGACGATTGCACAGAGAAACCGCTTCCTGTCGCCAGAACCAAGATAGGAGAGCGCTATGACCAGCCTCGGCGATTACGAACAAATCAAACTCGAACAAGAGGGACAGATTGCGATTCTGACCCTCGACCGTCCGGAGAAGATGAACGCTTTCACCGGCAAGATGATGTACGAGTTGCTTGATGCGTTCGATAAGACCGATGCGAATGATGACATTCGCGCCGTTATCGTCACTGGCGCAGGCGACCGAGCGTTTTGCGCCGGCGCTGATTTGTCAGAAGGCGCGAAGACTTTTGATTATGAGGCGCGTGCTGACACAGGTGAAGCTGGACGAACCAACAAGATCGACATCCAACGCGATGGCGGCGGACGTGTGACGCTTCGAATTTTTGACAGCTTGAAGCCTGTGATCGGTGCGATCAACGGCGCCGCGGTTGGCATTGGTGTCACGATGCAGCTGCCAATGGATATTCGGATTGCGGCAGATAGTGCGCGTTTTGGATTCGTGTTTAACCGCCGCGGGATCAATCCAGAAGCGGCGTCCAGCTGGTTCTTGCCACGCTTGGTCGGCATCCAGCAGGCTTTGGAGTGGTGCTATTCCGGCCGTGTTTTCCCAGCTGAAGAAGCGCTGAAAGGCGGGCTCGTCCATTCTGTGCATCCGCAAGCCGATCTAATGACGGTGGCGCGCGCTATGGCGAATGAGATTGCGGAGAACACCGCGGCGGTCTCGACCACGCTGACCCGTCACATGATGTGGCGCATGCTCGGCGCGAGCCATCCAATGGAAGCACATATCGTCGACAGCGCAGCGATCTATTCTCGTGGTCAGACCGAAGATGCGCGTGAAGGTGTGATGAGTTTCCTCGAGAAGCGTAAGCCGGTCTATCCGGTCAAAGTCTCTGACGGCATGCCAAGCTTCTTCCCTTGGTGGGACGAGCCAGAATTCGACTGGATTGGCGAGTAAGCCTTAGGTCACTGCAGCGTCGAGCAAGAGGTAAGTCGCCAATCGCGCACTCGCATTCTTGTTCGACGCGTGCGTATTCTCAAGCGCGTTGAGGGCGTCCGATTCTTCGAGCGCCAGGAAGTCACGCGCGAGCGTCATCATTTCGAGATTACCCCGAAGTCGCTGGCGCACCCGTTCGACCTGGCGGCCAACTTGCTGATTGATCGCAGAACGTCGCTGGCTTTCGCCTTTGCGCGCCGCGACAGCGATTTTCTTCTTGTCTTTCGGGCGAAAGATGTCGGTCAATTTGATCCCGGACTCTTGTAACTGACCAAGCAAGGCTTCGGCGGTTTCTTCGCGCGACAGGATTGAGCGTTCGTCGCGTTCCATGTCGGCGATAATATCACTCAGCGACTCACCGGATTTCGGTGGCCGTGCAGAGGCGACAGGTTTTTCCAGACGGACCGGTGCATCATCTTCGCTGAACACGTCATCTGCATCAATGGTGCCGCCATTGCTGCCATTTGAGAGCGGCGCATCCGGAGTGGTTTCCGATAACTCTTCCTCGTCCATCATGGCTTTCGCCATACGATTGGCGCTGGCTTCAAACAGGTCTTCCTCGACCGCGCGCGAGGGCGATTGAATGACCGGCTGAGCTTTTGTGTCTGTTTCTGTTTTGGGTTCGGTCTCGAGGATCGGCTCATCTGCTGTGTCCGCTGCAACTGGCGGCTCAGGCGCGACGCGTGACTCGAGTGTCTGTGTCTTCTTCAGGAGGGCATGGCTGGTATTGGTGGCGCGGCGCTCTGCGATATCCATCTCGGCGCGGGCCGCCATACCGGCGGCGCGGACGGCCGCGGCAGCTTGTTGACCAGCTTCTTTCAGTTCGGCGAGCGCGCGGGCCGCCGATTCCGAAGCCTCAAAGGTTTGGTTCTGGATTTGGCTGCTCGCGTCTTTGGCACCATCGAGCGCAATCTTCACCGACTCCATCAAGCGATCACCGGTTGTTCCCGCAGCAGCTGCGGCGAGCTCTCCGGCGCGCGCCGCGGTTTCAACGGTTTTGCGTGATTGCTCCAGTTTTTCTTCCATCCGCGCAATGGCGAAGAGCAAGGTCTCGTTGCGCTCACCTGCTTCGGCGGCGAGCGTGTCCATGGCCGAGATCTTTTGGGCGAGGCTGCGCCCCGTCTGATCCAGGCTTGTCAGGCGGCCTTGCAGGGCATCTTCGGCGGCGCTGACTTCCGTCGCAGCCGCTTTCGCCGAGTCCACCATCAAGCGCGCCTGTTCCGGAATGGCTTCATTCAGCAGGTCTGTTTGTTCACGCAGATCTTTCGCGAGCTGTTCGAGCCCATTGCGCTCATTGCCAAGTCGGGCAGCTAGCTCGCGGGCATTGTCGGCGCTGGCATAGGTGACCGACTCGAGGCGCTGGCGTTCGTCGCCGATTTCAGCCGACATGGCTTTCATTGCCGACAGAGCATGGCCCATTGAGCGATCGACCTCAGCAGAGGCGTTCGACATCTCACCGGCAAAAGTCCTGGCCTCGTCCGCCATGGACTCAGCTGGAAGCAAAAGCCGTGCAGCAGCTTCGAGAACGAGAGCGTTTGCCGCTGTTGAGCGAGCTTGCTCACGCGCCAACATTCCGGCGAGGACCAACATCAGGCCAGGCAGAATGATTGCGATCAAACCGGCTACAACCAGGGTCGGGTCGAGGGCGCCAATTGTCTCGGAGCCGAGCATAGCAACCGTTCCAACCAGGGCCGCAACCCACCACAAAAAGGCCAAGCCCAAGCCGCCCCAAGCCAGCCAGCCGGAGGCTTTTTGCGCGGCTTGCAAGCGTTCAATGGCGTCAGACGG
Organism: Henriciella sp.; assembly: GCA_027019605.1. GTDB lineage: Bacteria > Pseudomonadota > Alphaproteobacteria > Caulobacterales > Hyphomonadaceae > Henriciella. Next base: position 28,903 of record JALUWJ010000244.1, on the reverse strand, counting down.
TTTCATTTTTTCGGGGATCGGTGCGTCACTCATGGTCTTTAGTATAAGCTAGACTGGGGCAAAAATGCGAGACCTCCCCGCATTTCAAGCTTGTCATGCTTGCAATGGTTACACCATTTTGATCCATTGCGAAATGGTATCTCTGTTAATGTGCGGAAATGATTGCATATTTTTGATGCTTTTGATCCAGTGAATCGCGCCTCTGCAGCGTGCATCGCGAATGCGTTTCGTCGTCTCTTTCAATCTTCGGGAGATTTTCTGCTGAGCCCACTCGCGTAATGGGGGAGTTGCAAGCAGCCAGGAGGTCAGGTTTGACCGCATCGCCGCGCCCGGATTTTATGTGATTAAAATCGCACTCACAGAGAATTGCAGACGGTCCCGCTCAAGAGGGCTTGCTTTGTTGTGATTGCAATGGTTTTGCAGGCCAACCAAACTGGTTGCGCACAAGAAACGAAAACGTGTCGATTGACACGTGCAGGAATCGACCCATGTTCAGGCCGTTTGCGCGCTCGGCGGCGATGGCGAACACGGCTCAAGGAGAGGACTAACCATGGCAGCGCTGGACACCCATTCAAAAATTGATCTGATCGGCTTCAACCTGAAAATGCTGGCGCGCGGCCAAAAGCGCTCGCTGCTCATCAGTGCCGGCGCGTCGGAAGACAAAGAGTTCTTGCTCGATGCGTGCCGCAAGATGTCAGATATCGGTGTCGGTCTTTATGCAACGCCTGGAACGCACCGTTTCCTCGCAGAGAACGGCGTTGAGTCGATCGCCGCGCGCAAGATTTCCAGTGACGAAGAGCCTAATATCAAAACTTTGATCCAGGACGGCAAAGTTGATTTCGTTGTGAACATCCTCACTGGCGACACGACGTATGATGAAGCCTCCGATGCAGCCAGCATTCGCTCTCTTTCAGTCAAGCATGGCATCCCGCTTTATACCGACCGTCAGGTGGCGCGCGACACGATCGAGCTGGTCCTTTCAGACCTGCAAGAGGGCACTTATTCCTACAAAATGGGCAGCGAAGATCGCCCTTGGGATTTGCGTACGCGCTTCCTCGAGCTCGTCCGCGAGCGCGGTGGTTGGTCAAACCATCATGGCCATTTCGACAAGGCCTATCTCATCTCTCCTGAAAACCTGGCGCTCGGCTTTGCCGATATGGAGAAGAAGTGGGAACTCTACCGCCACCTGAAAGAGAACTACACGCACGAAGACCTCGTCGAGCGGATCTCGCGCGCGCTGCAAACCGTCGTCGATCAAGGCTCACAATATTGCCGGACCATGGTTGATGCTGACAGCATTATTGGTCTCAAACCGATCCATGCTGCGGTCGAGGTGAAAGAGCGTTTCAAAGACAAAATTCGCTTTGAAATCGGGGTTCAACCGCTGGAGGGTGTCTTGGACGAGGCCTCTCGCGAGCAATATATCGAAGCTTGTAAACTGGCAGATTTCTGCGGCGGCTTGCCGTCTCGCGATCGTCCGCAGGAAGAGAAACATCTCGACATCGTCATGGAGACGGCGAAAGAGCTCAACAAGATGGTTGAGGTCCATGTCGACCAAGAGAACAACCCGTTCCAGCATGAAACTGAACTGCTTTGTCTGAAGACAATCGAGCACGGCATGCAAGGCCGGGTCTATGGCATTCACTCGATCTCTGTCTCTGCAAAAGACGAGAGCGAGCAAGACCGGATTGTGGCGCTGTGTAAGGAAGCTGATGTCGGCATCGTCATCTGTCCGTCCGCGGCACTCTCGATGAAGCAGCTGCCTATGCAGGGGCCGCTTCACAACTCTATCGGACCGTTCGTGAAACTGAAAAATGCCGGTGTCCGCACCTATCTTGGCATCGACAATATTGCTGACCTGTTCATGCCAATCGTGGATGGCGACATGTGGACCGAAGTGCGCATGCTGATGGAAGCCTGCCGTCACTATGACATGGAGCAGATCGCCGACTGGGCCTGCGAACCACCGCTTCACGTGCTGAATGAGCAGGCTGCGAAAGTCGCGGCGGAGTAGGGGATAACCCTGCGGCCAGAGGAAGCATTGGGTTGCGCCTCTAACTTTGACATATAGACAGATAAGAGGCGGACCGGCGTGGCCCGCCTTTTTGTTCACGAGGCCTCATGCTCGCAGAGATTGGACAGATTGCCCTGATCCTGGCGCTTTTGATCAGCGCTCTGCAAGGATGGCTCGGGCTGCAAGGCGCGCATCAGAATGATCGCCGCGCAATGGCCTTTGCCGATCGCGCTGCCATCGCGCAGGCAATGTTCTGCGTTCTCGCATTCGTGCTCCTCGCGCACGCTTTCATGATCTCCGATTTCAGCGTGAAACTGGTCGCCACAAATTCCCACACAACCAAGCCAATGATCTATAAATTCAGCGGCACTTGGGGGAATCATGAAGGCTCCATGCTGCTTTGGGTGATGGTCATGGCGCTGTTTGGCGCGGCCATGGTTTGGTTCGGAAAGACGCTGCCATCGGGCCTGCGGGCGCGGGCGATCGCGATCCAAGGGCTGACCACGACGGGCTTCTTGGCGTTTTTGATTTTCACCTCGAACCCGTTTGAGCGTTTGTCGCCAATCCCGGAAAATGGCGTCGGCCTCAACCCGCTTTTGCAAGACCCAGGCTTGGCGCTGCACCCGCCATTTTTGTACTTGGGTTATGTTGGGTTCTCGGTTGCGTTTTCATTCGCTGTTGCGGCCCTGATTGAAGGACGCGTCGATGCGATGTGGGCGCGCTGGGTTCGACCTTGGGTCCTGATGGCATGGAGCTTCCTGACCATCGGCATCGTGCTTGGTAGCGTCTGGGCCTATTACGAACTCGGCTGGGGCGGCTGGTGGTTCTGGGACCCGGTTGAGAATGTCAGCTTCATGCCGTGGCTCGCCGGTACCGCGCTCCTGCATTCGACCCTCGTGGCTCAGGCGCGCGGCAGCTTCATTCGCTGGACCTTATTGCTGGCGATTACCACATTCTCGCTCAGCCTGGTCGGAACCTTTATTGTCCGCTCCGGCGTTTTGACCAGCGTTCACGCATTTGCTGTCGACCCAGATCGCGGCGTGTTCATTCTCGGATTGCTGATCCTGTCCACCGGCGGCGCCCTCGCGCTTTATGCCCTGCGTTCCAACAAGATTGCGCATGGCGCGAGTTTCGAGTTTGAAAGCCGCGAAGCGGGTTTGGTGCTGAACAATATCCTGCTGGTTGTTTCGACCGCGACGGTGTTCCTTGGCACATTTTATCCGCTCGTCATTGATGCCATGACGGGCGACAAAATCACGGTCGGACCGCCATATTTTGAGCGTACCTTCGGACCGATTATGGCGGTGCTGATCCTGTTTATGGCGGTTGCCCCCTTGATGAAATGGCGCAGCGATAGCTGGCAGCGCATTCGCAAAACCTTGCTGATCATGGCGTTGGCGGCTGTGCCAATCACGCTTGCTGTCATGGTGTTTGGCAAGACTGTTTTCGGGGCGCTCGGAATGGGGCTGGCTGTCTGGTTGCTTGTCGGCACGGCCGCGAATTATGCCCGCAAGCTCCGCCTTGGGGAGACCAAGAGCACGCTGGGTAATTTGGCAAAGCGCTTCGCCTTGTTGCCAGGCGCGACCCATGGCTTTGCACTGGCGCATCTCGGCCTGGCAGTCACTACGGTAGGCGTCGTGGCGATGGGTGTTTGGGCCGATGAAGAGGTTGATCGTCTGAAACTCGGCGAGCGTATATCCGTCTCGGGCTACGAGTTCCGTTTAGAAGAGGTCGATCGCGCCCAGGGGCCAAACTTCATTGCCGAAACCGGTAAAGTGGTGATTGAACGCAATGGCCAATACGTTGCGACCCTCAACCCGGAACAACGCATGTATCCGGTGGAGCGAAACAATACGACCGAAGGTGCAATGGAGATTGGCGCGCTGAGAATCCTATATGCCGCCAAAGGGGAAGGGAACCCAGAGGACGGTTGGGTGATCAGTGTCTACTATCATCCACTGGTGATTTGGATTTGGATTGGCGCCCTGATGATGGCGTTTGGCGGCTTGGTGTCGGTTGCAGACCGGCGTCACGCCTTTGCCGCGCGGCGCGCTAAAACAGCCGCCCCTCAAGCCGTGGCAGCGGAGTAGAGAGATGAAACTGTCACGATTGCTTCCGGTCGGCCTGTTTGGCGTGTTGGTGATCTTCCTTGCGATTGGGCTCACACGTGATCCGAGCGTTATTCCGACAGAGATGATTGATCGCGAGATGCCGGACTTCGAACTGCCCGAACTGCGCGATGAGACGGCCATGGTCAGCCAGGCAGATCTGGTTGGCCAAGTCACTTTGGTGAATGTGTTCGGATCCTGGTGCGTGGCTTGCCTGCAGGAGCATCCAACTCTGATGCAGCTTTCACAAAGTGAAACCGTGCGGATTGTCGGCATCAACTGGCGCGATGATCGCGAGGATGCGCTGGCCTGGCTGGCAAAGCATGGCGATCCTTATCAAGCGATTGTCTTTGATGCGGAGAGTGAGCTGGTCATTGAAATCGGGGTAACTGGCGCGCCGGAGACCTTTGTCCTCGATGCATCCGGCCGCATTCGATACAAGCAAATCGGCCCGATAACGCCTGAAGTCTGGACCCGAACCATTGTTCCGGTGATCGAGGCGATCGAAAGTGAAGCGGTTTCATGAAACGGCTGATCATTCTTCTATTGACCGTTCTATGGGCGTTCGCTGTCGCCACGGCGCAAGACGCGGGCCCTGAGACGCCTGAAGATATCGACGCGCGCACAGAGGCGATTTCGAAGACGCTGCGCTGTGTCGTGTGTCAGAACCAATCGATCTATGACTCGAATGCGCCGCTGGCGGAAGATATGCGCAATCTGGTCCGCAAACGGGTCGAAGCAGGCGACACCAATGATGAGGCACGCGAATATTTGCGGGAGCGGTATGGCGATTACGTCTTGATGTCGCCGCCGCTGCAGATGAATACACTCTTGCTTTGGACCGGACCGGTATTCTTGGTCTTTATCGGGCTCATCTGGTTCATCCTTCGGCTCCGAGCTGGCCAAGCCACGCCGCAGCGCCAAGGCCTTAGCGAAGCCGAGAAAGCCCGAGTCGCTGAAGCGCTTCAGGACACGCCGAGCGCAAAATGATCTGGTTTATCTTCCTCATTCTTCTGCTCGCGACTTGCGCGTATCTGATCTTCCCATTCGTGCGGACACAGGGTGATCAAGCGCCTGGCGCTTTGGATGAAGCCAAGCAACAGCGGGCAAATGTGGATCTCGATGAGGCGGCGGGTCGTTTAAGCGCTGATGCCGCTCAAGAAGCGCGTGATGCCCTTGATCGCCGAATACTCGACTTGCTCGATAGTCCCGAGAAAATTGCGTCTGAGCGCCGGTTCAAGTCTGCGGTGATGGCGATCGTTCCAGCGGTTCTGCTGATCGGCGGCGTCGGCGTTTACACGCAAGTCGGTAGCCCAGGCTTACAGCCGATCAGCTTCGCCGAATTTCAGGCGCAGCAAGCCGCGAATCTTCCTGATACGCTCGAAGGATTGGTGGTGGAGCTGAAAAACCGGCTTGCGGAAGATCCTAATCCCCCTGCGGATGGTTATGTCTTGCTGGCGCGGTCTTATTTGCGTCTTGGGCGCGTCGAGGATGGGCTCGCCGCGTATAATGTCGCCATCGATCTCTCACAGGGCGATGAGAACATTGTCGGCGAGCGTCAACGGGTCCTGCAAATGTTGCAGGAACGTGCTGCGGCGCCCGCCATCGATCCGGAAGCGCGGGCTCGGATAGAGGCGATGACGCCTGACGAACAGGCGGTGATGATTGAAGGCATGGTCGAGGGGCTGGCTGTCCGACTCGAGCAAGATCCGAATGATATTGAAGGCTGGCTGCGGTTGATTCGGGCGCGCGTCGTCATGGGCGACATGGCGCAAGCACAGCGCGATCTGGATGCCGCCTTGCAAGTTTTCCCGGCTGGCACCGAACAAGGCGCCATGCTGCAAAACCTCGCGGCGGAGCTGTTGCCGACCGCATCTGAGGCCCCGGATCAATAAGACAAGCTGCACGGAATAGGCGAGGTGTATTGACACCGCTGTCACGTATTGCGTAGAGCTACCTGAGGACGAGCACGAACTCGCTCCAGGGAGGAAAACAAGTCATGTCTTTGGACACCATCGATCTGGTGATTGTCGGCCTATATGCGGTCGCGCTCTTCGCCATTGCTATTTTCGTGTCCCGCGAACCCGCGGGCGAGACAAAAGATACTGAGGATTACTTCCTCGCGGGCAAAGCGCTGCCATGGTGGGCGATTGGGGCATCCTTGATTGCCGCAAACATTTCCGCCGAACAGATTATCGGCCAGTCGGGGCAGGGCTTTGTGGTCGGACTCGCAATCGCAGCCTACGAATGGCAGGCAGCATTGGTCCTGATCATTGTCGCGGCGTTCTTCCTGCCGATCTTCCTGAAGCGCGGGATCTATACGATGCCGCAATTCCTCGAGACCCGGTTTGGCCCGAGCGTGAAGACGATTATGGCGGTGTTCTGGATCTTCCTGTTTACCGCTGTGAACCTGACCACAGTGCTGTATGGCGGCGCGCTTGCGATCCAGGCCGTGACCGGGCTCGGCGTGTTTACCGGTATGGCGATGCTAGCCGGATTTGCGCTCCTCTATTCCCTGTATGGCGGTCTGAAAGCGGTGGCTTTGACCGACATTATCCAAGTTGTGATCCTGATCCTGGGCGGTTTTGCGATCACGATCCTAGTGCTCTCCATGGTCGGCGGTGACCGCGGCGCGATGGGCGGTTTGAACACGCTAATGGGCGAGTTGCCCGGGCATTTCGAAATGATCCTCGACCGCGATCATCCAAGCTATGGCAACTTGCCGGGCATCTGGACGCTACTCGGTGGTCTTTGGGTGCTGCACTTCTCTTATTGGGGCTTCAACCAGTACATCATTCAAAGAGCGCTTGGGGCTGAGAATTTGGCAGAAGCGCAAAAGGGACTCGCCTTTGCGGCGCTTCTGAAATTCCTCATTCCGCTGATCGTTGTGATCCCAGGTATTGCTGCGCTCTGGCTCGCCCAGAACGGCTTGCAGGGGCTCAGCGAAGAAGCCCTCAGCGCGAAACCTGACAGCACCTATGGCGCCCTGATGGCGCTCATGCCGGTCGGTATTCGAGGCCTGATCTTTGCGGCATTGGTCGCGGCGATTGTGTCCTCGCTCGCCTCGATGATCAACTCAATCTCGACCATCTTCACGATGGATATCTATCGCGATTATGTCGCCAAGGATCGCGCCGAAGGACACTATGTTCTGATTGGCCGGGTCACAGCGGCGACGGCGATGTTGATCGCGCTGTTCCTGGCCATCCCGCTGCTGGGTGGTGGCACAAGTATCTTCCAGACCATTCAGGAATATACCGGCTTCGTTGCGCCAGGCATCGTGGCAGTCTTCCTGCTCGGGTTCTTCTGGAAACGGACCAATACAGCCGGCGCCTTTGCGCTGCTTATCTCTTCTGTTGTGCTGTCGCTGCTCTTCTTCACCGCGTCCGGTTCGGATGGCGGCGGTGTTGCAGCGGTCCTTGGTCCAATCTTCAATCCAATCCTCGGCCTGGCGGACTTTGATGTCACCAATATGCCGTTTGTGGTGCGGATCTGGTTCATCTTCTTGATCTGCGTGATCATTGGTGTGGTCGTCTCGCTTCTGACCCCGCCGCCAGAAGAGCATCAGCCAGTTCAATTGGGCGATATCAGCTTTGCTACGACGACGACGTTCAAAGTCTCGGCAGGTGCTGCGATCGCTATCCTGATCGGCCTGTACGCGGCGTTCTGGTAAGTCTTAGCAGCGTCACTGTTCAAGTGACGCTGCGAGAACATTTGCCAAGGCCCCCTCTGTGCGCCAGTTAAAGCGCAACAACTGTTAGGAGGGTGCCATGGCAACTGGCCGCGAATTTGACGTCATCGTTTACGGATCAACCGGCTATACTGGCCGCTTGGTCGCAGAGTATCTGTCTAAGACCTATGGAGTTGGCGGCGACGTCACCTGGGCCATGGCAGGCCGCAGCGCTGAAAAGCTGGCGGCGGTGCGCGATGAGATTGGCGCGCCAGCGGATACACCGTTTGTTGTGGCTGATGCGAATGACGCTGCCAGCCTGAAGGCGATGGTTGAGCGGGCTGGCTGTGTCTGTACGACGGTCGGTCCTTACCAGCTTTATGGGGAAGCCTTGGTCGAGGCCTGCGCGGCGGCCGGAACTGACTATGTCGATCTGTGCGGCGAGCCAGCCTGGATGCATCAGATGATCCAGAAGCATGAAAGCGCGGCCCAAGCGAGCGGTGCCCGGATTGTCTTCTCGTGCGGTTTTGACTCAATCCCATTCGATCTCGGCGTATGGTTTACCCAAGAGGCAGCGAAAGAGCGGTTCGGAAAGCCAGTGCCACGCATTAAAGGCCGCGTCCGCAAGATGCAGGGCACGTTCTCTGGTGGTACAGCTGCGAGCTTTAAAGCAACGATGGCGTCTGTCGGCAAAGACCCGTCTTTGCTCGGCGTTCTGCAAAACCCATTCAGTTTGACCATGGGCTTCCAAGGCCCGGATCAGCCGCACGGTATGAAACCGGTTGAAGATGCTGACATTGGCAGTTGGTCTGCGCCTTTCATCATGGCCTCCATCAATACCAAGAACGTACACCGTTCAAACGCGCTGATGGGGCACGCCTATGGTGAGGATTTCGTCTATGATGAAATGATGCTGACCGGCCCTGGCGATGAGGGCAAAGCGGCCGCAGAAGCGATTGCCAGCATGGACATGATGGGCGGCGACGATGGCCCGAAGCCAGGCGAAGGCCCAAGCAAGGAAGAGCGCGAGGCAGGCTTCTATGATGTCATGTTCCATGGCACATCTGCCGATGGCCAAGTAATTGTCGCGGGTGTCACAGGCGACAAAGATCCAGGCTATGGCTCAACCTCGAAAATGATCGCGGAAAGCGCGATTTGTCTCGTCAAAGATGAGACCGGCACACCTGGCGGTATTTGGACGCCCGCGCCGGCAATGGGCGGTCACATCGTCAAACGCCTGACCGAGAAAGCCGGTCTGACTTTCACCGTCGAGAACTAGTCAACCAGCCCTAGTCTTAGCCCTCATCCTGAGCGAAGTCGAAGGACGAGGGCGGAGATTATCGGCGTGGGGATCATCCTTCGACTTCGCTCAGGATGAGGTCTAGTTGGTAACCACTTTCACCGTTGAGGCGGCGCGGCTGGCTTTGGCTCGCGCTGCCTCAATTGTTTCTGCGTGGGCAATCGCGACGCCCATGCGTCGTTTCTCGTAAGACACTGGCTTACCGAACAGGCGAAGCTGCGTGCCAGGCTCGGCAAGGGCTTCGGCGACGTTTTCGAACGCCACGCCTTCAGCTTCCACGCCGCCATAAATGACCGCGCTCGCGCCGGGGCGGTTCAAGCTAGTATCGACGGGAAGACCGAGGATTGCACGGGCGTGCAGCGCAAACTCACTTTGGTCCTGGGTTGATAGCGTGACCAGGCCAGTATCGTGTGGCCGCGGGCTGACCTCGGAGAACCAAACCTCGTCGCCTTTGACGAACAGTTCGACACCGAACACGCCAAGTCCGCCAATATCATCGGTCACCTTGCGCGCCATGCTTTGTGCGGCCTCGAGCGCGGCTTGGCTCATTGGTTGCGGCTGCCAGCTCTCAACATAGTCGCCGCCCTCCTGGCGATGTCCGACCGGGGCGCAAAAGCTTGTGCTGTCTCTGTGTCGAACGGTGAGGAGGGTGATCTCATACTCGAAATCCACAGCGCCTTCGACAATAACGCGAACCTGATTGCCGCGCCCAGCGGTCAGCGCGTGATCCCAAGCGGCTTGAATATCAGCGGCGCTGTCGACTTTGGACTGACCTTTTCCGGACGAGGACATGACCGGTTTGACGAATACCGGATAGCCAATTTTGTCCGCTTCGGTGGCGAGTGTTTCGGCATCGCTGGCAAACGCATAAGGGCTGGTCTTCAAGCCGAGGGTTTCAGCGGCGAGGCGGCGAATGCCTTCGCGGTCCATGGTCAGCTGTGTGGCGCGCGCGGTTGGGATCACGGTGGCGAGGCCGCTGGCTTCAATCGCCGCCAGTTCGTCCGTCGCGATGGCTTCGATTTCTGGCACGATCAAGTCAGGGCGTTCTTGCTCGATCACAGCGCGCAGCGCCGACGCATCCGTCATATCGATGACGTGCGCGCGATGCGCTACCTGCATGCCCGGCGCATTCGCGTATCGGTCGCAGGCAATCACCTCGACCCCGAAACGCTGCAGCTCAATCACGACTTCTTTGCCAAGTTCGCCAGCCCCCAAGAAGAGGACCTTTTTCGCGCTCGGAGAAAGCGGTGTTCCGATCCGAGTCATGAGGTCGTCGCGGGTTTGTGGCGCTTTTTGATTGTGCCGGAAAAATTGAGGACCGGACGGCCATTGCCGGTGATCACGCCGCGGACAAAGGTGATGGAGCGTCCGCCGCCCATAACTTCGCCCCGTGCTTCGATCAGTTCACCTTCTTTCGCGCCGGACAGGAATTCAGACGTGAACGCAACGGTGACCCCATAGCCGTCATCTTCGCCCGTATGCGCGAGCGCGAAGAGGGAAAAGTCCGCGAACGTCATCAAGGCACCGCCATGTACCACGCCGCCAGCATTCATATGCTTTCGCTCAGCGCGGAAGGCGGCGATCATTTTTCCGTCGCTGTCTTCTTTCAGATAAAATGGTCCGGCGGCATCATGCTCAAATGGTTCATTCGGCCAGGTTGACCATCCCGCAAACTCGCCTTCAGTGATTAGCTTGGCTTCCATAAACAGCCCTCCTTGCACGGCAGTGATAGCGCGGATGTTATAATTCGCCAGCGTGACGATGCGTCAGGGTTCGACTTGGCGTGCGGCTTCGTTATTGTGGGGGATAGGAGGAACTGATCCATGGCTTTTGATCCTGAAATTCGTGACGCACTGATCGACCAGGTTCGCCGCTTTGTGCGCGAACGCTGTGTCCCAGCTGAGGCGCAAGTGGCCGAGGATGATCTGGTTCCGAGTGACCTCGTGCAAGAGATGAAAGAGCTTGGCCTGTTTGGCCTGGCGGTCCCGGAAGCCTATGGCGGGCTTGGCTTGGATATGGAGACCGAGTGTCTGGTCGGCTTTGAGCTTGGCTGGACATCACCTGCCTTCCGATCAGCTGCGGGAACAAATATCGGAATTGGCTCGCAAGCGCTCGTCTTGTTCGGGACCGAAGCGCAGAAAGAAACATATCTGCCGGGCATTGCCAGCGGCGAGATCGTCACCAGCTTTGCGCTGACCGAACCTGAAGCCGGGTCAGACGCGGGCGGTCTGCGCACGAAAGCGACGAAGGATGGCGACGATTATGTTTTGAATGGCGGCAAGCGCTATATCACCAATGCAAACGTCGCAGACCTGTTCACCGTCATGGCGCGCACCAATCCAGACGAGCCTGGCGGAAAAGGCGTCTCTGCCTTCATCGTGCCGCGCGACACAGAAGGTCTTTCTGTCGGCAAGCCTGAAAAGAAGATGGGCCAGCAAGGTGCGCATATTTGTGACGTGAACTTCGACAATGCGCGCGTGCCGTCAAACATGATGGTCGCAGGAGAAGGGGAGGGCTTCAAAGTCGCGATGAGCGTGCTGGACAAAGGGCGCCTCCATATCTCCTCGGTTTGTACGGGTATGATGGAACGCTTGATCAGTGAGATGGTCAATTATGCGATGGAGCGCGAACAGTTCGGCAAGCCGATCATGCAACATCAGCTGATCCAAGCGATGATTGCCGACAGCCAGGCCGAAGCCTATGCGGCGCGCTGTATGATCCTGGATGCCGCCAAGAAACGCGATGCCGGGGAGCCGGTCACGATGCTGGCTTCGTGCTGTAAAATGTTTGCTTCAGAAGCGGTAGGCCGTGTGGCCGATCGAGCGGTGCAAGTATTTGGCGGTGCTGGTTATGTTGCGGACTATGGCGTTGAACGGTTCTTCCGCGACGCCCGTATTTTCCGCCTCTATGAAGGCACGACACAAATCCAACAGATCATTATTGCGCGCGAGCTGAGCCGCGCTGCAAAACGCGGAGAGATTTAAATGGCCGACACAGAGCATGAGTTTACGCCCGAAGATGTTGGCCTCAACGCCGAGCGCCTGAATTATATTCCGGACTATTTCGACAGAGCATATGTGGCGGATGGCAAGCTGCCCTGCATGGCGACTATGGTTTCGCGCAATGGGCAGATCGTCCACGAATCCTACCGTGGAAACACCCATCTCGAGGGCGGCTCCCCAATTGGGCCGGACACGATTTTCCGGATCTATTCAATGACCAAGCCGATTACCTCTGTGGCGGCGATGATGCTGCACGATGAGGGGATCCTCCGGCTTGATCATGAGATTTCGCGCTACATTCCAGAGTTTGCGGACACCCAGGTTTGGGATGGCGGCGACCTGAAAGACTATAAGACCCGCGCGCCGGATCGTCCGATGACCGTCCGGGACGCGTTTACCCACACCACCGGCGTCACATATGGCTTCTTGTTCCAGCACGAAGTCGACGCTTTGTATCGCGGGGAGAAAATCGGCAACCTTGGCGAAGGTGATGGCGAAACGCTTGGCGAAATGTGCGCACGCATCGCCAAGCTTCCACTTGTCTTCAGCCCGGGCGAGCGTTGGAATTATGGCCATTCGACCGACATTCTGGGCCGCGTGGTTGAAGTCGCCAGCGGACAGACGCTCGATGTTTTCTTCCGGGAACGCATTTTTGAGCCGCTCGGCATGGTCGATACCGATTTTTATGTGCCGGAAAGCAAGCTTGACCGGCTGATGGCCTGTTACGCGAAAAATCCGGTTACCGGCGAAGTGACGATGAGCGACGGAGCAGGGGCGGACAGTAAAGCTTACAAGACGCAGCCGAAGCTTTTGAATGCGGGCGGCGGCCTGGTCTCTACCCTGCGCGATTATCACCGGTTCTGCTTGATGTTGCTGCAAGGCGGGAGCCTGGAAGGGGCGCGTCTGCTCAGCCCAAAAACGGTCGAGTTCATGCGGATGAATCACCTTCCGGGTGGCAAAACGATCAAAGAGATGGGCGACCAAACCTTCTCGGAAGCCAGAATGGAAGGCAATGGATTTGGGCTTGGCGGCTCAACCATTGTGGATGTCGCCGAGACACTGACGCCTGGATCTCCTGGCACCTTCAGTTGGGGCGGTCTTGCGAACACATTCTTCTGGATCGATCCGGTCGAGGAGATTATCGCGATCCAGGCGACGCAGATGATCCCAACAGGTTGTTACCCGATCCGGCCGCAATTCCAGCAATTGGTTTACGCCGCAGTGGACTGGTAGCCTAAAACGCGAAACATTCCGAAAGACCGCGTGTTCGCAGGGGTATTTTCTGCCTCAAAACAACTGAAATAACTTTTCACGAACTATGTCAGCGTTGTCAGTCTTGCCAAACCGCAAAAAAATCCCATGTTCCGCCGCGTAAGTCCCGAAAACGCGCCGGTGCTTGTTCCGGTAGACAGATAGCGGGTCACCCACCGGAGGATTTGAATGACGAAATTGGACAACCCGTTCCACACTTATGTAGAAGACCTATTCGCCAATCTTGGCCGAATCCGAATTCGGAAAATGTTTGGCGGTGCCGGGGTCTATTCCGGCGAAGACATGTTTGCTCTGATCGACAAGGACCGTGTCTATGTCAAATCAGACGAGCACTTAAAAGAACACCTTGAGTCAGAAGGCGGAGAGCCGTTTGAATGGACCAACCCGAACACCGGCAAGACCATTCAAATGAGCTATATGTCATTGCCCGTAAACGCACTCGATGATCGCGACGAAGCATCGGCCTGGGGCCGCAAAGCGCTGGACGTCGCCATCCAGGCCCGCCGCGCGAAGGTGAAATCTCCGCGCCGCATGACGTTCTAAGACCTAACGGTTAGCTGTTCCGGAAATTTGCCGGCCGCTTTTCAAGAAATGCCTGAACGCCTTCCCGGAAATCGGGTTGGCGTCCGGCGGTGCGCTGCGCAAAGCGTTCAGCCTGTAGCTGGCTGTCAAAGTCATTATCCTCCGCCTGCCAGACCAGATCCCGGATCATTGCCAGCGCTTGTGTTGGGCCATCCGCCAAACGTTTTGCATAGGTGCGGGCCTCATCCATCAGTTGATCATGCGCGACGACGCGATTGATCATGCCCCATTCAAGCGCCTGTTCGGCCGGAATTTTGTCACCGAACAGAGTCATTTCCATCGCTTTGGCGCGGCCCACCATGCGCGGCAGTAGGAAGGTCGAACCGCCGTCTGGAACCAGGCCAATTCGCCGGAACGCCTGCAGAAAATAGCCTTTGTCAGAGGCGATGATGAAATCCCCCATCAGGGCGATCGAGCAGCCGACACCGGCCGCCGCGCCATTGACGGCGGTAATGATCGGATGCGGGTGCGTGCGCATCGCTTTGATGAACGGGTTATAGTGAGAATCGAGCGCTTTGCCGGCATCAGGTTTGCCTTGCGCTGGGGCGCCATCTGGGCGCGCCGACAGGTTCGCGCCGGAGCAAAACCCGCGGCCATTGCCGGTTATGATCGTACAACGCGCTTCGTCTGCGGCATTTTCAATCGCGAGGGACATTTCTTCGATTGTGTCGATGCCCGCAGCGTTCATCGTCGATGGGTCATTGAAGGCAATCGTCGCGATGTCGTCGACGACCTCATAGGAAATCTTCTTGAAGCTCATGGCGCTCTCCCGTTTTGCCTCAATCTATTCAGCTGCGCGGCGCTGAAAACCGTGACGTGGGGGCAGGCGGATTTGTTTTGTGTTCTGGCATTTCTAGGTTATCCTTTACGTCAACGATAATTCACCCCGGAGGATACAATGGCATTGGACGGACTTTCAGCGGATGGCATGGGCGCCATTCTCGCCAAACAGAAAGCGGCCCACATTCGAGACGGTATTCCGTCCGCAGCGCAGCGCGAAGCGTGGATCGACAAGTCTATTGACCTCCTGGTGACGCATGGCGACGCCCTCGCTCAAGCCATGGCCGAGGATTTCGGACATCGCTCTGTCGACCAGTCAAATCTGACGGATATCGCGGGCTCCATTGGGGCACTGAAATTCTCAAAGAAACATATGCGCAAATGGATGCGTCCTGAAAAACGCGGCGTTGAATTCCCGCTGGGACTGTTGGGGTCAAAAGCGCAAATTCAATATCAACCAAAAGGCTCTATCGGCATTATCAGCCCGTGGAATTTCCCGGTGAACCTGACCTTTGCGCCTTTGGCCAACGTCTTCGCAGCGGGCAATCGCGCGATGATCAAGCCGTCTGAGTTCACTGAGAAAACCAGCGAGCTGATGGCGGAGCTGATCGCCAAATATTACACCGAAGAAGAAGTTGCGGTTGTCACCGGCGGACCTGATGTTGGCGCATCCTTCACGCAGCTGCCATTCGATCACATCGTCTTTACGGGCGCGACTTCAATTGCTCACCACGTGATGCGCGCCGCGGCCGATAATTTGGTGCCGCTAACGCTAGAGCTCGGCGGTAAGTCGCCGGTTGTTCTGGGTAAATCCGCAGACGTTCAGAAAGCCGCGAGCCGGATCATGGCCGGTAAGACGCTGAACGCGGGTCAAATCTGCTTGGCGCCAGACTATGCCTTTGTGCCTGAAGAAAAGACCGGAGAATTTGTCGGTGCGGCGCAGGCGGCAGTTGGCAAAATGTACGCTGATGGGCTGAAGGATAATGATGACTACACGTCGATCGTCAATCAGCGCCACTATGACCGCCTCAACTCCTATCTCGACGATGCGCGCGAGAAGGGCGCTGAAGTGATTGAGATCAATCCGCAGAACGAGAATTTCACGCAGCAGCCGCACCATAAAATGGCGCCGCACATCGTGCTGAACCCAACCGATGATATGAAAGTGATGCAGGACGAGATCTTCGGACCGATCCTGCCGCTTAAATCATATAATGAGACCAAGGATGCGGTGGCTTACATCAATGACCATCCGCGCCCGCTTGGCCTCTACTATTTCGGTGATGATGCCAACGAGCGTGACATGGTGCTCAACAACACAACCTCAGGCGGCGTAACCGTGAACGATGTGATCTTCCACGTCGCACAAGAAGATCTGCCCTTTGGCGGCGTCGGCCCATCGGGCATGGGCGCGTATCACGGCCGCGATGGTTTCTACGAGTTCAGCCACAAGAAGGCGATCTACACGCAAACCGGCAATGAGATCCTCGCCATGATGCGCCCGCCATACGGCGACAAGTTTCGCAAACAAGTGCAAGGCCGCATCAAGAAGTAGGCGCATGTTTCATCTCTAAGAGAAGCCGTCCTTCCGGGCGGCTTTTTTAGTTGGCCACTGGCATATGAGTGTCCAGAAACTGCTCCATTGCGCGCAAGGTTTGCATCCGCGTGTCAGCGACAGACAGCCAGTGATCTTCACCTTTGAGCTTGATCAGTTCGACTTCCTTGTCGGCGTGTTTCAGCGCGTTTCGCATCCTGGTGCTCTGCGCATAAGGCACGACGGTATCATCATCGCCATGGATCAAGAGGACCGGGGCTGTCGCGTTTTCCGCAAAATTTACTGGAGAAATAGATCTCAATTTCTTCCGCCGCGCGTCGCCTTCTGCCAAGATATCTTCCCAGTAACTAACCACCCAGTGATTGCTCCCATAACGACGTTTTCCATCACTCAGCATTCGGTTTAAGTCGCTCACCGGGGCGATCGCGATGACGCATTTGTAGAGATCCGGCGTAAAAACAGCGCCCGCGAGTGCCGCATACCCGCCATAGCTCGCGCCAATGATGCACACATTCTCTGCATCCACATACCCAGCTTTGACGAGCGCGTTGACGCCGTCAGTGAGATCGTCTTGCATCTTGCCGCCCCACTCTCCTCGGCCAGCGTCTTGAAACGCCTCGCCGAAACCGGTTGAGCCTCTAAAGTTGGGCTGGATGACGAGATATCCCCGATTGGCGAAAAATTGTGCCATCCAATCAAAGTCAAAGCGATCGTAAGCGGCAGGTCCGCCATGCGGTAACATAATCGCTGGGCTGGGAGCGGACTCGCCGGGACGAAAATTTGGCGGAACCGTCAGGATGGCTTGGATTGTGAGATCGTCCTGGCCTCTGTATTCGATGCTCATCATCGGGGCGATGGCTTCCACGGGAATATCCGGACGGCTCTTGGCGACGAGACTAAGCTCATTTGTCGGTGCGTGATGAGTGATCCAAACATCGCCGAGACTGAAGTCCAAGACCTGATAGAGGACTGTTTCTCGGTCATCTGTCCAAGAGTCCAGATAGATCGTTGCGCCTTGAAACGCCTCTGAAACCGCATCGAAGCTTTCTTGGAGGGACGGATCCAAGAATGCGTAGTCGGGGTCTACGCCAGCATAGCGAACGCCGAGGACTTTGCGATTATTGTCCGAATAAACGGCTTCGATCTCGCGTCCATTTGGAGGCACAATTGGCCCGTCTTGGGAGCCATCAAATCGAAGGCTCATCAGCTGGTGTCCATCATCTGTTTCAGAGATGTATACAAGACCCGACTCGTCTGGGGTAACACCTTGATATAACCATGGAATCTCAGTCTCTGCTGTGAATATTGTGGTCCATTTCCGGCTTTCATAAGTTTGAACCCGTAGCCGGTTTTTCGAGTTGTCGTAGCGAACCCGGGCCAAGACCTCGCCATCATCGTTGACGAACCAGTCTTTTGTATCGGCTGAGCCTGGCACGAACCGCCGCCCCCGGGGATAGTCCAGTTCTACGCGGAGCAGATCATAACGAGCCTCGCTGACGCCGCCGCCAACATAAGCGGGCATCAGAACTTCGCCAGCGTTAGGGCCGCGGCCTACGATTTCACCCAGACCAGATTGTGCCGGGTGGAGATTTTCTGTCCGCCGCAAGAGTTGCTGCGTTTCGGTTGATTCCAGATTGATGACGAAGGCGCCGCTATATTCGAATTCGCCGCGGTATCCGAACGTCGTTTCGGTTTTACGCGCGCGAAATATAACGTTCTCATTGTCGTAGAAGCTGACACTGTCTGCTTTTATATTTTTGACACCGATTTGAACGGGGGCGCCGCCTTCAAGGTCAAACACGACAACTCGCGTTCCACCCTCAAAATTCACGATCGTCGCGACTTTAGATCCATCAGGGGAGATTTCTGCATCGGAGATTTGCGGCAACGCGCCATAGGCCTCGAGAGGCGGTTGCGGATAGTCTGATTGGGCACTCGCATGACTTATGGTGAAAACAAAAAGTAATAGAGATGCTAGTATTGTGGTCCGCATGAGTCTCTGCCTTTGATCCTGAGGGCAGAGTATATTTCAATATAATTATCGCAAGTGGAATCTATTTAAGAAAAGCCGGTATGTCGTCGCCGAATCCTTTGACCACATCAGGGGCGGGTTCGAGGATGAGGTCGTCGTCTTTGCGCTTGAAATCGCGCTTCGGGCGGTCCTTGCGGTCACGCTTTGGCTTTGGCGTGTCTTCGCTCGCCTCTTGAGGCGCAGCGTCTTCGACCACTTCGCTTCGCTCTTTGTCTTTACGTCCGCGCGCGCGTCCGCGACCTTCACCTCGGCTCTCGCTGCGGTCTCTGCGCCGACTGCCACGTTCGCCGCGACCGCGCCGGCGGTCGCCATCCGTCGGCAGGCTCTCGAGCTCTTCGGCTAAGCCTTCGGGCATAAACTCTTCAACGTCGGTCTTGATCAGCATCATCACGCCGCGCCAGCCTTTGGCGTCGTCTGGCCCGACAATCGTGAAGCTCTCACCTTCACGCCCAGCGCGACCGGTGCGACCAATACGGTGGACATAGTCTTCATCTTTGGGCGGCGGCGCGTAATTGAACACGTGTCCAACATCCGGGATATCAAGTCCGCGGGCAGCAACATCCGATGCGACCAGTAGCTGCAACTCCCCGTCACGGAACTTGTTCAGCGTGTCCATCCGCGCGCTTTGCGGCAGGTCACCATGGATCGGCGCGGCGCTAAAGCCATGCTTGGAGAGCGACTTGGCGACAATGTCGACTTCGCGTTTGCGATTGCAAAACACGATGCCATTTTTCACATCGCGGCTTTCGATCACGCGGCGCAGCGCGGTGCGCTTGGCTTTGTCATCGCCGCGCTCGAGTTTGACCACGTGTTGTTTGATCGTCTCGGCCGTCTTTGACTGGCGCGCAACTTCAATGCGGGCCGGGTCTTTCTGGAAGGTCTTGGCGAGCCGGGCGATTTCTTTCGGCATGGTCGCAGAGAAGAGTAGGGTCTGGCGGCGCGGGGGCAGCAATTTGCAGATCTTCTCAATGTCCGGAATGAAACCCATGTCGAGCATACGGTCGGCTTCGTCGATGGTGAAGACTTCAACACCGGTCAGCAGGATCTTGCCACGTTCGAACTGATCGATCAGGCGCCCCGGAGTCGCGATCAAGACATCGACACCGCGGGTCAGTTTCTGTTCTTGCTCTTTAAAGCTCACGCCGCCAATCAGCAGGGCCATATTGAGCTTCAGGTCCTTGCCATAGGTCTCGAAATTCTCAGCCACTTGTGCGGCGAGCTCACGGGTAGGGCAGAGGATCAAGCTGCGCGGCATCCGGGCGCGGGCGCGGCCTTTGGCCAGGCGGTGCATCATTGGCAGCGTGAAGGCTGCGGTCTTGCCGGTACCGGTCTGCGCAATGCCGGTGACGTCCCCACCTTTTTTGATCACCGGAATGGCTTTTTCCTGGATCGGCGTCGGGTGTTCGTATCCAGCGGCGTCAATCGCCGTTTGAATGCGAGGATCGAGGTTTAGCTCAGCGAATGTAATTTTAGGTTCGTCAGTCAATGTGTTGTCCAGCTGGAATTCTAAGGTCGGTCTCATCAAGCTGCTCCGAATTGAACAGCGGGGCCGACTTAGAATCACTGCGCCGGCAAACATGTTGCGCCGCACATAATGCAAAAAAGCCCACCGGCAAAGGTGGGCTCTTCAATCTCCAAAAGAGTGTGCTTTTTAGGTTGTCGCCAACGCGACTATGAGGCGTCTGCCAGGTTTTGGTTGGCAAAGTCCCAGTTGACCAGATTGTCCAGGAAGCTCGCCATATAGTTGGGGCGAGAGTTCTGGTAATCGAGATAGTAAGCGTGTTCCCAAACATCCATGGTCAGAATCGGTGTGACACCGGCTTCTGTCAGAGGAGTTTCAGCGTTTGGTGTTTTGGTGATGGCAAGCTTGCCGTCTTTCAGGACGAGCCAAGCCCAACCAGAACCGAACTGGCCACCGCCAGCGGCTTTAAACTGGGTCGCGAACTCGTCGTATGAGCCAAAGTCACGTTCGATCAGTTCTGCGATTTTGCCGTGCGGGGCACCGCCGCCACCTGGCTTCATAGAGTGCCAGTAAAATGTGTGGTTCCAAACCTGCGCCGCATTGTTGAAGAGGCCTGCTTTTGCCGCATCGCCGGCTGCTGCCTTGACGATATCTTCCAGGGAAGCGTCTGCGAGGTCAGTGCCATCAATCAATTTGTTGAGGTTGGTGACGTACGCATTGTGGTGCTTGCCGTGGTGGAAGTTCAGCGTGTCTTCTGAGATATGCGGGGCGAGGCCATCGCGGCCATAGGGAAGTTCTGGTAGGTCAAAAGCCATGTCGTTGGTCTCCTTGAAGAATTTTATCGCTGTTTCTGCGCAGCCTTTGCCACAGATATGGGTTCCATGACCAGTCCTGCCAGTGATTCTATGAAAGAAATTGTCGCGCGTTTGGATCAGCGGATTCAAACCGTCGATGAAGAGCGTTGGTTGTCGAGCCGGTATGCGCCGGATGAGGCCCGTTCTGCGCTGATTGTTTTGTATGCATTTTACTATGAGTTGGCTCGGGTGCGAACGGTCGTCACGGATCACACGATGGGGCAGATCCGGTTTCAATGGTGGCGCGATGCGCTGGAAGAATTACGGCAAGGGACACCGCGTCAGCATGATGTCGTGCTTGCGCTCGGCGCATATTTGCCGCGCGCGGATGTCGATTTCGAGCAATTGGAGCAGCTTGTGGAGGCGCATGAGGCAGCGTTCTTGGCGGAAGACCGTGCGGCGGAGCCGGAAGACAAATTGGTGTACATCGCGGCGAAACTGCTCGGGCAAGAGGCTGAGGCTTTCGGGGATATTGCACGCGAATGGGCAGCGCTTCGGCGCGGCGATGCAGTGGCCGAAACCGCGCCCCGCCAAAAAGCCGAGTCCGCGCTTCGCCCTGCCATAGCGCACTACCGTCTGCGGCATGCCTGGAAAAAGGGGCGAAACCTGTCGGCGCTTCAGAAGCGGTTAAGTGTCTTGTGGGCAATGCTGGTTGGGCGCGTCTGATGCGATCGCGACAAAGAAGTGAACAGTGTTCACTTTTTTTGAATGTGCACTAAATAGGAATGCGATAAAGATAAAAAGAGGCCTCCCATGCTGCGTAAATCTTTTCTGGTTTCCCTGTCTGCGCTCGTCTTGGCTCTGCCGGGACAAAGCGAAACGCTACAGGACGCACTGATTACGGCTTTCCAGACAAACCCGTCTTTGGATGTGCAGCGGGCAGAGCTTGGAATTGCGCGCGAGCAATTGAACCAAGCGCGCGGCGCAAGGGCTCCGACTGTCGATTTGTCGGCGTCTGGCGGCTATGAATCGCTCGATAGCAATCAGCCAATTGCCTTCAATCTTGGTGATCGCCCGATTGCCTCAGCGCAATTGCAGGCGACGCTACCACTGTACACAGGCGGGCGGATCGATGCTGGAATTGATCAGGCAAAGGCAGGCATTCTCGCCGCCAATGCGCAATTTGACGGCGTCTCTCAGGACCTGATTCTGAACGTGGTCACCGCCTATGTCGACGTGCTGCGCGACCGAGAGGCGATCCGAATTCGCGCCAATAGCGTGGCGCTTTTGGAAGAACAATTGCGGGCCGCGACAGACCGTTTCGACGTGGGCTTTGCGACCCGTACTGACGTGAAGCAAGCCGAAGCGCGCTTACAGGGGGCGAAGGCGGCCTTTTCCGGCGCTGAAGCGCAGTTGGAATCCTCGCTTGCGGTCTATGAAGTGTTTGTGGGGCAACCCGCTGGCGTGCTGTCGCCGGTATCTGAGGCGCCAGCAATTCCTGAAACCTATGAGGCAGCGCTGCAATCCGCTCTGGCAGAGAATCCCGATTTGATTGCGCTGCGCCAGGCCGAGAAAGCGGCAGCGCAAGCGGTCCGCAGTGCCAAAGGCGAAAGCAAACCAAGTCTGTCTTTGGTTGGGACGGCCAGTGCGCAGGAAACCTTTGATATTGAAGCCAGCGTGATCACACAGACAGGCGTGGCGACCCTGCCGCCAGACAATTATCGAGACACGCAATTGAGACTGTTAGCGCAGGGCAGCGTGCCTTTGTTCCAGGGCGGTATCCTGCGCAGCCGTGTGCGCGCCGCACGGTTGGAGCGCGAACAAGCCCGATTGCAAACCATCAATGCCGAGCGCCAAATCACGGCAAGCATTGCCCAAGCCTGGTATGGCAATATCGCTGCAGAGCAGGCGATTACAGCTTCAGAGCGCCAAGTCGAAGCGGCGGAAATCGCATATGAAGGCGCCCAGGAAGAGCTCAGCGTCGGGACCCGCACGACGCTAGATGTGCTCGATCAAGAGCAGCAGCTTCTAGAGGCGCGCCTAGGATTGATCGATGCGCGCCGCGACGCATTTGTTGCCGCTCATCAATTATTACGCGCGATGGGAAGCCTCGCCTACTAGGCGAGTTAGGTGGAACAAGAATCGCGTGCTAGTTTACTAAGTAATCCCTTATTAACCGACCTGAAGTAGCCGGTTAATGGAAGCAAACTCAGTGGACGTGGATATGGCCGAGCAAGCACAAAAAGAACCGACCATGGAAGAGATTCTTTCTTCCATCCGCAAAATCATTGCCGACGATGACGCTCCGGCGCCGGAACCTGAAGTCGAGGCGGAAGCTTTTGCCGAGAATGACAGCGTGTTCGAAGACGAAATTGAAGCTGAGGCTGAAGACTTAACCACCGTCGAGAGCGAAGAAGACGTTCTTGCTGCGATCAGTCAGTCGATGGAAGACATCACTGAAGACGTCGCACCGGGCCTCGAAGCTGATGAAGATGACGCCTTAGATTTCGTCGTTGAAGAAGACAATTTCGAGAGCTTTGAAGAAACTGAATTTGAAGGGGTTGAAGACTTTGTTGAGGCGGAAGCCGAGCCTGTCGAAGACACGTTCGAACCTGCTCCTGAGCCTCAACCAGAGCCCGTGATTGAAGAGGAAGCTCCAATGGTCGCAAAGACTGCTCCGCTAACCGATACCGCCACCGTCACCGCAGCTGCAGGTGCGCTTGGCAAACTGCTTTCAAACGTCGAGTTCGGCGAAGAAGCAGGTGGCACAACAACGATTGAAGGCTTGGTGCGTGAGATGATGCGCCCAATGCTGAAAGAATGGCTCGACGAGAACCTGCCAGGGATCGTCGAGAAGCATGTGGAAGCCGAAGTGCAGCGAATTGCACGCATGGCTGGCTAGACCCACACAATTCCTCTGCTAAAGAGACGGGCGCGCCAGATCTGGCGCGCCTTTTTCGATTCTACCCAAGACCCGACCGGACCGTAAAACATGATCGACCAGCGTTTTGACCCAAAAGCCCACGAACAGCGTATCTATCAGCGCTGGGAAGATGCGGGCTGTTTCCGGCCGAGTATGGACACATCGGCTGAGCCATATGCGATCATGATCCCGCCGCCAAACGTGACCGGCAGCCTGCATATGGGCCATGCGCTGAACAATACGGTTCAGGACATTCTCTGCCGGTTTGAGCGGATGCGCGGAAAGAATGTGCGCTGGCAGCCCGGCATGGACCATGCGGGCATCGCGACGCAAATGGTCGTCGAGCGTCAGCTTGCCGCCAGCGGCAATCAAGATCGCCGGTCTATGGGACGCGATGCTTTCATCGATAAGGTCTGGGAGTGGAAAGAGCAGTCTGGCGGCACCATCCTCAATCAGCTGAAACGCCTTGGCGCATCCTGTGATTGGGAGAACACCAAGTTCACGCTCGATCCAGAGATGAATGTTGCGGTCAATAAAGTCTTCGTCGATCTTTATAATGAAGGCCTGATCTATCGCGCCAAACGCCTGGTCAATTGGGACCCGCATTTCCAGACCGCGATTTCAAATCTCGAAGTCGAGAATAAAGAAGTCGACGGCCATATGTGGCACTTCAAATACCCGCTCGCCGGTGGCCAGACCTATACCTATGTCGAGAAGGATGAGGACGGGAATGTCACGCTGGAAGAAGAGCGCGATTATATCTCGATTGCGACGACGCGGCCTGAAACCATGCTCGGTGATGGCGCGGTTGCGGTGCACCCGAGTGATGAGCGCTATGCCCCAATCGTTGGCAAACTGTGTGAGATCCCGGTCGGCCCGAAAGAGCATCGCCGCCTGATCCCGATCATCACTGACGAGTATCCGGACCCGAATTTCGGCTCAGGTGCGGTGAAAATTACCGGCGCGCACGACTTTAATGACTATCAGGTCGCCAAACGCGGGGGCATTCCGATGTATGCCCTGATGGACGAAAAGGGCTTCATGCGCGCCGATGGCGAGGACTATGCGGCGGTTGCCGAGGTCGCCCAGCGGATTGCCGAAGGCCAAGAAGAATTCGACGAAGCCAAGATCGCCGCAATGAACCTGGTCCCGGATCAGTATCGCGGCCTGGATCGCTTTGAAGCGCGCAAAGCCGTGGTTGCGGATATCACCGCTGAGGGCAATGCTGTGATGATCGCGGATCCCAAGCATAAGGATGAGGAGACTGAGGCGCCGCTTGTCCCTTATGTCGAGAACAAGAAAATCATGCAGCCCTTCGGCGATCGCTCCGGCGTTGTCATCGAGCCGATGCTGACGGACCAATGGTTTGTGGATGCCGAAACGCTCGCCAAACCCGCGATTGAAGCGGTGCGCTCTGGCAAGACCAAATTCGTGCCCGAGAATTGGGACCGGACCTATTACAATTGGATGGAGAATATCGAGCCCTGGTGTATCTCTCGCCAACTCTGGTGGGGGCACCGGATCCCGGTTTGGTATGATGCTGACGGAAACCATTATTGCGCTGAGACCGAGGCTGAAGCGCAGTCCATGGCGGGCGCCGGTGTTGAACTCGCCCAAGATGAAGACGTCCTCGACACTTGGTTCAGCTCCGGGCTCTGGCCATTCTCGACGCAGGGTTGGCCGGAAGAAACCGACGGTTTGAAGACCTTCTATCCGGGCGCGACGCTGGTCACGGCGTTTGACATTATCTTCTTCTGGGTCGCCCGGATGATGATGCTGGGCATCAAGTTCATGGATGGGGAAGTGCCGTTCAAGGACGTCTATATCCACGCCATCGTTCGCGATGAGAACGGTAAAAAGATGTCCAAGTCTGAGGGCAATGTCATCGACCCGGTCGACTTGATTGACGGGATTGAAGCTGACGCGCTCGTCGCCAAGCGGACCACAGGCCTGCGCCAACCCGAAAAAGCCCCGCAGGTCGAGAAGGCCACCCGCAAACGCTATCCGAAAGGTTTTGACGCCTATGGCGCCGATGCGCTGCGCTTCACTTTGGCGGCCATGGCAACCAAGGGGCGAGACATCAACCTGTCGGTTGAGCGGGTTGCCGGCTATCGTAATTTCGGAACGAAACTCTGGAACGCAACGCGCTTTGCACAAATGAACGAAGCGCAATTTGGTGGTTCGATTGATCCGCAAAGCCTTGAATTGTCGATAAATAAGTGGATCGTCGGTGAGCTGTACAAATGTACGGTAACTGTTTCTGAGGCAATCGAAGACTATCGCTTCAATGATGCCGCGAGCGCGGCCTATCACTTCACCTGGGACGTGTTGTGTGACTGGTATCTCGAACTCTCCAAGCCCATTTTGGGCGGCGAAGACGCTGCGGCTAAAAAAGAAACCCAGGCTGTTCTCGGCTGGATCCTAGAGCAGACCTATGTCGCGCTGCACCCGTTCATGCCATTCATTACCGAAGTGCTGTGGGAGCAGACGGCGGAGCGCTCAGACTTCCTGATGCAGCAAAGCTGGCCAGGCCTCAAAGGCGGGTTTGAAGATCAAGCCGCCGCGGATGAGCTTGGCTGGGTGCTGCGCATCATTTCGCAAATTCGGTCCGTTCGCTCAGACGTGAATGTTCCGGCCGGGGCGAAGGTTCCGGTCAGCCTGACCGGCGCCAATGCAGAGACCGCACGCTGCGTCGATGCGCACCGCGATGTCATCATGCGTCTGGCGCGTTTGGAGAAGTTTGACCTCGCCGACGCCGCGCCAGCAGGATCGGTCAAAACCGTTGTCGATGAAGCGACCGTGGTTCTGGAAATCGCGGACCTGATTGATGCCAGCGAAGAAGTTGCGCGCCTCGACAAGCAACTCGGCAAGCTCACCGGTGAGATCACAGGCCTTGAAAAGCGGCTCGGAAATGAGGCCTTCGTGGCCAAAGCCCCAGCAGAAGTCGTGGCCGAACAACGCGAACGCCTGGCTGACTTGCAGGGCACGCGCGACAAGCTTAGCCTCGCTCGGGAGCAACTCGCCGCCATCTAAGGAGACCGCCATGTTTCGCACTGTGCTTGTCGCAGCCTCTGTTCTGATCGCCGCCTGCCAAGGCCCGGTTCAGGAAACAGTTGAAGAGGTCACCCCGGTCTCAGGAGAAGATCAACCGGAATGGCGACTGGTCATCCATGGCGGCGCTGGGATTATCCTGCGCGAGAACATGACCGCAGAACGCGAGGCCGCCTACACCGCGGCGCTCGAAACCGCGCTTGAGGCGGGGGCAGAAATCCTGCGCAATGGCGGGTCTGCGGTCGATGCGGTCCAGGCCGCTGTCATCCCGATGGAAGATGATCCGCTGTTCAATGCAGGACAGGGCGCGGTCTTTACCGCTGCGGCTGAACACGAACTCGATGCTTCGATCATGAGCGGCAATCAGCGCGATGCGGGCGCCGTCGCGGGTGTGAAGCGCGTGAAGAACCCGATCTTGGCCGCGCGTGCGGTTATGGATCAGTCAGAGCATGTGATGTTTGCGGGCGCGGGCGCTGATGCGTTTGCGGAATCGGTTGGCTTGGAATTGGTCGACAATTCCTACTTCGATACTGAGCGCCGCCGGCAGTCTTTGGAACGTGTCTTACGTGAGCGCGAGCGAACCGATGCCGATCGTCATGGCACCGTTGGCGCCGTTGCGATTGATGCGGACGGCAACCTTGCAGCGGCGACAACAACCGGCGGCATGACCGCGAAAGCTGCGGGCCGGATTGGCGACTCTCCGCTGATCGGTGCCGCGACTTATGCGCAGAATGGCGTATGTGCAGTTTCTGCCACGGGCCATGGCGAGTATTTCATCCGCGTCGCTGTGGCCAAGACGATTTGCGCGCGCGTCGAACTTGCGGGCGAGAGCATCGGCGCGGCGGCCACCAGCGCACTTGATCAGGTGGCTGAGCTTGGCGGTGATGGCGGGGTCGTGGTGATCGGCGGCGCAGGTCAATATGAGTATGTTTTCAACTCAAAAGGCATGTATCGCGGCATGATCGACCCTGATGGAATGGAAACAGCGATTTTTGAGCAAGAATAGCCCCTTTTGAGCGGGTGACAGGATCGCGCTGAACCGCTAAGGCTCAGCGCAGTAAAGGAATGCCGATATGAGTAAAACTTGGGATAAATCCAAACTGCCCTCCCGCCATGTTACGGAAGGTCCCGAGCGGGCCCCGCACCGCAGCTATTATTACGCGATGGGCCTGTCGACCAAAGACATTCAAAAGCCTTTCGTGGGCGTGGCGAGCTGTTGGAACGAAGCGGCGCCCTGCAACACCGCTCTGATGCGCCAGGCGCATGCGGTTTCCGAAGGCGTTAAAGAAGCCGACGGCACACCGCGCGAATTCTGTACGATTACCGTGACTGACGGAATTGCCATGGGCCATGAAGGCATGCGCTCATCCTTGGTGAGCCGCGATTGGATCGCCGACACGGTCGAGTTGACCATGCGCGGGCATTCCTATGATGCGCTGGTCGGCGTCGCCGGCTGTGACAAGTCTCTGCCCGGCATGATGATGGCGATGCTCCGCCTGAATGTGCCATCTGTCTTCCTTTATGGCGGTTCGATCATGCCCGGCAGCTTTGAGGGCCGCGATGTCACCGTCCTCGACGTGTTTGAAGCGGTTGGCGCTCATGCGGCGGGCTCCAATGATATGAGCGCGGATAAATTGCGCGCGCTTGAGAAAGTGGCGTGCCCAGGCGACGGCGCTTGCGGCGGGCAGTTTACGGCCAACACCATGGCTTGTGTCAGCGAAGCGATTGGCCTCGCGTTGCCACTTTCATCGGCGATGCCCGCGCCTTGGACGGACCGGGACGGCTATGCCCGCGCGTCCGGCCGTGTGGTCATGGACTTGGTGGCCAACAATCTGCGCCCACGCGAGATCTGTACACGCGAAGCGTTTGAGAATGCGGCGATCGTGGTTGCGGCGACCGGTGGTTCGACCAATGCCGCGCTCCACTTGCCCGCCATGGCGCATGAGTGCGGCGTTGAATTCACGCTCCGCCATGTCGCGGAAGTGTTTGAGCGCACGCCATACGTGGCAGATCTGAAGCCCGGCGGAAACTATGTCGCCAAGGATTTCGGCGAAGCTGGCGGCGTTCCGATGCTGATGAAAACGCTTATGGATGAGAAGATTATCAACCCGGATTGCTTGACCGTGACTGGTAAGAGCTGGGGCGACTATCTCGAAGACTTAAGCTTCGATGAGACCCAGAAAGTGATCTATCCGGCGAGCAAGCCAATCACCGAGAATGGCGGCGTTGTGGGCCTTTGGGGCTCTCTCGCGCCAGACGGTGCGATCGTGAAAGTCGCTGGCCTCGAGAGCCTGCAATTCACGGGTCCAGCCCGTGTCTTTGATGGCGAAGAAGCCTGCTTCAAGGCAGTCGAGAACC
>JALUWJ010000243.1 GCA_027019605.1 Henriciella sp. | reverse complement strand
TCAGATAGATTTAGCGTCGCTTTAGACGAACCGGAGGCGCTGAATGACACGGACCAATCGACTCTCAACTCGTGGAATCGCCGCGGCTCTATGTAGCCTTCCGCTTTTCGCTGCATGTGCGATCGCGCAATCGGCTTCCGCGCAGACCTCCATCACGGAGCCCCAAACCGCACCCACAATCTCGACAGACCCGATTGCGTTCGGGCCCGACGCACCTTTCGCGACCGAGATCTACAATTTCTTTGTGCAAGATGAGGTCTTCACGCCGACCGACTGCCGAACCGTCTTTACCGGGAGTTCCAGCATCCGGTTCTGGTTCAATTTGGATGACGATTTCCCTGGACTGAACGCTCTAAATCGCGGCTTCGGTGGATCGGAAATTACGCATGTGATCGGATACTTCGACTTCCTACTGACCAAGCACCAACCGCGTGAGATCATTTTCTATGCTGGCGAGAATGACTTGAACGCAGGCGCGAGCCCGGCAGACGTGGCAGAACGTTTCTCGGTATTCTTGGACATGAAAACAGAGCGTCTCGGCGATGCACCGGTCTACTTCCTATCAATAAAGCCATCTTTCTCTCGTTTCGCTGAACTGGACGCACAATCGGAGGCGAACGCGCTGATCAAGTCCGTGGCCGAGACCCGGGACGATCTGATCTTTGTCGACATCGCGACCCCGATGATGGATGGAGACGTGCCAAAACCGATCTTCATCTCTGACCAACTTCATATGAATTTAGACGGCTACGCAATCTGGAGCGAAATCTTGCGCCCTCTGCTCGCCGATCCAAACCGCCCAAAGCGTAGCGGTTGCTAGATATTTTCGGCCTTGCGCCGGCAGGCACGACGCCCCAAATGCCATGAAACATTTCGGCTGGAGGAGCCTGCTTTATGACCACCCCTATCTACAAATCGACCATTGGTGTGATGATCCGCCAAGCAGAAGCTCTGGTTGGCATTATGGCCGCTGGGCGGGAGCATCTTGGCGACGGCGCAGATGCGTTCATCAATGAAAAGCTGATCGATGACATGCTGCCTTTCTCGTTTCAGATCCGCGCAGTTTGTCACTCAAGCTATGGCAATGTCGAAGCGATGCGCGCCGGGCAAGCAAGCCCTCCCGGCGATATGGACGTGACCTCCTATGCGCAGCTCGAAACCTTGCTGAAAGACACGATCGAGCAGCTGAAAGCGATTGAACCTGCTGAGCTCGATGGCTTGCTGGACAAAGATCTCGTCTTTGTGCTCGGCGATTTTAAACTGCCCTTCAAAGGCCTTGGCTTTTTGACCTCGTTTGCGATGCCGAATTTCTTCTTCCACATGACGACGGCTTACAATCTGCTGCGTCAGAAAGGCGTTGCGATTGGCAAGCGCGAATATCTCGGCGCGATGGACATGAATATGGGCTAAGGCCGCCCTGATCCACGCATAGAAAAACCCGGACGCCGATGGCATCCGGGTTCTTTCATATCTGGCGTTTGGTCTAGCCCGCGTGGAAGAGCGAGGTAATCACGTCAGTACCAGCAGCGCCGCCTGAGCGACGACGGCGGCGACGGCGCATCCGCGACTGCAGCTCATCACGCGCCACTTTCAGCGGCTGCGCATCAGCTTCTTTGGCTTCAAGGTCTTTGCGGTTCTCACAGAACTCAGCATAGGCTTCGAGCTCTGGCTGCAGATCAATCGCGGCCAGGTCGACCATGATCGTGTCATCGAGGAAGCCGATGCCTGGCAGGTCATCCGGAATGATGTCATTCGGATCCGCAAAATAGGCGAGCACTTCCAGCACGCGATTGCGGTCGTCATTTTCGAGGTTCCAGTCGCGGTCTTTCAGCATGTCGACCATGTTTTGCAGAGTCAGCATGCGAGACACGACGAAAGTCGGTGGATTGCTTTCCAGGGCTTTGACCGCCAAGGCCTCTGCCGCCAGGATAACGCGATCATCATCTCTCAATGCACGGTTTTTGCGCGCCTTCGAAAGTCGATTGCGAAAATACTCGATGTCTTTTGGACCGAGTTCGAAATTAATACGCAGCGTGTCGCCTTGTACGTCCATATGCTTGGTCTCCCCATTGCATTTATTGCAGCGCACGTTGCCCAGAGATGGTCGCAGATGCAAGCAAGAAATTCGAACTCGATCCCGCTTTTAGACTTGCTCCGGCGCCGCTTCCGCGCTTCGCTTCGGTAAAAATCGGGAGGCCAACTCATGACACGCATATCTTCGGCGACGGCAGAACAACTCGGCGCCAGCAAAGACTTACTCGAAATGGCCGCAGCCGCGATGGGGTTTGAGGCCAATTCTCTGAAGGTCATGGCGCGCCAGCCGGCGATTCTGCAGGGGTTTATGGGCCTGTCGGCAGCGATCCTGGGGCCCGGCGCGAGCCTGGATCCAGTCTTGCGGCAAATGATTGCCCATATTTCCAGCGCAGCGGCTGGCTGCGCCTATTGCCAAGCCCATACCGCGCATGGCGCTGAACATCGCGGTGCCGACGCGGCTAAGCTCGAAGCCCTATGGGAATTTGAAACCAGCGACCTGTTCACACCAGCGGAAAAAGCCGCCTTAGACCTTGCTCTTGCCGCAGGTAGCGTACCGAACCAGTCGACAGACGAACATTTCGAAGCCCTGCGCGCGCATTATAGCGAGGATGAGATCGTTGAAATTGTCGGCGTGATTGCCCTGTTCGGCTTCCTCAATCGCTGGAATGATACGCTGGCAACGACGCTCGAAGACAGCCCGCTTGCCTTTGCCGAGGCGCATTTGGCGCCGCGCGGCTGGGCCGGTGACAGACACAAGGACTAAGATGACGATACGACCTTACCGCCCGGATGACTTTCCCGCGCTGTTCTCCGCCAACGAAGCGTCTGTGCCCGGGGTGGGCGCTGAAACTCAAGAGAGCCTCAAGACCTGGATCGAATTGTCGACTTGCCTTGTCGCGACGAATGCGGAAGATCAAGCCCTTGGCTTCATCACGCTGATGGAACTCGGCCAGCCCGCTTATGACAGCCCGAATATGCGCTGGTTTGAGGCATATGCGAAAGAGACCGGCAAGTCCGTTGTCTATGTCGACCGGATCGCGCTGCTGCCCGATGCCCGCGGGCAAAAACTGGGAGAGGCCTTGTACGGTGCCGCGTTCGAGCGTTTTAAAACCTTCGATGAGATTGGCTGCGAGGTGAACACGCTCCCGCCCAATCCGGGTTCGCACCGGTTTCACCAACGGCTTGGCTTTCGCGAAGTGGGCGAAACAACCTATCGCCCCGGAGAGAAAGCGGTGATGTTTTATGCGCGGTCGCTCGGTTAAACCGCGGCGACCTTTTGCTCAATCGCGCCGAAAATCGATTTTCCGGACCCGTCCAGCATTTCCATGCGAACCGTGTCGCCAGGCGTCATGAACGGGGTCTTGAACTCGCCAGTTGCGATTTTCTCGATCATGCGGATTTCAGCGATACAGGAATAGCCGAGGCCGCCTTCGCTGACCGGCTTGCCGGGGCCGCCATCTGCGCCCTTATTCGAAACCGTGCCGGAGCCGATCACGGTGCCTGCGCTGAGAGGCCGGGTCTTTGCCGCGTGCGCGACCAGTCGCGCCAATGAGAAGGTCGCATCTTCAGCCGCTTCGGCACGGCCAAAAGCTTCGCCATTATAGTCCACGCGCAGCGGCAGGTGTACGAGACTATCCTTCCAAGCCGCGCCCAGCTCGTCCGGGGTCACAGCGACCGGCGAAAACGCGCTTGGCGGTTTCGATTGAAAGAACCCGAAGCCTTTCGCAAGCTCCGGCGGAATCAAGCCGCGTAGAGACACGTCATTACAGAGCATGACCAGCTTGATATGGTCGGCGGCTTCGGCCTCCGTCACGCCCATTGGAACATCATCGGTGACGACGGCGATCTCGCCTTCCATGTCACAGCCCCAGGCGACATCGCCGAGCGGGATATCATCGCGCGGCCCCAGAAACGCATCTGATCCGCCCTGATACATCAGTGGGTCATCATAGAAGCTTTCCGGCACTTCGGCGCCGCGGGCTTTGCGGACCAATTCGACATGATTGATATAGGCCGAGCCATCCGCCCACTGATAGGCGCGCGGCAACGGGCTTTCGCAATCCTGCTCGTGAAACCGGAAAGTCGGCACGGAGCCGAGCTCAACCCCTTCAGCCATACGTGCAAGGCGCGGGGCAACCGTTTCCCAATCGTCCAGAGCGGACTGCAATGTTGGCACTATCCGGGCCGCATCTGTACAGCGGGTCAGGTCTTTCGACACAACAACGAGGCGCCCGTCACGCGAGCCGTTTTTGAGGGTGGCGAGTTTCATTCTTCAGAACCTGTCATCCCGGCCAAGGAGCAAAGCGACGCCGAGCCGGGATCTCTGGCGGTCGAGTGTGTTTCTAGAATTTCTGAGATCCCGGATCCCCGCAATTGCGGCGTCCGGGATGACAATCATGAGGCTCAACTCTCCGCCTCGATTTTTTCGTGGAGCCACGCTGCGTGTCGAGGCGCGGTCTTGGTTTGGCTCCACTCTTCGAGCATTTCGGGGGCGACGCGCTTAAGCTCCGCATACTGATCGGGCGTGCCGATATCGCAAGCGAGTTCCAAACGGTGGCCGTTTGGATCGAAGAAATAGATCGATTTGAAGATGCCATGATGGGTCGGCCCGAGGACGTCCAAGCCATGGGCTTCAGCACGTTCTTTTGCGGCCAGAAGCTCCTCCATCGAACCAACTTTGAATGCTATATGCTGCACCCATTGCGGGGTATTTTCATCGCGGCCCATGTCGGGCTGTTGCGGCAGTTCGAAAAAGGCGAGCACATTGCCATTCCCGGCATCGAGGAAGATGTGCATGTATGGATCATAGGCGCCGGTCGACGGCACGTGGTCCTCTGCAATCGCCAGCTGAAAATCCATGCCGAGCACGTCGTGATAGAACTCGACGGTTTCTTTGGCGTCTTTGCAGCGATAGGCGACATGATGGACGCCTTGAAGATTTGGGGCCTCACTCATCAGTATCGCTCCGTTTTGGAAATATCGTCATGCCGATCAGCGCACCGACCAAGCCGCCAATCGCGCCGGCTGCGGCGCTGGCGCCATATTCAAGCGGCCCCTCAAAGGTGAAAAGCAAGTCTTTCAAATAGGCTCCGCCAACCGCGCCGATCAGAAAAATCACAATCGCTGGCAATGACATTCGGCTCACTAGGCAGGCTCCTCAACGGCTAGAACGCCGCGTTCAACCTGATCACGTTCAATGGATTCGAACAAGGCTTTGAAATTGCCCTCGCCGAAGCCGTCCTTGTAGTCGCCGACGCGCTGAATGAATTCAAAGAAAACAGGCCCAAGCTGCGGCTGGGCAAAGATTTGCAGCAAGAGACGGGGCTCGCCGCCTTCTGTCGTGCCGTCCAGCAAGATGCCGCGGGTCTGCAATTCGCCTTCAGGCTGGCCGTGGCCTGGCAGGCGTTCAGACAGCATTTTGTAATAGGTTTCCGGCGGCGCCGTCATGAATGGGACGCCTTGCTTTTGCAGCTTGTCCCAGCACGCAACCAGATCATCACAGATCAGAGCGATGTGCTGAATACCTTCGCCGTTAAACTCACGCAGGAATTCTTCGATCTGACCTTTGCCGCCCTCGCCTTCTTCGTTCAGCGGAATGCGGATTTTCCCGTCCGGAGCGGTGAGCGCCTTTGAGGTCAGGCCAGTATATTCGCCCTTAATGTCGAAATAGCGGATCTCCTGGAAATTGAAGAGCGTCTCATAGAAGTCCGCCCAATATTTCATCCGCCCGCCATAAACATTGTGGGTCAGGTGATCGACAAGCTGGAAGCCGCAGCCTTCTGGATTACGGTCAACGCCGGGAAAATACTCAAAATCGATGTCGTAGATCGTGTGGCTGCCTTCGCCATCGGCGTAGCGATCAATCAAATAGATGATTGAGCTACCAATCCCGCGAATGCCCGGAATATGAAGTTCCATTGGCCCGGTCTCAACCGTCACAGGTTCTGCGCCTTGAGCAATCAAATGCTCATAGGCCTTCGAGGCGTTGCGAACGCGAAAGCCCATGCCGCAAGCGCTCGGTCCGTGCTCGCGGGAGAAATACCAAGCGGCTGAGCGCGGCTCGTAATTGGTGATGAAGTTGATGCCGCCCTGGCGCCATAGCTCAACATCTTTCGAGCGGTGACGTGCAATCTTGGTAAAGCCCATGCTTTCAAAGACGGGTTCCAAGACACCTTTCTCCGGGGCTGAGAATTCAATGAACTCAAATCCGTCCAAACCGGCGGGGTTTTCGAACAAATCGGCCATGACCGCGTCTCCATACATCTCTGTTTTCGCTTCGAGATGAGTTGTAACAGCAATTAGTTGCATATGCAACTATATGGATTTTCGCTGGCCTCTCCCGCCAAGTCGCGCCAAGAGAAAGAGATGAGCCCTGACGCGTTGGAGACCTTAAAGCGGAAAACCGAAGCCTTTGCGCAGCGCGCCGGACAGGTCGCTGTGATCGCTCAATCCAAGACGGATCCGGCGCTGGCGGTGGCTCTGAATCCGTCAATGAAGCTGCCCTCCGCGAGCGTCATCAAAGCCGCCATTGCCTGCGCCGCCGTGGATGCTCCTGGCTTAGATCTGGCGCAGCCGATCAAGAGCGGCGCTTTGGACGAGACCTTCTATTGCTCGATCCTGAAAGCCTTCGATCCGGACGACACGCTCACTTTGAAAAACCTGATCGGCCTGATGCTGATCGTCAGCGACAACCCAGCCACCAGCGCCGTCCTCGAGCGCATGGGCATGGACAGGGTAAACACCTGGCTGCACGCGAATGGCATGAGAGACACAAATATTGAGATTGGCTTTGATGATACCGCACTCGGTACACCCCTGCGCGCGAATCTCACCACGGCAGAGGACTGCCTGTCTCTGCTTAAGCTGATCGATCAGACGCCGCGCTATGCTTTCATCAAACGCATGCTCGCCAATAATTTACGCAATGAACGGATCCCGAAACGCCTGCCAGATGACGCCGTGATCGCGCACAAGACGGGCACGCTCAACGGCCTCGTGCATGATATTGCGATCATTGAGAGTCCGGTTGCGGCCTACTATCTGATCATTCTGGCCGATGGCTTGGACGATGATGCCGTATTCGCGCAAGACGTCGCCGCCTATTCAGAAACGGTGTATGCACTGATGGCGCGCTGACGCTCGACAAAATCACCTGCAGCTTGCCTCCAGATTGCATTTCGTTTCTAAGCAAAACATGAGCGAGGAACGACCTTCGAATAGACTTGGAACTCGTTCGAGGCGCGTTATGATGGGGGCGAGCGGAGGACACTATGTCAAACCAGAGCATCACATTATTGCCGCCAAAATCTACTTCGGATTGGAGGGTGATTGCGAGTTTTGATGACAAGAACCGGCTCGTGATCAATGAAGGCAATCTGGATGACGATTTCTACAT
>JALUWJ010000242.1 GCA_027019605.1 Henriciella sp. | reverse complement strand
CGGCTTCGCTCAAAGTCTTTTTCAGCGTGTGAAAGATCTCAGAGCCGATCCGCACGCCATCTGCGATGCTCTCGGCATTCACAGGCATGATCATGAATTCTTGAATGTCGATTGGGTTGTCGGCATGTTCACCGCCATTGATGATGTTCATCATCGGTGTTGGCAGCACGCGCGCATTGGTTCCGCCAATATAGCGGTAGAGCGGCAGGCTGCAGCTCTCAGCTGCCGCTTTAGCGGTCGCGAGAGACACACCCAGGATCGCATTGGCGCCAAGGCGTTTCTTATTCTCAGTGCCATCCAGCTCCATCATCAGGCCATCGATGAGGCGCTGCTCAGTGGCTTCCATACCGGTCAGCTCATTCGCGATTTCGCCGTTTACGGCATCCACGGCGTTCATCACGCCTTTGCCTTTGTAGGCTTCACCGCCATCGCGCAGCTCATGGGCTTCATGAACGCCGGTTGAGGCGCCAGATGGCACCGCAGCGCGACCGAAGGAGCCGTCTTCCAACGTCACGTCGACCTCAACGGTTGGGTTACCGCGGCTATCGATGATTTGGCGGGCGTGAATGTCGACGATTTCGCTCATGGCGGGTCCCTTTTCGGTGGAAGTCTCTTAGTTGCGCGTGGCTCTAGTGCGCTATGGCTCAAAGTGCAAGAGCGAGCGCGCGGCTTAGCTATGCGCAAAAGAAAACCCCCGCTTTTCAGCGAGGGCTATCTAAGCTCGAATTCGAGACCGACCTTAGTCTTCGGTTGGCTCAAGAATTTGACGACCACGATACATACCGGTCTTCAGATCGATATGGTGTGGGCGACGAAGTTCACCAGAATCCTGGTCTTCGATGAAAGTATTGCCTTTAAGGCGGTCATGCGAACGGCGCATACCGCGGCGAGATTTTGTAATCTTACTCTTAGGGACAGCCATCTGCGTGCTCCAAAACGGGTTTTGAGGAGAAGCCTCGGGAAAATCAAACCGCGCTCATAACGGATGCTATGAGACCATGCAAGGGGCTAATGCTGTTTAAACCAGACGGCTTTGTGTAACGGCAGCCCCAATAAAGCTCGCAAACAAGGGATGCGGCTCCATAGGACGAGATTTCAGCTCTGGGTGATACTGCACCGCGATGAACCAAGGGTGATTCTCAAGCTCGATAATCTCGGGCAGCACACCATCCGGCGACATGCCTGAGAACACCACACCATGTTTCTCTAGCTCGCTCACATAAGCGGAGTTCACTTCATAGCGATGGCGGTGGCGCTCTGAAATTTCGAGCGTGCCATAGATCTCTGCGACCCGGGACCCTTCTTTCAAGCGCGCTGGATAGGCACCGAGGCGCATCGTGCCGCCCATATCGGTATTCTCATCGCGCGTGACGAGCTCGTTGCCTTTGGTCCATTCCGACATGAGGCCAACAATTGGCTGTTCTGTCGGGCCAAACTCCGTGGTCGAGGCGCCGTCAATTCCAGCAAGATTTCTCGCTGCCTCGACGACCGAGAGCTGCATACCGTAGCAAATCCCGAAACAAGGCACTTCGCGTTCGCGTGCAAACCGAGCCGCGCGCATTTTGCCGCGCGCGCCGCGCTCGCCGAACCCGCCCGGCAAGATAATACCGTGCACACCTTCGAGAATATCGATCGGCGCCGTATCGTCATCGAACTCTTCACTATTGATCAGCTTGATCTCGACACCGACATTGTTGGACAGCCCGCCATGCTGGAGCGCTTCCATCACCGATTTATAGGCGTCCGGCACATCTGTGTACTTGCCGACCAATCCGATACAGACTTTGCCATCCGGGTTGTGCACCGTTTCGGCAATGCCATCCCAGCGCGCCAGGTCAGGCGCAGGGGCGTCTGAAATCCGGAAATGCTGCAGCACCTCCTCGTCCAGGCCCTCTTCATGATAAGCTGATGGAACGTCGTAAATATGCCCAACATCACGCGCCTCAATGACGCTGCTCGGGCGCACATTACAGAAGCTCGCAATCTTGGCTTTTTCGTTTTCCGGGATCGGGCGATCACAGCGGCAAAGCAGGATTTGCGGCTGAATCCCGATTGAACGCAGCTCTTTGACCGAGTGTTGGGTCGGCTTCGTCTTCATCTCGCCGGCCGCTGGAATATAGGGCAGCAGCGTGAGATGGATAAAGCAGGCGCGCTCCGGACCAAGCTCCTGGCCAAGCTGACGGATCGCTTCGAAGAATGGCAAGCCTTCAATATCGCCCACAGTGCCGCCAATCTCACAGAGCACGAAATCAACGCCTTCACCCGCATCTGACAAGACGAAGTCTTTGATTTCGTTGGTGACGTGCGGGATCACCTGAATGGTTGCGCCAAGATAATCGCCGCGACGCTCTTTCTCGATAATTGTCGAATAGATCCGGCCGGTCGTGATATTGTCAGACTGACGCGCGGAGACGCCAGTGAAGCGCTCATAGTGCC
The DNA here is from genome assembly GCA_027019605.1 of Henriciella sp. Classification (GTDB taxonomy): domain Bacteria; phylum Pseudomonadota; class Alphaproteobacteria; order Caulobacterales; family Hyphomonadaceae; genus Henriciella. Next base: position 5,007 of record JALUWJ010000242.1, on the reverse strand, counting down.
CAAGATCGAGATCCGTCTCTGCCCCATCATCGGTCACGAACACTTCGCCATGCTGGCGCGGGCTCATCGTTCCAGGATCTACGTTCAAATATGGGTCGAGCTTGCGTAGACGGACCTTGTAGCCGCGGGCTTGCAGCAATGCCCCAAGCGCTGCGGAAGCGATCCCTTTGCCTAAAGAAGACACCACGCCGCCAGTAATGAAAATATAGCGAGTCATGGGAATGCAGTTTGCCTGATTCGCGACCGCTCCCGATAGGGATCAGTCAGGATTTCTGTGATTTATTGCGGATCTGCCTCAGAGGCGAGTGGATCTTCTTCAGTCTCTGCGGGCTGATCCAGCGGCGAACTATTGCTCGGTGAAGCTGCCAGCGGATCGCTGAGCAAGTCTTCATCGCTGCTCAAAATGTCGTCCAATCCGTTCAGACCAAGCTCATCAGTCTCAGAACCAGTCGGGAGATTGCTTTCCAACTCACGCTGAACATCCGTCCGGCCATCAGCATTTTCATGCGTGGCAATCGTGGTCAGCGTCAGGCTGGAGATAAAGAAGATGGCACCAAAAATAATCGTCGTTCGGACAAGCGCGCCCGTGACACCGGCTCCCGACATGAGGCCGCCGCCTGCGCCGCCGCCACCGCCACCAATTCCAAGTGCGCCCCCTTCGGAGCGCTGCATTAGCACAACAATCACCAAAACGATGGAGACAAGAATGTGCGCAACGAGAATTACATTGGTCATGTCTGGTTCCTGAATCTCAAGCCGCGGGCCTTACGCTTTTATCCCCGCTCCGCCAACCCCTTTCGGTCAGTCCGGTCCGGACTTCTAGGCGACGGCTGCAGCGTAAATGGCCATCAAATCGTCCGCCTTCAAGCTTGCACCGCCAATCAAACCGCCATTGACGTTTTCAATCGCCAAAATTTCGGCCGCGTTAGCAGGCTTCATTGAGCCGCCATAGAGGATACGAACGCTGGCGCCGCGATCCTGATACAGTTCGGTCAGCAAGTTGCGGATTGTCAGATGAACTTCCGCAATCTCCTCTGCGCTCGGGACCAATCCAGTTCCAATCGCCCAGAGCGGCTCATATGCAACCACGAGAGATTCGTTTGAACCGAGTGTCGGCAAGGACTTTCGAAGAATACGAATAACCGTTTCCTTGGTCTCACCGCGCTGTTTTTGCGCAAAGCTCTCACCCACACAAACAATCGGGACAACGCCAGCGCGCAGGCAGGCATGCGCCTGCTCCTGAACGTAGGCGCTGCGTTCGCCATGCTCCGACCGGCGCTCTGAATGCCCAACGATGACATAAGACGCGCCGACATCTTTGAGCTGCTCGGCCGATAGATCGCCCGTAAACGCGCCAAATGCTTCCGGGTGACAGCTTTGAGCCCCGACTTTCAGGCGCGCGCTGGCGCGGTCGCTCATCGGCGCCACAAGCGTTGCCGGCGGGCAAATCAAGCAATCAGCTTTATCTGCGTGCGTTTCCAACTCGGAAACAATTTTATCTACTTCCGAAAGCGAAGATTTCAGGCCATTCATTTTCCAATTGCCTGCGATCAGTGTGCGTACCATACCAGTCACCATCTTGAACAAGTTTGTGCGCTCGCCTAGCAAGCTGTGCTGAAACAAACAAGCGATCCCGAAGGGAAAGGTCTGACTCATGCTGACCCCGTTGCGTAATATGCTCCGTTCACCCGCCGCTGGCGGCATTTTCGTCCTCGTGATTATTGCGATGGCGGCCTGGGGCGTAACGGACATTTTTGCACGTGGAAGCGGTAGTAATCTGATCAGCGCTGGCGATCGTGGTGTCAGTGACCGCACGCTCGACTCGACGCTCGAGCGCATTTTGCGCAATCGCACGGACGATCGCGGCCGAGCGCTGACAAAAGAAGAAGCCATGGAGCAAGGCATTCTAGATCAAGTCTTTGCAGACTTGTCTCGCCAGACCCTGCTCACATCCTATGCTGACACGCAGGGCATTTCCGCGACCACGGGCTCAATCGTCGAATCGATCCGCACCGATCCTGTCTTCCAAGACACGACCGGCGTCTTTGACGCGTCTCGTTATGCGCAGTTACTGGATGTGAACGGGTTTCGTGAAGCGGATTATGAATCAAACATCGAAGCAGACCTGACGATCGACCGTCTGCAACGCGTCCCACTACAAGGATTGCGGGTTCCAAACGCACTGGCCCGGCTGCAAGCGGCCTATGCGGGCGAGTTGAGATCGGCCTCCTGGTTCGTCCTGCAACAAACGGAACTCCCAGAGGTTCAGCAACCAACCGATGAAGACCTTCAGGAGCTTTATGAGACGCGCAAAGAGCTGCTGCGCGAGCCTGAGCGGCGCGGGGTCAGCCTGATCCGGCTTAGCCCGGATGACTTCATTGCGCAGTCTGATGTCACTGAAGAAGACATCTCGGCCTATTACGAGGCCTATAAAGGCGATCGCTACACTGGCCCTGATAGCCGCTCGTTTACCGAGTTCACTTTCGCTGACGAAGCCACCGCACGTGCGGCGCTTGGACGGATCGCTGGCGGCGCTGCAGCAACAGCGATTGAGACAGCGCTTGCGACTGAACTTAAGAATGGCCGCCGCGATGCGATCGCGAATGACCGTCTTGCAGATCAAGTCTTCGCCCGCGGCGCACTGGTCGGATCGATCCACGGACCTCAGCCGGTCGATGGGCAATTCGTTGTCATCCGTCTGGAGGCGATCACGCCCGGCGCTGCAACGCCATTAGAGAATGTGCGCGACGAGATTCGCGATGAGCTCGCCCGAGAACTTGCCGTCGGTCTGTTCTATGACGCGCTGCCACAGTTCGACGACCTGCTCGGAACGGGTGCCGATCTTGAAAGCATCGCCGAAGGCTTAGGCGCGCCGGTTCTGTCATTTGCGCCGGTTGATACGAACGGCTTCACCAAAGACGGTCGACGTTATCTCCCATTGGTCACCGCGCCGGGACTTCTGCAAATGGTCTATGCTCAATCAGAAGGTCGCAACACTGAACGATTTGGCGATGACGAGGTGACTTGGATCGCACGGGTCGACAGCATTGTTCCAGAAAGGCTTCCGGAGTTCGAAGAAGTTCGCGACGACCTGACAGAGGCGTGGACGATGCAACGCCAAAGCGAGCAGTTGCAAACGATCGCCGCAGAAATTGAAGGCGCAATTGCCGACGGATCGAGTTCGCTTGAAGCAGAAGCGGCGAAATACAATGCTGAAGTCACCGCTCTTCCGCGCCCAATCGGACGCACCAGCACAGAGACTCAACTGCCGCGGCAGATCATTGACGGCATTTTCGGCGTGAATGATGAAGGCGACACATTCTCGCTTCAGGCCGGGTCGAGCCAGACCTTTATTTTGCAGGTCACCGAGATCGACCGCGCAAATGACGAGACGCTTGATATCCTTGCGCAATCCTCTGCACTGGAAATCCAAACCGGAATTTCGGAAGATTTGCTCCGGGCTTATTTCATGAGCATTGCCGATGACATTGAGCTGAACACCAATGCAAGCGGATATGAGGCTTACAAGCGAAGCCTTGTGACACAACAATGAGCCGCGACAAGTTACTGGTCCGAAGGCGACCAGGCGATTTAGAGACACCTGTTTCAGCCATGCTGAAGCTTGGCGCTGATACGCCAGGTACTTTCCTGTTTGAATCGATTCTCGGCGGCGAACGACTTGGGCGATACTCCTTTATCGGACTGCACCCTCAGCGCTGGATGCGTGTCTTGGAGGGTGTTGGCGAAGCGAGCGAAACGCTCGATTTTGCGGACGCCGAACGTGTCGAAGGGACAGCGGTCGAGGCTTTGCGTCAATTCGCAGAAGCTGGTCTTGCTGACGCTGGGGATGAAGCTGACCTTCCCCCCATGGCGAGCGGTGTATTTGGCTATATCGGCTATGATTTCATCCAGCATGTCGAGCCCGTGGCCATCACCAATCCGGACGCCCTGAACGTCCCAGAAGCATTGTTGATGATCCCCGGCGTCGTGCTGATCTTTGATCACTTGTACCAAGAGCTGATCATGGTGGGGCGCCACAAACCGGGCGATGAGGCCGGCGCCGAAGCCTTGCTCGATCAAGTTGAGCGTGATCTTGAGCGATTGCCGCCACTATCGCCGCGCGATGGCAGCGATGACGAGCTGGAGTTCACGTCGAACACGACCCAAGATCAGTATTTCGGCATGGTGGAGTCTGCGCGCGACTATATCAAAGCGGGCGATATTTTTCAGGTCGTGCCAAGCCAGCGCTTCAGCGCCAAGTTTGACCGAAAGTCGATCAGCTTTTACCGCGCGCTGCGCCGGCTCAATCCATCAGCCTTCATGTTTCATATGAACCTGGGCGATGTACGCTTGGTTGGATCGAGCCCTGAAATCCTTGTTCGGGTGCGCGATGGCCGCGTCGCGATCCGTCCGATCGCTGGCACACGCCCAAGATCCGGTGACCCGGTTATCGACGCCGAACGCAAAGCCGACTTACTCGCCGACCAGAAAGAGATCGCTGAGCATTTGATGCTGCTCGATCTCGGCCGCAACGATGTTGGCCGCGTCGCCGCCTATGGCAGCGTTGAAGTCACTGAGCGGTTTATTGTCGAGCGCTATAGTCACGTCATGCATATCGTGTCTCACGTTGAAGGTGATCTTCGTGAAGGGCTTACGGCGGTGGATGCATTGCTGGCAGGATTGCCGGCCGGAACCGTCTCCGGCGCGCCTAAAATCCGGGCGATGCAAATTATCGATGAGCTCGAGCAAAACGCACGCGGCATTTACGGCGGCGCGATCGGCTATTTCGGCTGGAATGGCGACCTGGACACCTGCATCGCGCTACGCACCGCGGTTCTGAAAGATGGTCAGTTGCACATCCAGGCGGGCGGCGGGGTCGTTCTGGATTCCAACCCGCAATACGAATTTGATGAAACCGTCCACAAAGCCAATGCTCTGAAAAAAGCAGCAGCGCTGTCGGCCAGATACGAGTTCGACCAATGACCCAAGCAAAGCGCATCCTCGTCG